>JAHWKM010000009.1 GCA_019347895.1 Candidatus Parcubacteria bacterium | reverse complement strand
AAACCAGTTTGCTCTTGCAAGCCGCTCTTGGCACATAACGCAATTTTTGGCTGCGCTGCTCGTGCAACGTACCGCTTGTACGTTTTACTCCGCTGCTCGCCAATAAATTCCGTTTTGCACTCAAGTGCGAAAGCTCTGATCATATTATTTTAATTCTCCAAATTAATAGATGCATTATAGCAAAGATTTTATCCTTCAAGGGAAGAACTAGGGGCGATTCGCAGTGCGCAGTTCGCAGTTCGCAAAGTTTGACAAGTAACTATATAATGTGCTATAATTTAGGTAAGTAACGAGGACGCTGTTGTGAATAATGGTAGAGCAGTACATTTTGAAGATCATGAAACATTTCGTCGTATGACGAAGAGGTGCTTAAAATTATCTAGTGATAAAAGGCACGAAGTTGTTGGCGAAGCTGCTGATCTGGCAGGTGCTTTCGCAGTTTTGCATGAGATTGAGACTGGTAATTTAAAAGCTAACGTAGTTATTCTTGACGGCAATTTAACATCTGGCACCACCACGGGTGAAGACGCAAGAAAAATAACACAATACATTAATGATAGAAATATACCAGTAAGAGTTGTCGGAATGGGTGGAAGGGCTATGAAAGAAGTGGGTGTTGAAGTTGATGTTGACATAACGAAAGAGGGATTAGAGAAAAATTATGAAGCTTTAGCCGACGCTCTCAATAATCTAGAAGAACCAAATGATCCTCCTGCTTAAGACGCGTCTCATTAATCGATGATGATTTCGCGGGCGGCAGGGAAGGAGTTATAGCCAACTGTGCTCCAGCTGGCGCAGTAAGCGCCAGCACCCTCTACGCATAAGTAATCCCCGATTTCAGCTCTCTCGAGCTTCCGGGGTTGAAGCGTCTCCGGGTCACCGGGGACAACTGTCAATACATCGCTGGACTCGCAACAATGCCCGGCCACGGCGTACTCAGTAACTTCGTTAGATTTACGCTCATTCCGCGGCACAACAACTAATGGATGCTGGGCGCCAAACATGGCGGGGCGTATTATTTCGGTCATACCGCCGTCAATGACAAGAAAATTATAACCATTCTTGCCAGTATCTTTTGAGTCAATGACCCGTGTAACTAAAGTGCCTGCATTAGTTACCAGAAACTTGCCGGGTTCAATCTCAAGATGTATTTTACGACCGGTCTGTTCGTAAAATTCTTTAAGCAACTTGGCAATTGGTATTGATATTTCCTGTAAATCAGCTGATTTCTCATAGCTCATCCGGGCTATTTTGAAACCACCGCCCAGACTAGTGCTAACTGCATCTGGGAATTGAGATAAAAAACCTAAGTTTCGTTTAGCCACATTTAACCAACCTTCCGAGCTAGTATCTGTTCCGGCGTGTGTATGAAGGTGGTTAATAATTAATTTATATTTTTTGGCTATAGTGTGAATTTGATTAATGTATTCGTACCAAATGCCAAAGCTGGCTGCTAAGCCCCCGGTAGTAAGACGGTTATTCATTCCGGCGCCAGCACCTGGATTGATACGAACACCAACTTCCTTGCCTCGCGCCAATTTGCCATATTCCTCTAATTGGTGAAGTGAACAAGCTGTAAAGCCAACTCCCACTTTTAGTAAATCAGCCAGATTTGCGGGTAATTCCTGCCCGGTAAGCTGGATTTTCTGAGGATTCACACCAGCTTTGATAGCTACGTCTGCCTCAAAACCCGAGCTGGCATCAATACCGAGACCTAGACCGGCAAATAGCTTTATTATTTCTGGGTGAGGGTTAGCCTTCATGGCATAACGAACCGTCAGACCGTATAGAACTTTGAACGCTAGGGCTTGCCTTGCACTTTTAGCCAAACGCGACCGGGAGTAAACAAAAACCGGAGTGCCGCCCTGGGCAATCTGGCGGACTTGATCTTCGCTTAAAAATTGTAATTTTTCGATATCTTGCATTATAGCGCCTCCAAATCTATCTCGCCGGCAAATACATTCACAGCCGGCCCGCGCAGGCAGGCGTAGCCGTCCTTATCCACCCAGGCTTCGGCCATGCCGCCGGGGACTTGCAACCGGGTAGGAAAGGCTGTTTTGTCCAAACTCTCGCTTAGGACTGCCGTAGCGACCATACCGGTGCCGCAAGCTTTAGTTTCGCCGACGCCGCGTTCCCAAATCCGCAAATTGATTTTATTTTTGTCTTCAATGTGAGCAAATTCAACATTGGTTTTGTCGGGAAAAAGGGAATTTGTTTCCACCTTCGGACCCAAAGTCCTAACCGGAGCCGAGCCAACATCGGTGACAAAGCTGATCGCGTGCGGATTGCCTACATTAGCCCTATAAAAAACTGATCCTTCAATTTCTATAGGGTCGCTGTCAACCGTAACCTTGCCGACTTGGCCGGAAATGTTATTTTCATCTTGGCCATCCCAAGACACCTTCAATGGCCCCACAGGTGTTAGAACCTTGAATTCTCCGGCCTCAACCATATCGTTATCTACCGCGAACCGGGCAGCACACCTTAGGCCGTTGCCGCACATTTCCGCTCTCGAGCCATCGGCATTCCAATACTCCATTTTGACGCCCGAATCAATCGGGCTAATAACCAAAAGTCCGTCGGCGCCAATTCCAAAATTGCGCTCGCAGAGCTTGGCAATAATTTCCGATTTAATGACAAGAGGCCCTTTTAAAACCACGAAGTCATTTCCTAGACCGTGCATTTTAGTGAATTTCATATTTTTAAATTCTTTTTTATGCTGGCCACAGCTTTTTTTATATTAGAGCGTTCGCCGAAGGCGCTGAGGCGGAAATAGCCCTCGCCGAGCCTGCCAAAACCGGCGCCGGGCGTGCCCACCACATGGGCTTCATTCATCAGCTTGTCAAAAAACTCCCAGGAATCCAACCCGTCCGGAGTCTTGGCCCAAATGTACGGCGCGTTTATGCCGCCGAAGGTTACAATGCCGACGTCATTCAGACCATTGCGGATTATCCGGGCATTTTCCATATAATAGTCAATCATTTTTTGGCATTCTTTTTGGCCGGCACTGGACAGGGCGGCCACGCCGGCTAGCTGAACAATATTGGAAGCGCCGTTAAACATTGTGGTTTGGCGGCGGTTCCAAAGGGACTGTACTTCGCCGGGAACAGTTCCTTCAATTACTAATTTATGCGGCACAATTGTCCAGCCCAACCGCACGCCGGTAAATCCGGCCAGTTTAGAAAAGCTGTTTATCTCAATGCAATGTTCCTCAGCACCTTCAATTTCAAATATGCTGCGGGGCAGGGACGGGTCGGATATGAAGGCCGCATAAGCCGCGTCAAAAATGATCACGGCCTCATTATCATGAGCATAGTCAACAAATTTTTTTAGTTGTTTATGTGTGGCTACGGCGCCGGTCGGATTGTTCGGGCTGCAAAGATAAACTAAATCTACCTTCTGGTCGGGGACTTCAGGGAAAAATTCATTCTCCTCTGTGCAGTCCATATAGACAAGGCCTTCGTAGCGGCCATTATAGAAGCCGCTGGTTTTGCCACCGATAACCGCGCTGTCAACATATACCGGATAGACCGGATCCTGAACAGCAACCACCGCCCCACTGGAGAAAATAGACTGGATGTTGGCCGAGTCAGGTTTGGCGCCGTCGCTGACAAATACTTCATCGGGCTGCAAATCCACCTTGTACTTTCTATAATGGTCGACTATAGCTTGGCGGAGTTCTTCTTGGCCTTGCTCGGCGCCATAACCCCGGTAGGTCTTGGAATCGGCCATTTTATCAACCGTTGCATGGAGACTTTTTATAACTGATTCGCTTAATGGGAGGGTGGTGTCGCCAATGCCTAAACGGACCAGCTCAGCCTGGGGATTTTTAGCGGCAAATTCCCGAGTACGTCGGGCAATCTCCGGAAACAAATATCCAGCCTGAAGCTTCTTATAATTCTCATTTATTCTCGCCAAAACAACTCCTTATGAATAGCTTATCATATGAGATAGCCTGAACTAGGTACGCTCGGCCGATCCATGTTAGAGGGGTAGCTTATACTTGTTTTATAGCAATTAAGGGTGTATACATAATAACATAATAGTACCTTGTATTGAGGAGTAGACATGTTTGAAGGAATTGATTTGAATTATTTAGCCATACTAATAGCCGGTTTAGCAGCTATGCCAATAGGGATAATTTGGTTCGGCCCGCTTTTTAGCCTGGCTTGGATGAAGGAAAATGGTTTAAGCAAAGAGGAGCTTGCCAAAGGGCCAAAAGGCGGCTACTTCTGGACGATGATCGCCTCCTTGGTGGAAGCCTGGATTTTAGCCTACTTTATCGCGTTTGCCGGCGCTCAGTCCTTAGCTGAGGGGTTGCTTATTGGCGCCATGGCTGCAGTAGGTTTCATGGCCACGACACTGGGCATCAACTATATCTTCGCCCAAAAGAGCATGAAGCTCTACCTGATTGATATTGGCTATCAAGCCATCACAGTGATCGTTATGGGCGGCATTCTGGCAGCCTGGCAATAGAAGTTTGATTCGCCTTAAATCAATAATCCTAACGTAACTTCACAAAAAGTGAAATGACGGAGGATACTCTTTGTTATATTTTTAATAATGACTGTCTATAAAAATTCTAGTGGTTCTGACAAAGCCATGAACATTATTCTATAACATTTACTACTTATACTTTAACATTAATAATTTTCAGGGTTAAACATATAAAAAACCGATTGCGAAATATAAGCATAAATATGATAACCTTAGCTTATGAAAAAACAACTTCTATATCTCATACCGCTGCTTCTAACTGTCTTATCGGCCACACCAATAAGCTTATACAAAGACAAAGTTGACTTTTTGATATCGAAAAATCCGGATGCTCAATTCGAAGATTTCGCGGCGGCAGCGACCACGATTTCTCCCGCCCACTGGAAAATGTTGGACTATCAGGAAAATTCGTCTGCTAATTTCAGCGCCGCAACTTTCTCTTTTAATTCCGCCGGCAATCCGGTTGATACGCCGGACGCACAAGCCAGCGAGATGTCGGAATCAGAACCTTTGTATAAAGGAGCGGCATTCCGCGGATTTCCTTTTGCGGCATACTTTTCAAAGAATTCTACTACGACTTTCGAAGGCGGGTCTTCTTCATTCTCTGCTAGTGGGTACTCTTGGCTGTGGGCGATAATCAACGTATCTCTCATAGTCGCGACATTGGTTTTTTCATTTATAGTTAATCGTAAAAGAAAAGAAGCAGCTTTCTACGGTCAGGTAGTGCAGCCTTTTGGCAATAGCACGGCCGAGAATTCTGTCTATCCTCAGCCAGGGGGTTTTCAGCAGGGAGTGATCAGGCCGACCATGCCCCCACAACAGCCGCAGCAGCAAAACAGCCCGTCCCCTCAACCCGAATCACGTCCGCCAAGCACGCCGCCACAAACATAAACATGGTGACCTCAGGGGGAATCGCCTTGTCCCCGCAAAACAAACTTAGTTTTGCTAGAGACAACTCCTCAACATGCCAACTGGCATCTTGAGGAGCAAGGTACGGGGATTAATGAGTAATTAATCCCGTTCGATTCCCCGGAAGTCCGCCTATGAAAGTAAGTGGGATCGATTGGAACCGAATTAAACAAGAGTTAATTGCTTTTGATGATCTGCCTCGTGTTCTTCTTGCTAGACGGCTCGACCTAGTAACTCTGCAAGCGCCGTTGCAGACATGTATTCAAAACGTAAACGAACAAGACGCTTCCTAACAAAACTTATCTGCTTTTGCGTCCACTCCTTACGTTGCTCACACTCAACCTCTGTTGATTCAGGTATTTCGCCCATAGCAAGAGCAATATCTCTGCCGGAAATGACTGGTATTCCATCAATTTCGGTTGGTATGGGCTCTTCGTCACCGCGATCAAGTGCTGCAAGCTCATTTGTGTGGTAATCTAGCGCTTCATTATATGCAGTTGCACGGTCTATATCCTGACTTTCAATATAGTGGCCAATGGCTTCTATTGCAGTAATTGAGTCAGTTTGTTCCAAAAGATTGTCGTAGCCTTTTGCTATGCATCGTCCGATATGTTTTTGCAGCATTGTAGAGGATAAACCTCGACCGGTAGTCTCCGTGCGACGGAAATCATTGTCTCTTTCTTGTTGTGCAAATGAATAGTAGGCTGCGTATAAACCTTGTGTGGCAGTATAGAGCGGGTGACCAACTTGTGGGTCGCCGCCCATGTAACGACCAAGTGGTCCTTGAAAATGGCTGTAGTGATTTTGCGGGAATAAGTCAGAATAATCACGATCAGGAGGGTCTGGCGGTTGACTGATACCAGACATCAGAATGTCATAGCTTGGTACTGTGTCTGCAGGAATTAATTCAAGTGGTTCGAAGGTTTGGCGGGACATGAAAATATAATACCATAACAAGGTATTATTTACAAATGGTGACCTCAGGGGGAATCGAACCCCCATTGCCAGGATGAGAACCTGGTGTCCTAACCGTTAGACGATGAGGCCATGCTTTCTCAAAAGACTGTGCTAACAAGAAAGTATTATTGCATTATACCGGACAGCCTGGCGTCCTACCCACCGATATTTTTCTTGTGAAAAATTCGTCGGGCCCGTCTCAGCGCCGTCGCGCTTCCGACCTTGCGAAATGCCACTGGCATTTCTCACGTTAGACGATGAGGCCATGTAGCGTTTAATTATAAATGTTCGATTCGAATCGACCTACCTTCGGCACCTACATTCTGCAGGCCCAACATTGACTTACTTGAAACAAGTTCCAAATCAGTCAAGTGTCCTTGCGATCAGCTCCCAGCTCATCTCACCCGAAACTACATCTTTCAAAAACAAGTTTTGAAGAGTAGGTTTCCTTGCGACAAGCCCCCGGCTTGTCTCACCCCATTGCCAGGATGAGAACCTGGTGTCCTAGTCACCGATATTTTTCTGCTGAAAAATTCGTCGACCCCACCTCGCTGCCGTCGCAGCTCCGGTCTTGCAGATTGCCACCGGGCAATCCTCACGTTAGACGATGAGGCCTTAACGGAGATAATTATACAGTTCATTGAGGATTCGACCCACAGATATTTCTGACATTAAGATATCCTACCCAAAAGTAATTTTCTGCTGAAAATTCTTTTCGGCATGCCTCACGCCGTCGCGCTCCGGCCTTGCGAAATGCCACTGGCATTTCTCGCACTAGACGAAGGGACCTGGTCGCTTCGCTCCAATCTTCAATTTGCAATTAGCAATTTTCAATAGAAGCTCTGGAAACTAGCTGTTTACGCAAGTCCAGTATAACAGATTAGCAACGATCGAATTTTCTCAGAAAATAATAATCGCTTTTTCTTCTCGTTTTTTTCTAAACTCTATTCTCTAAACTCTGAACTCTAGTTCTTGTATACTAGTTACAGTTATGCTTATCAATACAAACATAAAATGGAATTAGGGATATTGCCAGTTTTACTGGCTTCGGCCGTCCTGACATTTTTGGCGTTGTCCGGGTTTTTTTGGTTTTGGGCCAAGCACCACAAACGTGGCGGCAGCAAAAGCCGTGAAGTCAATAAGCTAGCCGGCGCGCTGCATAGCAAAGACGTGCAAGCCGAAATTCTTATCAACTCCATATCGGACGGCATTATCGTGGTTGATACCAACTCAAATATCAATCTAGCCAATAAAGCCGCCGCCGATATGACCGGCTGGCCGCTTGATGAAATCCTCGGACTGGATGCCAAATTAGTATTGAAATTATCGGCCGATGAAAAAACCACCGAGTCTATACCCGGCGATAGACATCCGTTTGCGCAAGTTTTAAGCCAAAAACAGCGCTTCAGCCAAACCTTGCAGCTGTTAAAAATAAAGGGCGACAAAATTTTTATCTCACTGGTAATATCGCCGGTGATTTTGCCCAAAACGGACGAGCTGGTCGGCGCCGTGGCCGTGTTTCGCGATGTAACGGCTGAGAAGAGCGACGAACAGCGGCGGGCTGAATTTATCTCCACCGCCAGCCACGAAATGCGTACGCCCGTCGCCGCTATAGAAGGCTATTTGGCCCTGGCTTTGAATGACAAAGTAAGCAAGATCGACGCCAGCGCCCGCAATTATTTAAATAAAGCCCACGCCTCCACCCAAAACCTAGGCAAGTTGTTCCAAGATTTATTGACCAGCGCCAAAGCCGAAGACGGACGTCTGACCAGCCACCCTGTGATCACAGAAATGAGCGCCTTCGTGGAACAGCTCGTAGAAGATTTGCGCTTCACCGCCGAAAAAAAAGGCTTAACCGTAGAACTGGTGGTTAATTCCACGCAGGGCGATTCAAATATTATCGACACCAGCGGCGGCATGAAAACAGTCCAGCCGCTTTATTACTGCCATATCGACCCCGACCGCATCCGCGAGGTTATTACTAATTTGTTCGACAATGCTGTGAAATACACCGAGCAGGGCAAGGTCTCGCTTGGCTTAACGGGCAACGACGAGGTGGTTCAAGTGCGAGTAAACGATACGGGGCCAGGCATACAGGCCGAGGATTTGCCTCATCTCTTTCAGAAATTTTACCGCGTAGACAATTCCGCCACCAGGTCCATCGGCGGAACCGGGTTAGGCTTGTTTATCTGCCGTAAAATTGTGGAAATGTATCAAGGTACTATTTGGGCTGAAAGCAAAGTTGGCGAAGGCAGCACATTTTATATAAATCTGCCGAGGTTATCGAGTGACCGGGCGCAGCAGCTAAAAAGCCAGGAAAATACAAATCAGGTAATTTGACGGCGCATTGTACAAAACCAAGCATAATCATGATACAATCTAAAAGTATGAAAGTTCGAAACTCGAAGCACGAAAATAGAAACAAACTCCAAAAAAGAAACACGAAAGATGAAACGAGGTCTTTAGTTTCGGGTTTCGCGTTTCGGATTTCTGATTTGCGACCAAAAGGAGGCTTCGGTGGCTAAAATATTACTGGTAGAAGACGACAATAACCTGCGCGAGATTTACGGCGCCCGCCTAACCGCTGAGGGGTACGACATCGTGTCCGCCAATGACGGCGAAGAAGCCTTGGCGATTGCCGTTAAAGAAAAGCCTGATTTAGTGATTACAGATGTAATGATGCCACGCATTAGCGGCTTCGATATGCTGGACATATTACGCAACGCTCCGGAGACCAAAGATACCAAAGTGATCATGATGACCGCTCTTTCGCAGGCTGAAGATAAAGCCAGAGCCGATAGCCTGGGAGCCGACATGTATTTGGTAAAAAGCCAGGTTACGCTGGAAGATGTAGCCAAGGCCGTACGCGACATATTAAACCCCGACGCGTCTGATGCTGAGGGCGAAGATGCTTCCAGCCAATCCGGTTCGACCAATCCCCAGGCAAACTCCAGTGATAGCCCGCCAGATGATAATACTAGTTCAAGTGACGATTCGTCCTCGAATGAGGATTCGTCCGCCCCGGCTAGCCAAAGCTCCCAGCAGGTTTCATCCAATGGTCCTGCGCCAGGTACGCCGCCGCTAGACCCCCCTCAACCAACTCCGCCGCCAGAACAACCGCAGCCCACCCCCCCTCCACCAGAACCTGAACCCGAAAATCCGCCGCCGCCAGAAGAGCCAGTTTCAACAAATCCTAATAATTCCAGCTTTGTAGTGCCTACGCCTCTTACAAGCCGCGCGCCGTCCCAAAGCCAGCCGGCAAAAGAGGAGCCGGCGTCTGATCAAGCAGTCGGGCAGACTCCAGCGGCAGCTGACTATAGCAATAATCCTTCTCCCCCAAAAACAGAGGGAAATTCACCTACGCCAGGTACCAAATCTTCGCCTACGCCGATTCAAGTAGTTTTGCCCGATGACTCTGATGAAGATAATACTTCAAATGGAGCAATAAACAGCCAAGCTGCACCGGCGGCTCAGGCAGATGCACCGCCGAAACCCAGCATAGGCCCCAACTTAGCCGAAGCCTTGGCGGATGAAGAAAAATCCGTTAATGAGCACATCCAAGAGTTTGAAAAAAAATCTACTCCGCCTCCGCCTCCAGCGCCGGCTCTTTCCTATGATAGCTCAGTACCTGCTGAGCCTTCCGGCCCAGATCAAGCCCCCCCATCAACCCCTGACAATACTCCGACACTAGAAGTAAAAAAGCCTGAGCCGCAGTTAAGCGCTCCTGTATTAAACCGGGAGCAAGCCTCCCACGACCCTCTGCAGCTAGACGACGGCGACCCAGCTGTTAAAGCCGCTGACGGACAAGATTTGCCGGGACAAAGCGAAGTTTCCGAAGCTAAAGTAATCAAAGTTGAAGATAATTCTGACACCCCTAAAAAAAAAGTAATTCAACCAAGCGAAGACTTTCTAAAGGGCGGTCCAAACATCGATGAGTTGTTAAACAAAGAAGTGGCCAACGAAGCAGTCAAGCGGCCTGATCCCAGCACTATCGTACGGGACCCACAGTCCAGAGGCTTGAAAGATCCCGATCAAGTCATCGACGAAATCGAAAAGACCAACCAAGAAATAAACAAAATAGCTCTCTAGATTAGGAATTAGTAAATAGGAATTAGTTTTTTAGGATTAAATGCCTATTCCACCCCGGACTACTATTTTCTATTTTCTAATTGCTAGCTACTATTAAGGTATGAGATTGAATAGGTATTTAGCGCTTCATGCGGGTTTAAGCCGCCGGGCCGGCGACAGAGCAATAGAACAAGGCAGGGTATACGTAGATGGACTGCCGGCAAAATTAGGCCAAGCCGTATTACCGGACAGCGAGGTTAGCCTCGACGGCGAAAAGATTTCCCCCGAGATTAAAACCCAAACTATCATGCTTCATAAACCAATTGGCTACGTCTGTTCCAAGGCCGGGCAGGGGAGCCAGACAATCTATGATCTTTTGCCGAAAGACTTACACCACTTAAACCCGATTGGCCGGCTAGACAAGGACTCGTCCGGTTTGCTCTTGCTTACCAACGACGGCCTGCTAGCCAACAAGCTGGCCCACCCGCGCTATCAAAAAACTAAAGCCTATGAAATTGAAATTGACCGTCCGCTTAGCGAGCCAGATTTTCATAAGATTACGAGAGCGGGTGTTGATATTGGCGACAGCAAACCCAGCAGCTTTCGGCTTGAAGCAAGAAGCATGAGTCAGGAATCAAGCTCTGGCTCCAAAAAACATGCTTCATGCTTCTTGCCTCATACTTCTGCGTGGCAAGTCACGCTCGCCGAAGGGCGGAACCGGCAAATCCGCCGCACCTTCGCCGTCCTCGGCTACAAGATAAGGCTTCTACGGCGGGTAGAATTCGGACCGTATAAGCTAGACAACCTTACATCCGGCTCATTCCAAGTTATACTGTAATGAGTATGATGACTTTTGATTTAGCTCACTCGAGTGCAGACCGGCATTTCTCTCTGAGAATCGGACAGAGCCGTACATATAGTACGGCGGCAGGAGAATCGCAGGAGAAAATGCGGGTATGTGCCGAGAGTAATTTGCAGGGTTTTTGGCTCCGCCAGAAAGCTGGCAAATTACGGTGAATAAATCAAAAGTGCCGATTGTGGCTATTGTAGGACGGGCTAACGTAGGCAAGTCCAGCCTTTTTAATGCCGTTATCAAAACACGCGAAGCAATCGTTGCCAATGAACCCGGTACTACTCGCGATGCCCTTATGGCTAAGGCATCCATAGGGCACCCAGGATCCCGGCAGGATTTTTGGATAGTTGATACAGCGGGGCTTAAAACAGCTGAGGATGAATTTGAATTCACTATACAAGAACAAATTATTCAGGCCGCCGACAGCGCCGACATTATTTTAGTGATGGTAGAAGCTCATTTGCCAATAACCGAAGAGGACCGCCGAGTCGCTAAAATGGCGCTGAAATCTAAAAAACCGGTCATGCTGGTAGCTAACAAAGCTGACAAACTTGGCCGCAAAGCCGCCGATCATCTTCAAAAATTAGGTGTTAAACAAATCTTTTTAACCAGCGTGACGCATGCCAGAGGAATTGAAGATTTAATGCAAAGCCTGTCTGCGATACTGCCCAAAGCCAGCATCAGTCTGGACGAAGATAGAATCAGGCTGGGGATACTAGGCCGGCCTAATGTAGGCAAATCGGCAATTTTCAATACACTGGCCAAGAAACAGCAGGCTATCGTGTCGCCACGCGCCGGAACTACCCGCGATGTTAACCGGAATATAATTAAATACAAAGGCAAGGCAATCGAGCTAATAGACACCGCCGGCATCCGCCGCAGCGGTAAGATCCAAAAAGGCATCGAACAGTTTAGTGTTCTGCGGGCGCTGTCAGTTATTGAGCAATCCGATGTGTGCTTGCTTTTAATGGACGGCAATGAACTAAACGTCCAGCTGGATCAAAAGATCGCCGGCATGATAAAAGAAGCCGGCAAAGGCCTGATATTAGTGGTCAGCAAATGGGACATCGTCGAAAAGGACGGCTTTACCAGAGATAATATAGCACCGCAAATAATCCATAATTATTCTTTTGTTCCTTGGGCTCCTTTGATATTTACCAGCAGCGTCACCGGGCAAAATATTTCGAAGATTTATGATCTTGTGCTAGATATTGTGTTTGAACGAAGCAAAAAATTAAAAACCCCCGAGCTAAACCGCTGGCTTCGCCAAGTAATCAACCAGCATCCGCCGGCCGGGCTAAAGAACCGCCAGCCTAAGCTAAATTACATGGTTCAAGAACACGACAACCCGATCCCGGCCTTTAAAATTTTTGGCGCTCATACTAAATTTTTACACTGGAGCTACAAGCGTTATTTAGAAAAAGAATTGCGCAGAGCTTTTGGCTACGCCGGCTCAGCCGTCCAACTGTGGTTCATCGAAAAGCACGTCGACAGAAAAGAGGCAAGTTTTAAATGAGTCTGTTTGTAAGGCGCGAAAGTTCTGACGAGGCCCCTCTTTATAAAACAGTCGCTACTTCGCGGCTGTACAACAATGCCCAGGGCTCGGAACTGCTTCTTATCGTAGGCCTTGGCAACATAGGAAAAGAATACGTTGGGACGCGCCACAATATTGGCTTTGAAATAGTTGAGCATTTTGCCAAAAAACAAAATTTTGAAAGCTGGGCAAACAAAAAAGACCTGCACTCTCAGCAAGCTATCGGAAACGTAGGCAACAAAAAAGTAATATTGTGCAAGCCAACTACATTTATGAACGAAAGCGGCAGGGCAGTCCAGGCCGTCCAGCATTTTTATAAAATCGATAACGCCAATACGATTGTCGTGCACGATGAATTAGACATAGTATTCGGCCAGATACGTACAAGAATTGGCGGCGGCGCTGCTGGCCACAACGGCATTAAATCTATTATTGCCAATATTGGCGAAGGCTTCGGCAGAGTCCGCGTCGGCATCGGTCCAAAGTCCGCTGGACAGCAGACTGAGCAAGTAGATAGTTCAGATTTTGTACTCAGTCGATTCAGCAAAACCCAGGAGAAACACCTGCCACTACTCCTTCAGGAAGCAAACGCTATCTTAAGCGAACACTGTTTTTCAAACGATCCACTCCCAGCCGAAACCCGCAGCTTCATTATCTAACCAAAGATGTCATTATTCTGCTTTTTCACAATATGGGTCGCTCGGACCCTAGCAAGTCTGCCAGCGAAACAAATACTATAAAAAAAACCCGTGCCTGCTCCTGCACCCGCACCAAGCAAGCCTGCTTCCGTTGCTGACGGTAACTCCTTTTGTGCTTGTGGAGCACTTTTATCACTATGATATTGCACTAACTTTGCATATACGGAAAGGCCTCCTCCTATTGCGAGTGCGCTAACCAATACGGCGCCCATTTGCAATGGTGCAGCAAGTCTTCGTCTCCTTCGCTCAATTGACTCTATCGTTTGGTTAAAATCTTTTATTTCATTATAAGTCCCATCCTCCACTGTAAAATCTTCGACTATCTCTAAATGACCTTCATCTATTTGCGGCTCTAAAGGATTTCTACCAGTATTACTTCTTCTAACTTTAATGTTTGCATAGCTGTCTGCTTGCGCATAAGTAAGTAAAGACTCGTCATGTCCGTCTCTAATGCGACCACGGAGAAGCAGACTAGATAGCTCATTAGAAGGAACTGAAGCTATTACACCATCTGTCATTGATGAACCTGGAAATGCTTCTTTGCTTCGATCAACTTCGTGCTTTAACTGTATAATTGGAGGTAACGGAGTTATTGTCATTAATACATTATATCATAATTTATAAATTAGTAAAAGCACCTTACTTAGGAGTGAAGAGTGCGGTCGCGGAACGTTACCAGCTAAATTTTTCAGCAGAAAATGACAAGTGACTGGGAATTGCGCAATAAAAAGAACCTCCAGAGGGTGAGTCCCGCCAGGGGCGGGACGCAAGGCCGGAAGCGCGGCGGCGCTGAGGCGGGTCCGACCAAATTTTCAGTAGAAAATTATGGTTGGATGGGCACAAAATAAAAAAGGCCAACGAGAGGGGGTGGGCACCGCTCGTTGACCAATTACACCCCTTCAACCCACCCTTGAGCGAAACATCAGACGACTATTAAAAATATAAAGTGCTGTGTCTCTCCGCTAAAAACGGAAAACCGTTCAGGCTCGCCTTGATAAAGGGAATCCTATGCGCTTCGTGAGCGAACAGGGTTAAAGGGATTAGCTTGTTTTAGAGCTTTCGCCATCCGCTGTCCAGCGGAGCGAAACAAGCGTATAATTAGCGGAGGGTACAACTAATTAAAGCTTCGCTGGCACTATAAGCGACAGCGACTCTAAAACAATCTAACTACTTATTCCGGCATATATTACCGAAATAAGATGTGTAAGGTACTTAAGACCAAGTATTTTGGACTTACAAATTGCTATTTTAGCAAAAATATTTCTTTATGTCAATACTTAAATATAATATTGTATAAATATCAAATTACTATGCAGCTAGAGATTATATCCAAAAAGCAAAATAACTATCCTCAGCGTCTTGAGCAATTGCATGAGCCTCCAAAGGAGTTGAAATCGCAAGGCGCAAAACTGCAAGAGCAATTAAAACAGCCGGTACTGGGGATTGTCGGCTCCAGGAAGGTTACGGTTTACGGCAGGCAAATTACCGAGCGTTTTGCTGAATCCGCCGCAAGGGCAGGTGTCTGTATAGTTAGCGGGCTGGCTATTGGTGTCGACAGTATTGCCCACGCCGCAGCTTTAAATGCCAAAGGCAAAACTATCGCCGTACTACCAAGCGGGCTTAAGGCAATTTACCCGGCCATGCACCGCGGGCTGGCTAAGCAGATTTTAGAAAGCTGCGGAACACTTCTGAGTGAATTCGATGATTACTTCATGCCCAGAAGGGAATCCTTTATCCAAAGAAACCGAATCATCGCCGGGCTGTCTGACGCGCTTTTAGTTACCGAGGCTGCCGAGCGCAGCGGCAGTTTGTACACTGCCAATTTCGCTATGGAGATAGGCAGGCCGGTTTTAGCCGTTCCGGGCAATATTACCAGCCCAACCAGCAGCGGCACTAATAACCTTATTAAATCCGGGGCAATCTCCGTAACCAGCGAGCAAGATATCTTCGACGCGCTAAAAATCATAACTAAAAGTCCTTCAGAAAAAGTTAGTTTGCTAGGCGATAATGAACATGAAACAAATTTGCTTGAGCTGCTACGAGGCGGTGCTTCTGCCGGGGATGAACTCTTAGCCAAAAGCGAAATGGAAATAGGTATATTTCAACAAACCCTAACCATGCTGGAAATAAAAGGCGCTATCTCCGCTTTAGGCAATAACCACTGGAAGTTGAAGTAGTTCTTCTGCCGAAGAACCAAACCTCTTCTTTAGATAAAGAAGCAAATCAATACCTTTGTTTCGGCAAAGGTATTCCAAACCGATTGGGCATATTCCGCGTCTTTACTGTCTCATTGTCAAAAAACACAATGCTCGGCAAACTCACCCCGCCTTAATTAATTCAATAGAAGGCGGGGCTTAGACACTGCCTCGCTACTAATTGTGTTTTTGACATTCGCCAATCAGGACGGCTCTCTATGCCCAAACCCAATAATTAGAATTATCATTATTTATTATTTGAGAAATTCAAGAATTTCTCATCTGCTTTTGGCCAGGCTTAGCAAAACCGATTAGGCTGAATCAGGCCTGTCCGAGTCACTGAAGCAAAACCAAGTCCTGTTCGCTCCTTATATAAAATAGAACAGGACCGACCGGAGGGAGTCTTTTGCTTCACGGACAGGCCTGGTATCTCAGACTAGTCGCGTTTTGATACCGCCTGTCTGCTTTTTCGGTTCCTTTTTTCAGACAAAAAAGGAACCCACGTCAGCTAACGAAGTTAGCGGTGAAATGACTTTATTTTTAACAAAATTGTTCTAATTTCTTGTCGACACAAGGAAGTGGGTCGGGGTAGGTCGCCGCGGCGACCGTGCGAAATGGCTTTCTAAAAAATTTTATTGACTAGAAATCATAATCAACGTAGGCTTGACGAGTTACGTAAGTCAAATTAGCATAAGCATACATATATGAGTAAGAACCTTGTTATTGTTGAATCCCCGGCCAAGGCTAAGACTATTGAAAAATTCTTGGGTAATGATTTTATGGTCAAGAGTTCCTTTGGCCATATACGTGATTTGCCGGCGAAAGGCCTGTCTATTGACGTAGAGAACGGCTTTATTCCGGATTATGAAATTCCGGCCTCGAAGAAAAAAGTTGTATCAGAGCTTAAGCAAAGCCTAAAAGACAATCCGACCGTCTGGCTGGCCAGCGATGAAGACCGGGAAGGGGAGGCTATTGCCTGGCATCTTTGCGCCGCCCTAAAACTTGACCCCAAATCCGCCAAACGAATTGTCTTTCATGAAATTACCAAATCCGCTATCGACCAGGCCGTCAAAAATCCAAGGGTAGTAAATGAGAAGTTAGTCGACGCCCAGCAAGCTAGAAGGATACTAGACCGGCTGGTGGGTTACGAATTAAGTCCGGTGCTTTGGAAAAAGATCCAGCGCGGCTTAAGCGCCGGCCGAGTACAGTCTGTTGCTGTCCGGCTGATAGTGGAACGCGAACGTGAAATTAAGAATTTTCAGTCCAAATCGCAGTTTAGGGTCAGCGCCCATTTTGAAGTCAATGGTCAAGCGCTAAAGGCTGAACTAGCCAAGGCCTTACCTGATGCAAAAACCGCCCTGGAACTGTTAGAAAAACTCAAAAACGCTAATTTTAAAGTAGACGACATCGACCAAAAGCCAGGTTCGCGCAACCCGAGCGCTCCATTTACGACCAGCAGTCTCCAGCAGGAAGCTTCGACTAAATTGGGCTTTAGTGTCAAACAAACCATGACGCTGGCGCAAAGACTGTATGAAAACGGCCACATTACATATATCCGGACGGACAGCACAAACTTATCAGATAGCTCTATATCTGCCATGGCGGAATATATAAATTCTGAATATGGAGAACGCTATCACCAGGTCAGAAAATATAAAACAAAGAGCGCCTCCGCCCAGGAAGCCCATGAAGCAATCAGGCCTTCCAACATTAGAGCGCTGGAGGCGGGCGCTGACAGCCAGCAAATAAAACTCTACAAACTTATCTGGCGGCGGGCTTTAGCCAGCCAAATGGCCAGCGCCCAATTTGACCGCAGCGAAATTAAAATCGCAAACAGCTCCTCCAGCGACATCTTTATAGCAAAAGGCGAGATACTTAGCTTTGACGGTTATTTAAAGGTTTACGGTGGCGGCAAAGATGACGTCATTTTGCCGGAAGTAAAAATAGGCGACCAGCTGCAACTGGACTATATCCGCGGGGTAGAAACTTATGACAGACCACCGGCCCGATATTCTGAAGCCTCGCTGGTACGCAAGCTGGAGGAGCTTGGGATTGGCCGGCCAAGTACTTACGCGCCGACCATTTCTACAATCCAAACCAGGGGCTATATTGAAAAAAGCGACGCCGAAGGCGTGAAACGAAAACTAAAAAATCTTATTTTGAAAAACGGCAGGATCAGCCATGAAGAAACGGAAGAAACGACAGGAGCTGAACGCGGCAAATTATTGCCGACATATATCGCGGACGTGACTACCGATTTCCTGGTAAAGCATTTCGGCGAGATTGTTAATTATGATTTTACAGCCAAAGCCGAAGCCAGCTTCGACGAAATAGCCGAGGGGAAAATAGGCTGGCAAGAGATGCTCAAGAAATTTTACGGATCTTTCCATCCGTTAATAGAGAAATCCGCTGATGTCAGCCGCGAGGAAACGTCGCAGGCCAGATTATTAGGCCATGATCCAAAAACCAAAAAACCGATTATGGCCCGCTACGGCCGGTTTAGTCCTATGCTGCAAAAAGGCGAAACAGAGAGCGAGGAAAAGCCGGCCTTTGCACCGCTGCCTGAAGGCACGGGCATAAATTCCGTGACCTTAGAACAAGCCTTGGAAATGTTTAAGCTGCCCCGGGAAGTGGGTAAAACCGAAGACGGCAAACCTATACTGGCTAACATCGGCAGATTTGGCCCCTACGTCCAGGTAGATAAAATTTATATTTCGATTAAGCCGCTGGATCCCTTGACTATTGACGAAGCTAAAGCCCGCGAGCTTTATGCGGAGAAACTAGAGAAGGAAAAAAATAAGTACATACGCCAGTTTGACAGCGGTATCTCTATAATCAACGGGCCATTCGGACCCTACATAACCGACGGCAAAAAAAACGCCCGCATAACCAAAGATCTAAAGCCCGAGGAACTGGACGAACAAACCTGCAAAGAACTTCTAGCCGCCGCCCCAGCCCGCAAGAAACGCCCCAAACGCCGGCCAAGTAAATAGATATTTTTCAAGAAAGTAAAAGCACATTTGTTAAAAACAAAGTCGTTTCGCCGCTAACTCCGTTAGCTGATGCGACCCACTTTCTTGTGTTGACAAGAAAGTGAGCAAAGAAACAACAGCAGGTGATAAAACCCGACTGAAGCGAGATACCACCTTGACTGGTGAAGCAAAAAACGTCCCTCCGGGGCCGGTCCAGCCCTATTTCCCAAAGGAGCGGTCTGGACTAGCTTTTGCTTCAGTGACTCCAGCCAAGCTGATTCGCTTCAATCGGTTTTATCAATGCTGACCAAAGGTAGATGAGAAATTCGCTTCAAAATAATATTTTGCTCATGCTTGCAAAAATGTAAATCATTTGTAACTATTTTATCTAGAGGAGCTATATGAAATTACCCGAGGTACTAAAGCCGAAATATGCTAAAGAAGAACAGCCAGTTGAAAGAAGCGTTGGCCGAGCGCTAATAGCTGCCGAGGAAAGAGTTTATGATAGGGTTGGTGAACGTATTCGAGCCGGGAAAACTGCTATGGCCGAGAGATTTAGTGTGCAAGAAGAAGATTTTTCTGTAGTGGTTAGCGAAACCGAGAGAGAAAGAAAGGCTGTTCTTGTGTACAGCGCGCCAAACGGTTTACGCAGATCATGGGTAGACATATTTGACCCAAAAAAAACCGAAAAATACGTTGTTGAAGTTGACGGTGAACGACACGATACTCGTACGGCCATGACGTGGGAAGTATACAAGGGCATGGTACTAGGCTTAGACGAGGGTCAACATATAGACGCATCTGGGGAATCGGCCAAAACAGACACGTGGTTAACGGGCGAAAGTATAGCGAGAATTGGAGCTGGAGGCGAGATGGCACATATGGCTTCTAACGATTCAGGTACCAACCCAGAATTTCTGTCCGGCTATACGACAATTGGTAGAGAAAATGAAACAGAATATAGAACTTTTAGACCAGGTATAGTTGTATATTCTGAACAATTAATGCCAGCTGCGGCTTAGGCATATTATTAATCAATCATCGAATTTTTTCGATTCTGCTTTTTTGGGTTTGGGCATTGAGAGCCGTCCTGATTGGCGAATGTCAAAACAACAATTTTAAGGCTTGGGAGCTAGCCCAGTCTTTGCTTATGAAATTTATAGAAAGACTGGGCCGACTGAAAGGAGTCGCCCAAGCCATTGTTGTTTTTGACAATGAGACAGTCACGATGGATCGACGCCCAAGAGTTTTTGCATTCTTTTGTCGGCACAAAAGAATGGACTTGCTTCTTTGTCGAAAGAAGATGGCTTGGTTCTTCAGCAGAAGAACATTAGACACTATTTTTAGTAGTATTTAAACTGCTAACGCATAAACTAGACAGATGTTTTTATTTAGTGGTACAATATATTCACAAAACTGACATAAACTGTTCTGGCAGTTTTACTGGGATTAACAGTGGAGGGCAGAGAATATACAAGATATTACGAAGTTCTTGACTTTAAAAAATATTAATGTTATAATTATACTTAAGCTAAAATTGACAGGCTAAGATAGAAGGGAATTCGTCGGATGACCCCAAAAGAGATCGAAGAACAAATCAATAAAACACTCGCAACAATCGAGAGAGAACGTGAGCGGGAAATTATATCCAGAAGATACGGTTTATTCGACCGTAAAGAAACCCTAGAGCAAATAGGGGAATTGCTTGGTATAACCCGCGAGCGTGTCCGGCAGCTTGAAAAATCTGTAATGGCCCGTCTCCGGGCTGACGCTGAAAAAAGCAACATACCGGATCTCGACAAATTTGAAACCAATGCCGTTAAAACTCTTGAAGACATAGGCCATGTAGCTCGGGTGAGCACACTAACGAACAAAATAACGGGGCAGGATACGAGCAAAATAGAGCAATCCCGCGTTGCCTTTTTGTCCGAATTAAGCCCGGCATTAACTGTAGTGGCTGAAAACGACCACGTACATCAATCAGTCGCCATAGCCAAGGTTCATGACGTGAAGTCACTGCACGCTCAGGTGGAGAAAATTGTGGAAGCCGTAAAAGAATTAGGCAAACCTCATCCGATAGAGAAAATTAGCGAGCACATCAAGCACGATGACCCCAAGCACGTCGGCGCGCTTTCCAGCACCTCTAAACACCTGGCGACTTTGCACGGCATGTGGGGACATATCAAGTGGCCAACAGTTAATCCAAGAAATATTCGTGACAAAATCTATGTTATTTTGAAGCAACAAGGCAAGCATATGCATTTCAACGAAATTGCCGACGCTATAAAAGGCTCTGAGTTTAAACACAAAGACGTAACCACCCAGGCAATTCATAATGAACTTATTAAAGACAGCCGGTTTGTTTTGATCGGCCGGGGAATTTATGCGCTTAAAGAATGGGGCTACAAAAAAGGCACTGTCGCCGATATTATTTCCCAAGTTCTCAAAGAAGCCGGCGAGCCGCTGCACCGCGACGAAATCGTAAAAAGAGTCTTAAAAAGCCGCTATGTGAAAGAAACCACAATCTTACTCAACCTTCAAGGCAAACCCCAATTCCAACGCGTAGCCAAAGCCACCTACGCCCTCGCGGAATAGTGAACCATGATTTATTAATGTCTCTAAAGTAAGCTTATCAATAATGATTGCGGTACATCATTTTTCTGGGTTAGAATTACCGGTTTACAGCCCCGAAACCGTCGTCGTCAACAGAGGTAACTTTGAGGCACAAGCTACAAGAGCTTCAGAATCTACCTTTATAAGACCTGCTTACCTTGAGATTGATGAAGACCGTCATGGTTCTTTGAAGGGGGTGATTGATACAACTAATGAAGACTTAGAAGTTATAGCCAATGGATGCGGAGCACTAGTCGTTGGACATCAATTCGGTTTATACAAAATTGATGGTTCAAACCTCAAAACATATGAGAGATATATACCGCGGCGGCTGCCAAGACAATTTTTTCCAAGAGGCTATATTTTAGTTGCAGAAGTCGAAATTGTACGTGACAGTGCACCCGTAAATGCTTTACCCGATGAACTATCTACGCCTTTTGTTGAGCGTATACTAAAAGGAGTTGACTCTTATAGATTAGGAAAAGATTATGGCTTATGGGATATAGGTCCAGATCAATTCCTTGCACCTACAGAGGATTTAAGTAGTTCTCTCTGGCTTGTTGATATTGAGCCAAGGTTTGATAGGTTCAGATAAAGTTAAACAAAAAGCGAACACTGCCTAATTTATATAAATTTTAGTTTAAGGAATAAGATAATAAGACAATCATTTTAAGCCGTGGCTGGCAGAGCAGGCGGCATGAAAACAAAAACCATAAACCATAAACAAAAAACCATAAACCGCATGAAAAGGGAATGTATAATTAAGCATAACCGGACAATAGAAATAAGGTCGTACAATGTATATTTTGCGACGTTAACTAATGGAGATAATAAGCTTAAGCAGTACCTTCCTATAGGGGAGCGAAATGGCTTTAGCCGCAAATTTCATTTAATAAATTTTCTTAAGGCCTGTGGTTTCTATTCACTGTAACAAACATGTAGTGCTATGCTATCCCGAGCTAAAAACCCTATAGTGTTTTAATATAATTTCAGGCGCTATGGCTTAGTTTGACTTTTCCACAGTTTCTTATTCTTAATATGGTTTTTTCCGATTCCCTGCCTACTGCCCTGCTTTTTTATAAAAATTTGCATTTTAGCTTTTTATATATTTTTATATAGTTTTCTTCGGATAGTAAGATATAATACAGGCACGAACAAAAAGCGAACTTAGGTAGAGCAGTGGAGGAGTGGCAGTTATTTAATATAGGCGCGGTCTGGTATGCGAAGATCTATATATTCTTTAGGCTCGGTATTGTCCCTCTTCAATCGATCCCGCAGAGCTAAATATGCCCCGCTGCTAAGACGCGGGTCGGCAAAAAAGCTGTACTTTACCGTGTAATTTACGCCTCCATAATTAACATTCAGTTGTGAAGCGCCGCCGGATAAGGTAACTGATTCGACTTTTAGTTTGTTGTTTTTGGCATGTTCTGCAGTTTTGTTAATAAAATTAAGCTGCTGCTCAGTTAGTGCGAACTCGCCCAGTTTTACTGGCTGATTTGAGGTGTCATTTATTACTATAAGTTTATTTACATTTACGTTTTTTGCGGCTTCGGATTCCAGCGCCAGTACCGTGCCCTGTTCATCCAAAATAAAGGTATCATCACCGAACACCTTTAACTTGACCGAAGGCTCAGCGAAGCTAATATTCACCTTTGGGTGACGGTTAAACAACGGTGTCGCAATTTCCGCATGAGAAATTTCAGGAAATTCGCTTAGAATCTGACTAGACATTTTATCATTGTTAAATGTTAGTTTAGTGGAGTTCAATATTGACTGTTTAAAGTACCGGTTGATTGCGGCTTCGTAAGAGTTTTCTGGCCTCGATATAATCGGCTGGCCGTTCAGCTTAACGTCAGCACTAGGCGTTAGGGTTAATAAATAAAATAAGCTTAGCAATACGCCGGCCAAAGCGATATATTTAACGTAACGGCGAGTATATATCGCTGCGGCTTCTTTTGGCTCATCGCCGCGATTGTATTGCCGGCTAGATTCATTTCTTGATGAACGGTAATTATAGATTGACCTGGATTGATTAACATTAGGACGGCGGACAATTTGCCTGGCTTTAGTTCTTTTTTTGGTAAATGGTATTTTCATTTCTCAATCTTTGCGCGAGTGCGCTATACCGGTAAGCAGCCGGCTGATTTTTTCTGTAGCGTCCTTGCGCGTCAAATCATTTAAGTTTTTGCTTAAGCGCGCCCTTAATTCATCTGATTTCATAATTCTTTCAATATTTTCTGCCAGTAAATCCGGGTTTTGCAGGGCTTGGTTTTCATTCACAATTATAGCCGCGTTGGATTCTTCGAGCAGTTCGGCGTTTTTTGTCTGGTGGCCGCCGCTTAGGAGGGCGTTGGGAACAACTATCAGTGGCTTTTTCAAATGGCCTATTTCGGCTATAGCTGTAGCGCCCGCTCTAGCTATAACGGCGTCAGCCGCATCAATATAGCCGGATAAGGGTTTAAAAAAAGCCGAAACCCGGATTCTAGAATGCAACTTTACGGGGTAATCTTCATATATTCTTTCATTGTCTTTGCCGACCTGATGGATAATATGCAAAGCAGGGTTATTGATAAGCAACCGGGCTAAAGCACCGTGCACTACTCTATCCAGCCGCTGGGCGCCGTTGCTGCCGCCGGTTATAAGAAGTAAAAAATCTTCTTTGCCGATATCAAGTTCCCGACGTTTTTTAAACCGGGCGTTTTTATCAGGATTTATGTAATCACGAGTTACGGGTACGCCCACGAAATTTATTTTTTCCGACGGATAAGGATAAAAGGCCGGCGGCATACCCACCATGTTTATAACCGCATTACTAGCAATCAAGCGGTTTGTCAGCCCGGGCACCGCGTCTGAGTCATGGGTGACATAAGGAACTCCTAGCAACCGGCAGGCTAAACCAACGGGCACGCCAACGTAACCTCCTTTTATAAACACCACACCGGGTTTGATCCTAAGCAGCAAAAAAGTACTCTCAAGAGCTCCTGCCAGCAACCGGATAATATCTCTGGCATTAAACAGCAGGCTTTTGAAATCAATTAAACGCCGCAGCAGGCTTTGGCCGTAATACCGGCGGTATTTCCCGGCGTTGATTAAATAAAGATCATCTATCGGCCTGGCACCTTCAAACATATGGTTAAAAATGCCCCGCTTTTCTGAAATTGCTGCAACCTTAATTTGCGGGTGATCGTTTTTTAATTGGTTAGCGACCGCTAACAGAGGCGTAATATGGCCGCCGCTGCCGCCGCCCACTAATAGAATTGTCACGCGGACCCTCCTCGTTTTTGGTTAATGCAACATTTCTGACAGGACTATAAGCCATGTATCTGGAAATTTTAAAAACTACGCCTACTGCGGCCATTACAAATACCAGGCTGGTGCCGCCATAACTTATGAACGGCAAGGTAATTCCCTTTAACGGCAACAGTCCTATCATCGCGCCGATATTAATTATAGTTTGTATACCCAGCCAAGTTAAAACTCCGATTACTAGCAAGCGCGAGAAGGCGTCACTAGTATGTAAAATAACCCGGCGCATCCGGGAAAAAAGCAGCGCATAAAGTCCGATAATCGCGCCGGTACCGACAAAACCAAACTTTTCTCCGACAATAGCGAAGATAGAATCATTTTCAGCTTCAGGAAGATAGCCGTAAGCTTGCACTCCGTTACCGACGCCCAGTCCGAACATACCGCCGCTGCCAATAGCAATTAACGCTTGGCACGACTGATAGCCTGCTGCCTGGCAGTCACTGGCCGGGTTAAGAAATGTGGTCAGCCTGTCCTGGCGATAAGGCGTCGACGCAATAGCAATAACTGTTCCGACTGCTACTATACCCCCGATGACAGCCAGCCTTTTTACGGGCATTCCCGCCGCGAAAGCCATGACCACCGCTATCGCTACTATTACGCCGGCCGAACCTAAATCGCTTTGTAGTCCGGCAATAAAAAACCCGACCAAGCCTATTAAAATCAATATGGGATAGAGCGTCTTCGGGGTAGATTTTATTTCCGAATTAGCTAGCCTTTCAAATAGAAAACAAGCCGCCCAGACCACGACCGTGAACTTAACCAGCTCTGCCGACTGGAATGAAAACCCGCCGATTTGTATCCAGCGCTGCTCGCCAAAAAAATGCACAGCCAATATCATGATAAAAGACAGCCAAATTAAGGTTCGCTTTGATCTGCGTAAGAATTTCAGGGGCAAATAACTAAATAAAACAAAAGCTAGCAGGCCCAAACCGATGGCTACGAATTGTTTTGTAACAAAATAGTGCTGGCTAACTCCTTCCGCGGCCGCTAAAGCCGGACTGATTGAATACATGACGATCAGGCCGATTATTAATAAAATAATGGCAATAATAACTATTAAGTAGTCCGGCTTGTGTTTTCTCTCGGGCGTTGAACCGCCGTCGTCAAAAAAATTGTTCAATTTCCGGCTTGTTTGCCGGGAACGATTTCTTGGTGCGCTTTTAAAAAGATTAAGCATGGTAGTTGCTAACAATAAAAATTATCAGGCCGACAAAGCCTGAAACCTGGCCGAGAATCCAAAAGCGCATTGTGACCTTGGTTTCTTCCCAGCCGGAAGCTTCAAAATGGTGGTGTATCGGCGCAATTTTAAAGATTTTTTTGCCGTTTCTTAGTTTTTTGGATAAGATTTGGAGCAGCGAGGAACCGGCTTCAGCCACAAATACCGCCCCGATAATCGGCAGTAGCAAAACCGTATTTGTCAGCATGGCTACCACTCCGAGAGCCGTGCCCAAAGAAAAAGACCCGACATCGCCCATAAAAAACCGGGCCGGAAAAATATTAAACCAGGTGTAGCTCAAAAGAGCGCCGACTATAGTCAAGCAAAATCCGGCTATGCCGTACCTGCCCTGCATAAAGGCTATAATCGCATAAGTCGTAAAGGCCGAGGTTGCCAGACCGCCGGCTAACCCGTCCAATCCGTCGCTAATATTTACCGCGTTGGCCGTGCTGACTACTACTAAAATAAACAGCGGTACGATCAACCAGCCTATCGCGAGGTCGCCGTATCCCGGGATATTCACGCTGTTAATGTCTAGCTTGTAATAGAAAAACAGTCCGCCCACTAAAGAAATAAAGCTTATAAAAAACAGTTTGAGCTTGACCGGCAAACCGCCCTTCCCTCCCCCTGTGCCTTTCAGATTGATGACATCGTCCAGTAATCCGACCAAGCCCGCGCCGACAAACGCTGCTATCGGCAGCCATGTCTGCTCTCTGGACAGATTAAATACTAGCGTAATAAGTGCGACCGAAGTAACGAAAATAAGGCCGGCCATAGTAGGAATCAAGCGCTTGTGCTTAGAGGCGTGAAGACGCGCGAATACTTTGGCTGTTTCACCGGTCGCAGCCGCAGTTCGCGGTTTTTTCCACCACTGGCCTTTGTATGCCAGCGAGGTGTAAAGCGGCGTGATAAGCATACTAAAAGTGAAGCCCAAAAAAGCTAAAAGGACTAGCTCGGCGACTCTTCCGCTTTCAATCGTTATGAATATTGTATCTAACATAATTTAGGCTGATATATTTTGTTTTTTCGTCTGGGTTTTTAGTGTTAATACTGACGTACATTATAACTCTATTCTCCCGCCGGCGAAACCGCGAAGTTATCAATCAACATTGAAGTTATCTTGCCAAATAGCGGAGCGGCAGCCACAGAGCCCGCGTAGCCGTATATCTTTGGATCGTCAATTCTCACCATAATGACATATTCGGGTTTATCGCCGCCTAAATAACCTATAAAAGTTCCGTCAAAACGATCGTCATAATACCCCCCCTCAGGGCTGGCTACTTCAGCCGTACCTGTCTTGCCGCCAATTTTATATCCGGCGCGATCGACAAACGGATAACGCTTGTCGACGCTATTTTCGTGCAAAGCTCGCAGCTCCCCGGAGACTTTCCCGCTAACCACATCTTTTTTTCTTACTTCGGGCTTTTCTCTTTCAACCAAGTGGGGCTGATAATATGTGCCGCCATTAATGGTTGAGGCAAAGGCCGCGGCGAACTGAATAGGCGTCACAGTTAAGCCCTGCCCGAATACCGCGTTAGCGTATTTTATGTTCCGGCCAAACCCTTCCACGGGGTCCGGTATGCTTCCCTCGGCTTCATAGCCTTGCTCTATGCCGGTTTTTTGACCGAATAAGTAGTGCTCAGTCAGGTATTTATGCCAGGTTTTGCGGGCTTTTTCATTTATTTCGCCGCCGCCAAGTTGCTTCAAAACGTAAATTGCCCCGGTGTTTAGCGAGTAGCGCAAAATATCGGCTATGCTTCTGGTCTGAGCACCTCCGTCTTCTTCCACGTTTCTGACCGTGGCTCCGTCTATTTCAAACTTTGCCGGATCATAAAAGGTCGTATCGGCTTTAATGGCGCCTTCATTCAGCCCGGCCGCAACCGTCAGCGTCTTCATGATGGAGCCGACTTCCAGCGGTGCGTTAACGGAATCATTGGTAAAGACCGACGCATCTGATTCTTTATAAAATTCGGCCGGGTTATAGCTGGGCAGATTAGCCATGGCTTTTACCGCGCCGCTATTTGGGTCAAGGATTATCACGCTGCCGGATTTTGATCTCACCGATTTTAAATGATCAGCTAAAAGCTTTTCGGCCCTTCTTTGCATGCCAATATCTACGCTCAGCAGCAACCTTTGCCCCGGCTCCGGATCTTTTAATATATTGTCCCTGTTGGAAACCAAGGGAATGCCTTTTGAGTCGGTAATAGCCTTGAGCTGTCCGGGCTTGCCCCTAAGTTTTTCGTCCATAAACTGCTCGACGCCGTAAGTTCCTTCGCCTTCGTCATTTACAAAGCCTAGGATCTGGGCGGCTAACACGCCTTGAGGATAAGTGCGAATTGATTCGGCGCGCAGCCCGACGCCTTTTATTGCTAGTTTTTCTATTTTATCTTTTACGTCGCTGCCGAGTTTTTTCTCTAGGACTGCGTAGCGAGTTTTAGCATTCATTTTTTCTTCGTATTCTGGGGCTTTAACGCCGGTTATTTGCGCCAGTTTATTGGCCGTATCTTCTATGTCGCTGATATAGACCGGATCGGCAAATAGCGTATAAACTTCTTCATTTAATACAATCGGTACCACGCCGGCACCGTCACGTGCTTCGATCACGCCCCGCTCGGCCGGTACTTTATACTCTTTTAGCTGGGTGTCTAAAGCTGCCGTTTTATAAGTTTGGTGTTCGATAACCTGGATGTAAAATAACCTGACGACAAACAGCGCCAGTATTAAAATAAGCAGGCTGTAGAAGATATTAAATCTAAGATTAGAAAAGTTTACTCGGGTTATATTTAGTCTTGGGTTCATTGTCTACTTTAGCCAGCTTACTTTTCAATAAAGGTATAATTTATTGGATAGTAGCTGTCGGCGCGATTGACACCAGATTTTCAGCTGCCTCGCTGCCTGCCACCCTGTCCATAGACTGCAAGCGAGCCGCGCTTAATTCCAGCTGGTCGTGCTCTTTTTGCAGCGCCACATTTTCTTTTTGGAGGCTGTCAATCGTATAGCCGTTGGCGTTAGTTTTTGTAACTTGAGTTAAGTATAGCAGACCCAGCATACAGCTGAGAATTACTAAAACGATTGTATTGCTGACCGGGCCGATTACTTTTGTTTTTTCGGCCAGGCTTACGGCATTTTGATGGCGGGCGGCAAAACGCCTTCTGTTAACTGATACTGAGTTTGAGTATGTCATTTTATTTTTGTTTTCCTTTTTTGTTTTTGTTTTTTCTCGAGTCGCTCGAGAGGTT
The DNA here is from genome assembly GCA_019347895.1 of Candidatus Parcubacteria bacterium. GTDB lineage: Bacteria > Patescibacteriota > Saccharimonadia > Saccharimonadales > 2-12-FULL-41-12 > JACRNE01. The sequence continues at coordinate 17,856 of JAHWKM010000009.1, read as the reverse complement.
TTGGTCCCCGCGCCTCAAAAAGACGCGGGGTTGACCTAGTCTAAAGTACCCTTACCGGTACTTTGTAGGTCCGGGAGGCACTTTTTTTTACCTGTATAGGCATGCGTTGCTCCCTTTCTTTGTTTTTATTTTCGCTGCGCCACCCGCAATTTTGCACTGCGGGCACGCGGATTAAAAACAATTTCTTTGTCACTGCCTACTATTGGACGCTTGGTCACAATATGCAGCCTGGCATCATACCGATTTCCTCCGTAGTCTCGGAAGGCTTGTTTTACCAGCCTGTCCTCAAGACTATGGAACGATATGACCCCTATTCTGCCCTTGTGAGCCAGCAGTTCAAACCAGAGCGGCAAGCTTTGCTCTAAAAGTTCTAACTCGCTGTTAACTGCGATTCTAAGCGCTTGAAAGACTTCCGTCGCAGGATGAGTCCGCTTTTTCCGGCGCGGTATCGCTTCAGCCACTCTGCCGGCTAGATCGCGCGTTGATTTGTACGGCCTGCCAGCGGCTAATATTCGCGCTAGCTTAGCTGAGTGCTTAATTTCTCCATACTTTTTTAGTATGCCGACCAGTTCCGCTTCAGACGCATGGTTAATGATATCGGCGGCAGTTTTGCTCTGCCTTTGATCCATTCTCATGTCCAGCGGCCCCTCGCTTGAGAAAGAAAAGCCGCGCTCGGCTATGTTAAGGTGCGGCGACGATACGCCTAAATCTGCCAAAATCACATCGAACTTTTTGTTTTCTTTTAGCAGCTCTCGACTGGCTGATAAAAAGTCGCTGTGCATAATCCGCACGTTGGACTTGCCTTTGAATATCTGCTTTAGATGTTCTACGGCTTGTTCGTCCCGGTCTACTAAAGTAAGGTTGCCTGTGGCGCCCGCCTTAGCTGAAACCAGCTGGGCGTGCCCGCCGTACCCGGCAGTTAGATCAAGATAATGATCGTTCGGCTTAGGATCCAGCTGTTGCATTACTTCAGTTGCTAGAACCGGAATGTGTTTTGTACTGGTGATCTCTGCTTGCATATTTTTGTTTTTGTTTTTATTTTTACAAGGTCACCTAATCAGCAGTCAGTTTTTTGTTTTTATACGTTTTTGTTTTTGTTTGTCTTATTGCTTAGGTGTTGGTTTTGATATAGAGATTTAAAAAATCTGCTTAATTGCCAACAAGCTTTAAGACTAAGTTTTAGAGACTTATGTGTGAGGTGGAGTTTTGGGAGGTGTTTTTATAGAAAGAGCTAGGGTTTTTATAGTGGTGCCCTGTATATCCACTTACTGACTGCCGAATAGCTAACCCCAAGTCTTGCACCATATAATCCTGCTTCCCGGCCAAGCCGGAAACCCCGATTATATTTTCGCGCACATTGCTGCGTCAGATTTTTCGATGCTCCCTACGTCGTATTACCATACGACTTTGGTCCGCTTCTCAAATCTTCCTTGCACTGCACCCGAATGCAAACCTTGGCAAGTTGTGTTTTTTGCTAGTTTTAGCTACTTACTATTTTCTAGTTGCTAATTACTAGCTTGCTATTTTTTGTTAAAGAGCTTGCAGACGCCAGTATTTGCCGGCGCGCACCGCAACGATATCCCGTTTGATCCCGGCATGATTCAGCAAATGCTGCTCAATCATTACCCGGCCTTGTTTGCCATCGATTTCACCTTCAGTTTTGCCCATCCTGAATTGGACGTTTAAATCTGCCGTTTGTTCGTCGAGAATATTGCCTTTCAGCTTGGGCTCGACTTCCTCTTCCCAAACAACTAATGGGTAAAGGTGCAGATAATCCTTAAAACCTCTAGTGATGACTACTCCGCTAGCAAACTCAGCTCTAAGTTCGGTCGGTATGGTTAACCGCCGCTTATCGTCGAGTTTCCTCTCAAAGTAATCTATCGTGGCCATCGTTTTAAATTTCAGTGGTTTTTATTTTTCCCTGTAATAGGCCTTCTCTTGTTGCTTCTCAGGCTTTTTTCCGCCAGGGCGGAGAGTGAAGATCTACTACGGGGTTTACCGGGAGTAAGCTATTTTGGCTTACCCACGACTACCCACTTACTTGAATATACTATCTATTCCTACCCACAGACAAGTATTTTATTGAGTTTTTATAGAGAAAAATGGCATACTTTTCCACAGAAAAACAAAAAGCACCATATTTAGCGTTACCTATTCGCTTAGAGCGCTAAAATTATTTCGGCTAATTTTTTATTATCGTGGCGAACTTTAGAGCGAATATGGGCTATTTTGTCGTTAGGATCGGGCTGCGTTAGATTTTCATCAGCCAGATCGCCCCCTTTAAAAATCACAGATTTCGCGTTTGCTTTGTCAAAATCCAATCTAACCAGCTCTTCATTAGGCCTTAAGACGGATTGGTCGAGCAGTTTGGTGTTATAAACCATATAATCAAGAACTTCCCTGCCGAGCAGCCTGTTAACCTCTAGAATATAGTCAACTACATTAAAGTTTTTCGTGTGATTTTTAATATTTATCAGGTTAGCCACCATAGCTACTTTTGCAGAAGTACTCTCCAGCGCCTCTGCCATACCCCCGACTATTAAGGTCTGGGCTATCGAGCAATAAAAATTACCGGGCGCTATAATTATCAAGTCAGCCTCGCTGATAGATTTTCTGGCTTGCTCGGTTAATTTTGCCTCAGGCTCCAGCGTTAGCTTGGGTTTTGAATTAATAGTTATGCCGGCAATTTGATGCATGCCTACAACTTCCCTCTCCTCAGCGGTATATTTTAGCTGCGGTTTGTCTAAGGTAACCGGAAAAATTTTGGCCCTTATACTCAGAGCCTCGCGGGCATTGTCTATGCTTGTCTGCAGGTTTCCAGACGATAGCTCGCCGGCAGCTAAAAATAGGTTGCCCAAACTGTGTCCCTCCAGCTCCCCTTTGGAAAAACGGTAGGAAAACAAGCTGCTAAGCTCTGCTGAATCACATAACGCCGCCAGGCAGTTTCTAATGTCGCCGAGTGCAGAAACCCCCAACTCGCGCCTTAGCCTGCCCGTTGACCCGCCGTTATCGGCCATCGAAATCACTGCGGTCAGTTCCAGGTCCTTATCTTTAAGCCCCGACAAAACCACCGAGCTTCCGTGCCCGCCGCCAATCACTACAATTTTTTTTCCGGCCTTCATTTAAAAATTGTCCAGTCCCATAACCATTCTCCCGTCGCTGGTACCAAGGTATTTATAGCCGAATGATTCGTAAGCTTTTTGGGCCGCTACATTCTCTGCCGCGAAATCCAGCCATATTTTTTGGCCGGGATAGTATTTTTTCATGCCGTCGTGGGCGACTCTCATAAAAGGTTTCGACAGTCCCTTGCCCACAAATCCCTCGTACAGCCTGATAGCGAACGTTAAGCCGTAGGACCTATCAATGTGCTGGTTTTGCCGTTCGCCAAACCATATGACACCCGCTATATTTTCTTTCTCAAGAAGCAAGTAAAAAATCCGCTTTTTGTCTTTTGTCCATCTATTGAAGGCTTCCCTGTCCTTAAAACGCCCTCCTGCGTCTTCGTGCCCTTCATACTCTAAAACGTGCGGTTGGCGGGATTTTTCGATCAACTGGTCAATATATATTTCAGGTAAATTTTCCGCTTCGTATACTTCAACATGAAGCCCGATATCTTTTAGCCTTTCCGGTAATTCTTCTATGATTTCCATTATCATCTACCTTTATTTTAAATTAGCCAGCCAGTCGGCAAACCACTTAGCGCTAGGCCGGATTGTACGCTTCATGCCTTTTTTTCTATCGACGTGAACCAGGCCGAACTGCGGCCACCAGCCATCCTGCCATTCAAAGTTATCCAGAAGACTCCAGTAAAAATATCCGCGCAGATCCACGCCCTCGCTAAGCGCTTTTTCCATACTTACAATAGTCTCCTCAATCCACCACTGCCTGTATTCGTCCTTCGCGTCAGCCAGTCCGCTTTCGGTGATAAATATAGGTTTTTTATACCTCGCCCATACTCTAAGCAGTAATGGATATATGCCTTCCGGCTCCATATACCAACCCATGTCGTTGGTCGGTACTTTAGGATTTTTGCGTTTGCCAAGCCCGGTATAATAATCTGAAAAATAATAATTTACACCTATAAAATCCAGCTGCCGGCGAATGCGGTTTAATAACCACCAGTTCCAAAAATATCTCATGACTTGAGTAGTAGTTTGATCAAGATAATTATGCGGCCGCTTGGCTTGTATGTTAGCTAGCTGGTTGGCCAGACCGATCTTCAGGGTCGGCTTCTTTCCTTTTAGAATCTTATAAGCTGAGCGATGCGCCTGCATAAGATTTAAATAAACTCTAAAAAACCTTATATACTTCCAGACAGCCGGAGTAACTAATTTAGAGCGCTTAACTTCATTTCCCGGATGCAAATCAAACAAGTACGAAAAGGTCGCGTCCACGTTCGGCTCATTAAGCGTAATAATATACTCAACGTCATATATGAGATCGGCTGCCACCTTTTCTATGAACCTTTTCCAGTATTTTAAATTTTCTTTGTTTTCAAAGCCGCCTTTTTCGCTAAACCACACCGGCAATGTCCAGTGCCAGAGGTTCAAAAAAGGTTCAAGATTTTGGCTTCGCAGTTCTTTAATGTAGTCCTGGTAGTGCTTGATTGCCTCATCGTTCCACTGGCCTTCCATAGGCTCAATCCGCGACCATTCTATAGAAAATCTAAAAGCGTTTAGATTCAGCTGTTTGGCTAAGGCAAAGTCTTCTTTGTAGCGGTTATAGTGGTCCACTCCTTCGCCGGAAATATAGTTGCTCGGCTCCTCAGCTTGGTCTTTAATCTGCTCCCAGCCAGGCATCCAGGATAATCTTATATGGGCCGTTTGGGCTAATTGCGAGGCATTTTCCAGCTCCCATACGCTCCATTGATTTTGGTTCCTTCCCTCTACCTGGTGAGCCGATGTAGAAGCACCCCAAAAAAAATGCCTGGGAAATATATCGGCGTTTTTTTCTATCTTCACCAGTTAAGTCCTAACGTATTTATAGCTATGGTTTTTATTATGCTCATATTATTGGATCTTTAGTGCCTCGTTTTTTTAACTTTAAAGATTTACATGCTTGATTATATCAGTTAACCGCAATTAAACTACCGGATATAAAAACAAACAAGCTACGGCATTCTCCATGCAATTCTATAATTTTTTGGCGTATAACACCTTAAATATTGAGTAATATTATTGTTCAATATCATGTTATAAAAAATGGCAGCCAGCTTGGATGATGAAGATGTACGATAGTTAAATGCAATACCAGATCAAGCGTTAAATGAATAGTAAGCACATACAGCAGCGAATCTGTTTTTTTAAATATGTATCCTTGGCTAAGAGCGAACGGGATAATTATTGCCGGGGCCCAACCTTGGAACCCCAGAGTATACAAAAAGGACGTAAAAAAAGCTGTTTGGGCTAAATTAGCTGCCCAAAATGGCAGATGGCGGCGGAATATTCCAAGTACCGTTGAAATAAAGAATAATTCATCCCATATCCCTACAGCATTAAGACCTATGTATGATTCAGCTAGGTTCCAAGCTCCCGGCAATATTTCCCAATTTTGAAAAGAATTTCCGCTTCTAAGCATAGGCGGCAAAATTAAAAATCCGACAATTGCCGTAAATAATACGTAGCTTATCTCGCGTTTCTTCCATTCCCTGTCCTTGCGGAACGGAAATCTGACTAAATGGTTTTTATAAATGTATTTAGAAATAAGGTACGGTCCGAATACCGCTAAAAATAAAGGTACGCCCATAGTTAATATGTGAGGAAAGTCAGTGCTGGTATTAATCGGGGTTATTCCGAGCAAAGCCGCGCAGCCATAGACTAGCCCGATGTTGCGTCTAAAATCTTTTGAACATAAAACTAACCCTAAAATACCTGCGGCCAGCATTAAAAAGCCTAAAATCTTTATTTGAAAAGCCATCAAGACAATAACGCTAGAACAAAGAATAATAATATTCAGATATTCAAATTTTCGCTGGTTATTTTTTAGCATTGGTTCTGGCCGAGCTATTTTTTATTATTTTTAAGTAATTTCTATAAGTTACGAAAGTTTTGCTGTCCTTTACCCGGTCTACGAATAACACGCCGCTCAAATGATCCACTTCGTGCTGAATAACTTGGGCCGGCAATCCTTCGAAAACTTTGTGAAAGGACTGACCTCTCACATCTTGGTACTTTAGTTCTATCTTTTTATATCTGGGAACACGGGCAAACAAACCGGCCTTGGTTGATCCGCCGCTAATGCAGCCTTCCCACATTTGAGATTTTCTGCCGTAAGTCTTGATGATCTCAGGATTGATGATGGTTAGCTCAAATTTCTTGACTTTACTTCTATGTTTAGTGGGCTGAATCAATATGATTGCCAGGCTGGCATCCTGCCCTATTTGCGGAGCTGCTAACCCAATGCCAAGTTTTTTATCAGCTAAAAACTCTTTCATTTCTTTTATTAAGGCTTGGAATTTTTTTGTTTTTATCTCGGCAGTTTTAATTTTCCTGGCTTTTTGCCTCAACAGCGGTTCGCCAAACTCCATGAGTTTCATAATATGAGTCTATCACTTTAATTATGTTCTTTGGAAAAGAACCCAAGGTGTTCTTGTGACCAAGAACCAATTTCTTTTGAATTAAGAACAATTTTCGGCGGTACTTCGTACCGATCCCGAGTTCCTTTTTTGTCTGAAAAAACGAACCGAAAAAGCAGACAGCAGGTGACAAAACACTACTGAGCCGAGATACCAGCTTGTCTGGTGAAGCAAAAAACGTCCCTTCGGGGCCGGTCCAGCCCTATTTCCCAAAGGAGCGGCCTGGACTAGCTTTTGCTTCAGTGACTCCAGCCAAGCTGATTCGCTTCAATCGGTTTTATCAATGCTGGTAAAAAGCGGAGGAGAAAATGCTTGATTTTCTCTGTAATTCTAACGGACAGGAAATGAATCTAGGATTTTTTGGAGTTGGTTTGGGTCTTTGTATAAATTTACTCTAACTTGGCTGCCCGAGGCATTGTTTTGCTGCAGTATGACTTCTTCTTCCGGGAATAGATCATCGTCAAACCATAAAAATGGCTGGCTGAAGTCGATCGCGTCGGTTTTATAATTACCCCACTCAGTAGGCTTAATTATACTTAACATCTTAAGTGTTTTCTCCTTTAATACAGGTGTAAGTATCTCGACCGCCCTATTCTCTCCCCTCCAGCAATGCGTAGTCAGCCAATAAGTACTATTCGGATAATTAGTAAGAATATACTGCAAAAATTCATCAGCAAAAGGCGCCGCCTGGTTTTCGTTGATTAGTAGGACGCCGTCGATGTCTAGGTAGATGTTCATTTGTTTAATTATAAGCAAAAAGTAATTTTTTGAAGATACTTCGTATCTTACAGTGGATGTTCTTTCAATAAAGAACCAAATTCATTCTTTTGTGCCGACAAAAGAATGCAAAAACTCTTGGGCGTCGATCCATCATGACTGCCTCATTGTCAAAGAGCACAATGCTCGGCAAACTCAACCTGTCTATACATATTTACAGGCCCGACAGGTCTTAACACTGCCTCGCTTCGCTTCTGCAGCGAATAATTGTGCTTTTGACATTCGCCAATCAGGACGCCTCTCTATGCCCAAACCCAAGTGAAACTAGACACCCTCAATGAAGGTTTCTGTGAAGTAGTGAAGCTTTGCTTAAGGGACTAAGGCTTCTTCTGGGTCGGGCAGTAGAGCCCGTGCTTCTTCGTCTGGATCCATAGGCCAGATATCTTCATACACACCCAGGGCGTCTGCTGTCAGTTCAATATCGCCGGCTGTTAAACCTTCACGGCTCTTATATTTTGAGCGCCAGATAATTCGACACAGTGTTACGAAAGTTTTAGACTCCGTCATTTCATTACGGGCTATCTTTATTCTAGTTTCTTCTTTGCAAGGTAAGCTTAAGCGCTCCATTACTAAATACTTGCCGATACGAGCTGTAATCTCTTCCGCGCTTGCCTGGCTCTCGACAGGATCATTCAAAATTTCATAAGGAACTTTTTCCAAATAGTCTATTGCAAATCTCATTATAAGTATTATAGCACAAATAATCTTGTTTAACAAGCAGGGGTTCACCGCTATTTCATAGCTTTGCGTGAGTTCCTTTTTTGTCTGAAAAAAGGAACCGAAAAAGCAGACAGCAAGTGATAAAACCACAGCTGTTTTTAAAATTTTTGACTATAAATTATAATGCTTTTTAGTTCCTTAAAATGCTGGCGGGATAACCTTCGGGGACTTACGTTGCCGGTTAGTTTGCTATCTTACCTCCTCCTCCACAGTTCATAGTCGTGATCTGTGGCGGGGAGAGGTTTTAAAAAGGTCGAACTCTCCTGTAACTAATAACCAAGAGAGGTGTTGATTATGAGAACCCCAAAGTTCCAAATATATCAAGACCGTGCATTGCAATGGCGATGGCGACTAGTAGCCGGTAACGGTGAAATAGTTGCCGTTGGCGAAAGCTATCCGCTTAGACCACAAGCCGTGCGCTCTGCACAAAGGGTAAAGGAGATTGCTGCTTTAGCAGTAATTGAATAAACCCTAAAACCTGCCAGCATTTTAGAGAATCAGTTTATAGAGTCTGAAAAAATCATAATTTCGGAACCGACTTTTGAATTTCGATGAACAGAATATTTGAGTGAAAAAGGTTCTTGTCTTCGTCTCAGATAAAGCTTTTTGATATTTTCTTCATTATCATAAGTTAAAATCCACTTTGAGTTATTAAGCTCATTCAAAACCTCTGCTAATCTTTTATGGTCTTCTAGCTTAAATGCATTTAGATATAAATTTGCGCCCTTAACAAAATATGGCGGGTCAATATACAAAAAGGCCTTGGGATCGATCGCATATTTTTTTATAACCTTTATTCCATCGCTTTTTGTGACTTTGATTCGATCTTTGTAAAGGGAAATGAGTCTAATTCGATCAATAAGAGCCTTCTTGTTATATCGCGCATCGATTTTCCAATTTCCTTCTTGAGCTTTGCCGCCAATAGGACCGCCATTAAGTACCCCCGACCTATTTGTTCTGTTTAAATAAAAGGTAGCAAACCCAAGTCTAAGTAGCTTGTTATAGTCCGCAATTTTATAGATTCTTTTTTGAGTCTCCCATTCGTTTACGCTTAATGGTGTAGAGTCGATAAGGTCAATAAAATCATCTGTATTATCTAGAACAGACTTCCAAAACGCATAAATAGCTGGGTCATAATCATTTATTACAATCGAATCTACTTTTTCTAATAGCAATAATGATAAAGCCGCACCCGCTCCGCCAGCATATGGCTCAATGTATTTGATGTCGCGCCATTTATTATCTTTAATAATCTGATCAAAATAATTGAACAGAGAGGTTTTACCCCCAGGATAACGTAGAGGCGTAAAATAGTGTTTTCTTTTTATTTTTGTAGTAAGCATAATCGTCAAGTGTATGATAACAAACTCGACGACTTCTTAAAAATTATAATTTAATAATTAAATCAATGAGGCTCTATAAGGGCAATGACATCATCAATGTCAGTAACCGTCTTTTTCTCTAAATCAGCTTTTATTACACTGGGGTTTTTTAATTTGCCGTCTGGATTATAAATAAAACAAATGAGAGTTTTGCATTCAGACATAACATTGTAATGCAAGATATCTTCCATAAGTTGCTTACCTAGCTCTTTATCTTTTAATTTGTCACTTACGAGCTTAACCTCGATCACAATTTGAAATTCTGAAAGTAGAAAATCTACTCTACTAGATCCACCTAAGTAAGAAGGAGTCCACTCTTCCGGACGAACATTTTTAAAGAAAAGTTCTAGAATCGCCTCGAGAAGGTACTGGACGTCATATTCGTCGTTTACTAATAAATGTGTTTTTGATGATCTACGTTGCGCGTTTTTTAGCTTGCTTACAACTGCGTGGAACCTGCTTGCAATCGCACGAATAATTAATATGGCTTCCTGGTTGGTCTGAATATTAAATATTCTTTCGTCCCCATTGACAACCTTCAATGGAAAATTTCCATCGCTTTGATCAGGGCTTTTTGGCTTATTGGGTTTTGTTGACTTATCTTGAGTCTTTTTGGGAGGGAGCTTCTTTTTTGGAGGAAATTTTTTTGGAGCAATTTTACTATAAACCTCGTCTACAAGTTCATCTTGAGTAATTTGGGCTTTTAGTTTATTGTCTCCGCCGACATAAGGCAAAAGTTGTTTAAATGTGGAGTCAAACTGTTTTTTATTTTTGGCTATAATATTACCTGTTTCATCGATTGAATACTCTAGTATATTTTTACCGTTGGTACTCAATAGGATTCTTTCAATCATGTTAAATGTTTTTCTTAAATTTGTGTCATCTTCATCTAGCTCTTTTGCTTCAGCAATTTTTTCATAAAAGAAAAGTGTCTGGAGCTCCTCCTTAAACGTAGCGAGCGGTACATTGTAGGCTTTAGCAGCAGCGGGAACTGTATATTCCCCCGTTTCAATTAGCTCTCCGTACATTCTGATTCGTTCTAGCCTTTCCCACGGTCTTAACAATTTACTTACATGGATATCCCATATTTCTTTATTTGCTTCTTTACGCGAAGGTGCAACGGCAATCCTAATTCTTTTTAGCTCATCTATGTTCAAGCTTTTTGCTAGTTCCTTAAGCTCTTTTTGATCTCTAGGATTTGAGGCAAGACTTGGTTTAAGTAAAACTTGGCACGCTGCTAGTCGTCGGTTTCCATCAAGCACGACGAAGTTTCGACCTTCATTTATAACAATACTAACAGCTGTTTTGTGATAACCATTATTTGCTATGCTGCGAGCTATTCTCATTACTTCAGTTTTAGCTAATAAATGGTTACGAATAATGTTCTCATCTTTATGCTCTTTTACGTACTTTGGCAAGCGTGGGTTGTGTAAATCTAGATTTAAGCGATTAGCATTAATGGTCCTGTGCACCCATTTCCTTGGCTTACTCATCAATATTCCTTTCATTATCTATTTCTTTCATAATTTTCTCGATTTTGTTAATTCCTGATAATTTTTCAAAAGAAATTGCATGCGGTCTTTTTCGTCTATGAATTTCTCTTTTCTATATAGTTTATCCACGGCTTGGTCCAAAGTCTGATGAGCTTTGAATAAATCTGGCGGCATGGTTAGCGGACCATAAAGATGAGCTAATGAGCTATCCGGATATTTCTCTCGAATACTTAAAACATTTTGAGCGGCTTGTTCTATAGTTTTTTGTTCCTCTGAGCTCGCTTTGGGCCAAGGAAAATTATTGTAAACAATATCTTTAGAATAACGATAGCGGCTTTCTAGCCTGCCAGCTACATAACGCATCCAAGTCATATGCATTTCGCTTTCTAAGACTCCGAAATGAAACATGTTACCGTTTGGAATACTCATGCAGGTGTCGCCTACGATGGAATTTTTATCAAAGAAGCCCATAGGTATGTAGCGTCGGTTTTCAGAAGAAACCCTAGGAACTACTATTGAGCTATCCGGCCAATTACGATCTCTGAAGAGGGCCGGTGAAGATGCAAACTTTTGGGTTGAAAGAGCCTTACTTGATAATCTAAACTTCTTAACTTCTTCCACGCGCTTCAGCACTTGAGGCATTTTGTGAAGTTGATCTGGAGTAGTACCAATAAGCCAAAGGCACCATTTTGTTTGTCTGTTTAGAAACTCTTTAGCGCCAATAAATTTCTTTATATAGTCTTTTGCCAAAGGCTCAGATTCTATGAATGCACTTTTTTCTTTTGTCGTCAAAAGTAAATACCCACCATCGAGAGGCATATTGCCGAACTGCATTTTTGGAACATTGCACATAGGGTTTGTTCTTTTTTTAATAATGACATTTGGACCATCTATAAGATATGGATTGAGGTTTTTTACGATTGTGCCATGCGGTTCACCGTTGACTTCTGCATAATCGTATAGAGTTTTGTCGATTTCATTCTTTAGCCAAAAGCCAATTATGACGCAGTAAACAGCGGCTTTGCCGCTTGCTTCGTTATTCCAACGGAAAGTGCGATGTGCAAAGTTGATTTTTGCCCCTTTATCTAATAGGTATTGCCATAAGATACTGACCTGCTCGCCCTGAGTTATAGAGTTGGTTGATACGAATGCAACTTTTATCTGTGTGTCTTTTATATAATCTATGGCTTTGACATACCAGCCAGCCACAAAGTCCAATACTCCTGCCCCGCTGCCTTTAGGAAAAAGCTCGACAATTTGGTCTCTTTGATCTTGATTCATTTGCTTGCCACCGCTAAACGGAGGATTTCCAAATAAATAATCTAGCTGACTTGGTTTAACTAACTCGTGCCAATCCGCTTCTAGCGCATTTTCATTAATAATGGTTGCGGAGTTCAGTAGCGGAAGCCTAACTAAAGGCTTACCGAAATAATCGGCGGCTTCATTGTTCATTTGCACGTCAGTAAGCCATAATGCTACCTGGGCAATTTGTGCTGGAAATTCTTCTATTTCGATTCCGTAAAATTGGTCTACGTTGCATTTTGTAAGAGATTTTAAACTAACTTTGAGACCTTTCATTTCAATGCCTGGAACAGAGCAAGTGATTTTAATAATTTCTAGCTCCAATCGCCTTAGCTCTTTATATGAAACAACTAGAAAATTACCACATCCGCAAGCCGGATCTAAAAACTTAAGGCATGATATTTTATCATGAAAAGCTAAAAGTTCTGAACGGTTATCCTTTACATTCTCAAATTCTTTCCATAAATCATCTAAGAATAATGGCTTGATTACCTTCATAATGTTTTGTTCGCTTGTGTAGTGAGCTCCAAGACTGCGTCGTTGTTTTGGCTCCATAACACCCTGGAACATAGCCCCAAAAATAGCCGGACTAATGCTACTCCAATCAAGTTTATGCGCTGTTTCAAGTAGCCAATCTCGCATTTTATAATCAAATGTTGGGGTAGCTATGCGTTCTTCAAAAAGTTTGCCATTTATATAGGGGAATTTATTTAAATTTTCATCAAGATTTGACTGCCTTTTGTCTTTGGGCTTATTAAGCACATCAAACAGCTGCATAAGATGGGGGCCAAGGTTATTACCGTAGATATCTGTGCCGTTATATATGAGATCGTGGAATTGATTTCTTTCAAAAATTCCACTGTCTTCAGCAAATAAGCAAAATAAAATACGCACTAACAAAACTTCTAACTCATGCCCCGAGTAGCCAGTAGACTTAAGTTGGTCATGAAGCTCGGCAAACCTCTCGGCTGCCTTACGGTTAACGGGATCTTCTTCAATAATTTCTTGTTTTTTGTAGCCACCTAAGAAACTAAACATATCGGCTTTTTTAGGCAATTCTTCTAGATTAATTTCCCAATGTTTAGGGCCGTCTTTGGCGGACAAATCATACAATCTAATGCTATGAAAATCAGAGGTTATGATATATCTCGGATGGTCTTTAGGGGGTAAAAAAGAAGCATAATCAGCCGCTTGATCAAAAGCAGCGTCAAGAGGCTTACCAAGACTTTTGTGCTCTACTATTACTAAGCCTGGCCAGAAAAGATCAATAAAGCCTTGCGCTCTTCCTAATCTATTAACAGCACTCTCAAAAATGGCCACGCTTTTTCGATCAGTACCGTAAATTTCAAAAAATTCATTCCAAAAAGACTGCCTCTCACCTTGTTCGCTTGATACACCCTTCCACCTTTCAGCAAAAGCAGCAGAACGAGCACGAATTTCATTCAAAGGTAAAGACATAGTTTAGAGATAGAATAGCATTTTTTAAGGGGTTTTCCCAGTAGTTACTTGGGTTGTACTAGCGGGCGGGTCTAGTTTGGGTTGGTTGGTTTGGCTCTATCAATCATCGGAAAATAAGGTTTTTCGATTCTGCTTATTGGGTTTGGGCATAGAGAGCCGTCCTGATTAGCGAATGTCAAAAGCACAATTACTAGCGAGGCAGTGTTAAGCCCCGCCCTCTATTTCTATTGAATTAATTAAGGCGGGGTGAGTTTGCCGAGCATTGTGCTTTTTGACAATGAGATCAATAACGATGGCTCGACGCCCAAGAGTTTTTGCATTCTTTTGTCGGTACAAAAGAATGAATTTGATTCTTTATTGAAAGAACTTGTCTTGGTTCTTCTTGAAAGAACACCTCCAGCTATGAAATAGCGGTGAAATAACTTTCTAAATAAGAAGTATTTTAATAAAAATCATCTTTTACATTCTTTTGCTACTGCTGGGAAAAGTATCTCGCTGCAAGTCTGTTAAGCCGTGCGAAATGACTTTAGCCGCTTCAAATATTGATTTATTTCTTTCTTTTTGCTATATTTGAATTAAGACCTTCGGCGCGTAGTTTATAAACTACACTTGCGGGAGGCCTTTTTTTATCCCGCTGGAAATATGGAAATTAAATACTTGTTTCCAGACTTTTTATCTTCAATAATTTGAACAAAGAAAATTTCCTTATCTGGAGTAATTCCAACAAATCGATGCAGTATCTCGCTTCTTTTGTTAGGATTCTCTTTTGATACTGGTTCAATCCTTGAGTGTCTAACAAGCTCCAGCCCGCAAGGAAAATACTTTAGTCGCCGCTTGCGGTCGCGTTGCCTCTTTTGTGACAAATGATTCCAAAAACGTGTTAAAAATATTTTGTCATTTTTGAAAAATGCCGAGCGAATGTAAGCATTGCGCTTAGTCCTTTTTCGTTCGATATTATAAAGATGCCTGGCCCGTGGCTCTATTTCTCTATATGAAGTACCTGGCAGTTTTTGGTTTTTTGCTTGATAAGCCTTCATGACGAGAAGGATAGCATTCTTCTTCGCTTGAAGCTACGGAGAACACGGTTTTTAAGGGGGGTTTTATAGTTGTTTCTTTTGGGGCTCATCCTAGTTTTAACGCTAAAACTAGGATTTGTTATCGATGAATCCTAACTTATTTTTTCTCAGCATTTGCTAAACCGATTGGTTTGAATCAGGCCGGTTGGAATGGCTTAGGCAAAAGCTAGTCTGAGAATCATCTTATATTAAATATAAATTCGAAGACCGGCCCCGAAGGGACGTTTTTTGCCTAACCAGCCAGTCTGGTATCTCAAGGCAGTCGCGTTTGGCAACCTGCTGTTGTTTCTTTGCCTACTTTCTTGTCAACACAAGAAAGTAGGTCGGGGTAGGTACGAAGTACCGCCGAAATGTCATTACTTTTTTATAAAAAAAAGACTGCTCTGGTTCTTAGCCACCGAAGGGGTAGTTCTTTTTATCTTTTTCTTTGTGTTCGGCCGCTTCTGGCGGTTCCGGGTAAATTTCGTTGAGTTTGCTCAAGATTGTTTCGTCTTTGCCGCTCAGGACAGTGCCGTCTTCCAGCACGACAGCCGGTATAGTGTCTTGCCCGCTTACCTGCTTCAGCTCTGCTCGCTGCTCGCGGTCTACTGAAACTTGCATCGCAATAAACGGCACGCCAAGTTCGGTAAGCCGCTGCCGGATCTTATGTGAATGAGGACACCATTCCGCCTGATAAAGCTTTATCATGATTAAAATTTAAACATTCCTCCCCAAAGCCTAGCATTTTTAGAATCATTTTCCCAGTTATGTTAGGTAGAACGCCCGATCGGTTTTGGTTACTTTTGACGAAACAAAAGTAACAATTTGGTTCTTCATTAGAAGAACATGTCTCAAGCTCTCATTAACCATAAGGCGAAAGGATTATAAATTTTCACTAAAATTGTTGGCATGCTGAGAGATAAAGCATTACGAACAATAATAGTTAAAATCGGAGCATTTTATATTGTTTGGTTTCTGGTCGTAGGTGCCGTGGGAGCCCGTATAGGGTCTTTGGCCTCGGCGGATGATTATATAAAACCCACCGAGAAAGGATATATCGTAAGCTCCTCGGCTACTCGAACAATCGCCACACTACCCCCGTATAATTCTTCTGAGGAGGAAAATATCCCTGATAGAGATGGTTACGCGGGTGTATGGGACCAGCTGGCCGGGTGTGAATCCGGCGGAGATTGGAGCATAAATACCGGCAATGGGTATTACGGCGGCTTGCAATTTAAATTATCGAGCTGGCAAGTGGTAGGCGGGAGCGGATTACCCCATCATGCCTCAAAATCAGAGCAAATATTCCGCGCCCAGAAGCTCAAAGACATCCAGGGCTGGAAGGCGTGGCCGGAGTGCAGCTCCAGGCTCTCTCTTTACTGGTAATTTATTGTTTATTGCTTGTTATCGCCAAAATGCCCTCGCCGTAAGCCGCAAATTTTTTTGGACCGATACCATTAATAGCATGCAGCTCCTGTTCACTTTTAGGCTGGGCCTGGGCGATTTCCTGCAAGGTTTTATCGTGGAAAATTATAAACGCCGGCTTGCCTTCGCTGGACGCCCGCTCCGCCCGCCACTCGCGCAATTTTTGAAAAAGCGTGTCATCAAACTGTATTTTTTCTTCAATTATTTCCTCAACCGCAACTTCGCCGATTTCCTCCGCTAGATCACTGGAAAGCTGGCGCAGTGTGGCGTCGTAGGCAAAAATTTCCGGATGTAATTTAAGAGCCATGGCGTTCAGCCCTGTTAAAAACAAGCCCTCTATTGAGCGAACGCGGCTCAACGCCACATAACCCATGCCATAAGTAAAGGATCGGCTTAAATCAATTAGGGCGCTATCCAGGCTCATGCCTTGGCTTTTATGGATAGTTATCGCCCATGCCAACCTAAGCGGCAGCTGGCTGACGCTAGCCCGAATCTTGCCGTCCTCTTCCCTGCTCCAGCTATGCTGTTCCACGGTTATCCGCCTTTTGCTGCGCTGCAGCTGAACTACCGGCAAGCCTGTTTCTTTATCAAAATCTACTACTTTACCGCGTGTTCCGTTAGCAAATTTGGCATTAAAGTTATTGGCTACAAACATTACCTCGGCATCTATTTTTAACTCGAGAACTTCCGGCGCTAAAACACTTTTTTGCAGTTGCTCAATAAATTTTTTTCGACCTTTTGTTTCCATTGTATAAGTATGCGTTTCTCCCGGCAGGCGTGCTAACTGCTCGTCATTTATCTGTCCGACTTCTAAATTATGCGCGTATAGCCTGGTAAGAATCAGGTCGTCAGCCGGTTTTATATTGAGTCTGCCTTGCAGATAATTTAGATGTTTGCGGCGCAAATCGTTTTTTCGCATGGCTTCCAGGGTATCTAAAAGCTCGCCGCCCCGCTGACGATGCTGTTCGGCCAAATAGCAAATGGTCGGCTCTAATTCTTTCCAGGCATCAGAACTATGAACAAAGTCTTCCTGGTTTCCATCTCTGTTAACCGGCGGCAGCTGGAACAAATCGCCCGTAAGAATTAACTGCATGCCTCCAAACGGCTCAGGATTGCTCCGCAAAAGCTTGCAAGCTTCATTGATCATGTCCAACCGTTTGCCGTGCAGCATTGACACTTCATCAATGATTAACACATCAGTCGCGTTATAGCGTTTATTCAAACGTGAGTTGCTTAATAACCATGCCCTGTCACGGCTGCTGAGTTCTTCGCGTATCCCTAGACCCGACCAGGAATGAATCGTCGTACCATTGATATGGGTAGCCGCGATGCCGGTACTGGCCGTAATAGCCACTTGTTTTTTCTGGCGTTTCAAATCTTTTATGTACCGGTTGAGCACGTGAGTTTTTCCACTGCCAGCCGGCCCCGTCAAAAAAACTGACTTGCCACGGCGCATTACATGTAGTGCCTGATCTTGCTTCATTAGTTAGTTCTCGGGCCCTTTTAAGCCAAACCGCTTCCTAGCTTCCATTTCATCTTTTTTCATTTGCTCAATGAGCTCGTCGACCGAGCCGAATTTTTTATTATCACGCAGCTTTTCAATAATCTCCACGCTAATTTCACTATCATATAAATCTATCAGCGGAAAATCCAGGATATAGCTTTCCAAC
>JAHWKM010000008.1 GCA_019347895.1 Candidatus Parcubacteria bacterium | reverse complement strand
TACCAGTTCCCTGTGCTGCTCGTCTAAAACGCCCTGCACCATAAAAAAACTATCCCAATAGTACATTTCGTTGTAATCAAACTCATGGCCTTCTTCAAACGAAGGTACCAAAAATGGATGAGGCAGCCCGATTTGGTTCTCGTCATCGTGCGGGTGGTAACGCTCCAGACGGTGCCAATAAGCTTGTATATAATCCAGCGCCGGCCGTACGTCATTACTCGTCAGTTGCTTATGCTTGGAAGACGGGCGCAAATTACTAATCCGTTTTCTAATCTTACTTGCCTTATATAAATCCATGTAGACAGCTTAGGGTTTTCTACCTCTATAAGTCAAATATATTAAGGTCTATCCGATCCATTCGCGGGCATTTTGAAATATTTTTAGCCATGGACTTTCCTCGGACCAGTCTGCCGGGTGCCAGGATAGCTGCTTTGTTAGAAATACCCGTTCCGGATGCGGCATTATAATTGTGGCTCGGCCATCTTCTGAAGTTAGCGAGGTAATTCCCTTTTCCGAACCATTTGGATTCAGCGGGTATTGTTCAGTAATGTTTCTGTAATTGTCCACGTAGTTTGCGCAGATTAATTTATTTTGCAGGGAATATTTAATATCTTTGTCGCTGCTGAAAACTGCCCTGCCCTCGCCGTGGGCGACAGGAATCGGCAGGATGCTGCCAGCCATGTTTTTAAATAGCTTAGACCGGCTGTCGCCTATTTTTACGCTTACCAAACGGGCTTCGTAGCGGCCTGATTGATTTTGCAAAAATCTCGGCCAGTGTTCTGCGCCGGGAATCAGTTCCCTTAGCGCAGAAAGCATTTGGCAGCCATTGCAAACGCCCAGCGACAAGGTATCTTCCCTTTGGAAAAACTTTTTAAATTCATTTCTCAATTTATCGTTAAATAAAATCGATTTAGCCCAACCCTCGCCGGCACCTAATACGTCCCCGTAACTGAAGCCGCCGCAAGCTGCCAGCACCGAAAATTCATCGAGGAATCTTTTACCGCTCATAAGATCAGACAGATGCAGGTCAATCGCTTCAAAGCCTGCTCGATCAAATGCCGCCGCCATCTCTATCTGTCCGTTAATTCCCTGTTCTCGAAATATAGCTACTCTAGGCCTCTCCTCCACTATTTCCAAGGACTGTCCTTGGAAATTAGAAAAATGTGGTGTAATATGCGGTGATATGCCGGGGTCGTTGTCGTCTTTTATAGCGTCGAACTCTTGCTGGGCAGTCTCTGGATTGTCGCGCAGTTTTTGAATGTGATAGCTGGTGTCCGCCCACATTGATTCTAGCTCTGCCCGATCGAAGCTGTAGTGGTTTTCGCTATCATTGATAATAATTTTTTGCGACCTTGCTGGCTGTGCTATTTTCCAGGCGTAGCCGCCGAATAATCCTATGACCTGTTTTGCGTCAGAGTTTTTAACTTGGATAACGGCTCCAAGCTCTTCAGCAAACAATCTGTGAAAGGTCTGACCTTTCACAGATATTTCCAGGCCGATCCGCGAAGCGAATGACATTTCCAGCAGTGTGGTTATAAAGCCGCCGTCTGAGCGGTCATGATAGGCTAATATTTTATCTTGATTGTTTAGTTTCTGGATTGTTTCGAAGAAATGCTTTAGTGTGGCAGCGTCAATATCCGGTGATTCATTGCCGACCTGGCCGTAAGCCTGAGCCAAAGCCGACCCGCCTAAACGGTTTTTACCCTTGCCCAAATCAACTGCTATCAATTGGCAGCCAAAATCAGGCTTTAACTGCGGGGACAGGGTTTTGGCCGTATCATAAACTGGAGCGAAAGCCGAAATCACTAACGATAACGGCGACGAAACAGATTTTTCTTGGCCGTCTTCTTCCCAGACCGTACGCATATGTAGTGAATCTTTGCCGACGGGTATCGTTAATCCCAACGCCGGGCAAAAATCCTCGCCAACTGCTTTTACTGTCTCAAATAAATTCTTGTCTTCACCCCTATAGCCACTAGCGGCCATCCAGTTTGCCGATAGTTTAATATCCGATAATTTGTTAATCTTGCCTGCCGCGATATTGGTGATAGCTTCTCCAATGGCCATTCGTCCTGAAGCTGGAGCGTTAATCAATGCTAAAGGAGAACGTTCGCCGATTGCTAAAGCCTCGCCGGCATTACTTTCAAATGAAGCGGCGGTTACCGCTAAGTCGCTAACCGGCACTTGCCACGGTCCGACCATTTGATCGCGTACGCTCATTCCGCCAACTGTTCGATCGGCAATAGTGATTAAAAATTTTTTACTGCCGACGGACGGCATATGGAGCACCCTTTCAATCGCTTCTTCAAATTTGATATTTTTTACATCAAATTTTTTACTGTCTACTGTTAACTGTCTACTGTCTATTTTTCTTGTCATCTTCGGCGGACTGCCGAATAGCAAATCCATAGGTATATTTACCGGATTATTTTTGAAATCACGGTCATTTACTACCAGTATTTCTTTTTCTGTCGCTTTGCCGACAACTGCGAACGGGCAGCGTTCACGGTCGCATAAATCTTTAAATTTATCTAAATTTTTTTCGTTGATTGCCAGTACATAACGTTCTTGGGCCTCATTGGACCAAATCTCCAACGGCGACATACCCGGCTCCGCACTGGGTATATCGCGCATCTCTATTTCGGCGCCTAAGCTATTGTCATGCACCAGTTCCGGCAAGGCATTGGACAAACCGCCGGCACCTACATCATGAATTGAGATAATCGGGTTCTCATCGTCTCTCCAACAGGAGTCTATAACTTCTTGAGCGCGGCGTTGTATTTCTCCGTTGCCTCGCTGAACGGATGCGAAATCCAGTTGGGAGTCAGCTTTTCCGGCCTGCAAACTGGAGATTGCTCCGCCGCCTAAACCGATAAGCATGGCCGGTCCGCCAAGCACAATTAGCAGGTCTCCCTCGCTAATTTTATTTTTTTGTACTTGATTGCCGCGAATTGCGCCTAAACCCCCGGCTATCATCAAAGGTTTGTGATAGCCGCGTCTTTCGCCGTCAAAATCTTGCTCGAATGTCCGGAAATAACCAGCCAAATTTACCCGGCCATATTCATTAGCGAAACTGGCACCGCCAAGCGGCCCGTCGATCATGATATCCAGCGGTGAACTAAAAATATCCGGTTTGCCGTAATCTGTTTCCCAAGGCTGCGGCAGGCCGGCTAAATTCAGATTAGACACACTAAAGCCACTGAAGCCCATTTTTGGCCGGGCGCCCCGTCCAGTAGCCCCTTCGTCGCGAATTTCCCCGCCTATTCCGGTGGCGGCACCCGGAAACGGCGCTATGGCCGTCGGGTGATTATGCGTTTCAGCCTTGATAACTAAATGAGCAGCCTCGTTCCTATAATCATAGACGTGTTTTTGGCCGGGATAAAACTGCTGAGTACTAGGGCCTTTCAATACGGCGGCGTTATCCGAATAGGCCGACAATACTCCGCCGGGATTTTTTTCGTAAGTGTTTTTTATCATTTTAAAGAGGCTTTTTTCTGCGGGCTTGCCGTCAACTATCCATTTGGCATTAAAAATTTTATGCCGGCAATGCTCGCTGTTTACGACTGAGAACATCATTAGCTCTGCATCAGACGGATTGCGGCCAATATCTTTGTAGGCGTCATATAGATAGTCAATTTCTTCATCTGACAGAGCTAAACCAAGTGATGTATTAGCTTTGTTCAATACCTCTTTTCCGCCAGCCAAAATTTCGATTACTTGGTAGGTTTTGGGCTTATGACCTTCGAACAAAACTGCCGCCTGTTCAAATCTCTCGACAATACACTGAGTCATGCGGTCATGCAGCAGATCACTGATTATATTTTTAGCAAGGGGCTTAGCGGACTTTATATAATAAGCCCGTCCCCGCTCAATCCGTCGGATTTTTTTGAGCCCTGAGTTAAGTGCTATGTCCGTGGATTTCGACGACCAGGGCGAAATAGTTCCCGGCCTGGGTAAAACTAGCATCAATTCACCTTGCCGGTCACCCTGGTATTTTTCGCCGTAAGTGAGCAGCTGGGCTAGGATTCTATCATCATTAGTAGATAATTTGCCGCTATCGACAAAGTGTACATATTCGGCCCCAACATCGGTAATATTTTCGTCTAATTTTTTTAGTTTTTTAAGTAGATTATTTTTTTGGAATGACGCCAGAGCGTTAATTTCCTTATATATTAGCACTAGCGTAGCTCCAGGCTCTCGCTGCTATAGGTTATTTTTTTGGGTTTAATGACGACTTGTTTTGGTCCTGGCTCAACATGGCCGGCTACCCACGACTTTAGGCCGCAAGTCGAAATTATGTCTTGGGCTTTTTGTGCTTGTTCGGCCGGCAAATAAACGGCGTAGCCGGCGCCCATGTTGTAGTTGCCGTACATTTCGCGCTCGTCGTTGCCCGAATGCTTAGCAGTAAAATCAAAAATTTCGCCTGCAGGCGGAACTTCTTCAATTATGTAGCTGAACTCGGCAGTTGCCCGCATAAGTTTGCGCCAGCCATGCCCGGTTATATTTGATAGATAATGTATTTCGATGCCGGCATCAAATAGCTTTTCAATAACCTTCGCATAAATATGGGTCGGTTCCAGCAAAGCTTCGCCATACGTTTTGCCGCTGGGCAGTTTGGTCTGATATCCGCCGGGTAAGTTGTCGGCGATTTTCCTGGCCAAGCTAATGCCGTTGGCATGCACGCCGCTTGATTCAATTAAAATCACCGCGTCGCCGGCTTTCAAGTTTTTCTCCATCACCAGGCGGCTTTTGTCTTTGATAACACCAAAGCCGCTGCCGGCAAGTTCCAATGCTCCAGCCTGGATAATTCCCGATAAGGACTGTGTCTCGCCTCCGCCCCACACTACTTTGGATTTATCGCAAGCTGTCCGCCAGCCCTTTATGAAATCCTCGGTTAGTTTTCTGTCCGCCAGCCAGTCGTATGAGCTTGACGACCAGTAGGCGTTGCTAACTACTGGCGTAGCGCCGACGCTAATAAGGTCGTTAATGATCGTGGCTACAGTGTCTTGGGCAATGCTGGCAAAGTATGATTGTCCGGTTTGATCGTAGATTTTTTGGGCGATTAAACTCTTCGTGCCCAAACCTTCCTGTACCAACGCGCCGTACATCTCCCCCATATCAAAGACGTAAGCCGATTCTCCGCGGGTTCCCTCTACTTCAGAAAAGCCAAACGGCATGTTAGCTGCGGTTGCTTTGCCTTCGTTTTGAGCCAGGACTTTAGCCGGGTCGGCTATATCGTAATCAACCAATGCGTGGTAATCGATTTTATTATTCTCGTCCGCCATCTACTTATATTCTAGTAGTTTTTATTGTTTAATGTAAGACTGCCGTATCAGATATGTTAGAATACCAAAAGATTATGAAGCCAAGGGGAGGTAGTGTGCAGGAAGATAATAATAAACGCTTATTGATTTTTTCGGGTTCACATCATACTGCTTTGGCTGAAAATGTTGCAAAACGTCTGGGCATAAAATTATCCAATACGGGAATCGAGCATTTCGCTAACGGCGAAATAAAATGCCATTTGGAAGAATCTGTCCGTGGCGGCGACGTATTTGTGTTTCAGGCTCATGTGGGCTCTGTGGCTGAAGCAATCATGGAGCAAGCGATAATTATTGATGCTGCTAAGCGTGCTTCCGCCCGGCACATCACTGCCGTTTGTCCGTTTTTGGGATATGCCCGCCAGGACCGCAAATCATCCGGAAGGGAGCCCATCACGGCCAAACTGGTCATTGATATTTTATCTGTTGCTGGCGCCGATAGAATTGCCTGCGTCGACTTGCACGCCGGACAAATACAAGGCTTTTTTAACGGTCCGTTTGATCATCTGATCGCGCTGCCGGTGGTCGTTAAGCGCCTAAAAGAAAAGTATCATGGCGATGACTTGGTGGTGGTTTCTCCTGATGCCGGCCGCGTAAAATTAACCGAGCGTTATGCCAGCCGGCTTAATGCCGATATTGCCATCGTTCACAAAAGACGATCCCGTAAAAACGAAGCCGAAGCCATTGATATAATCGGAAACATAAAAGATAAAAGATGCATAATTATTGATGACATGATTGATACCGCCGGTACTATTTGCGCGGCCGCGGATCTTTTGATGAAGAGCGGGGCCAAGTCGGTAACAGCCGCGGCTACGCATCCGCTGTTTTCAAAGGCAGCAGTTGACGTGCTGAGTAAATCCCCGATTGAGCATTTGTTAGTTACTGACACTCTGCCGCTGCCTGAAGTAGCTAAAAATCTCGACTTTATAGAAGTGGTCTCAATAGTCGATCTGTTGTCAGATGCCGTTAGAGCAATTTACGAACAGACCTCGGTGTCCGTACTGTTTGACGACCTCAACAACCAAGCCTAGTTTAGTACGAACTACTGCGGCGCTAGCCGCCGGCCGATGTCAGTGCGGTATTGCATGCCGTCGAAATGAATTAGTTTCACGGCTTGATAAGCCTTATCAATCGCTTCGTTCCTGGTCTTGCCGATAGCTGTCACGTTAAGTACGCGGCCGCCGGCTGTTACGAAATTATCTCCGTCTTTCGCGGTTCCCGCATGGAAAACAATTATATCCGGCATTTTTTCCGCTTCATTGATTCCATGGATCACCTTTCCCTTGTCTGAGCTGCCTGGGTAACCGGCTGAAGCAAGCACAACAGAAACAGCGTATCCATTCCTCCATTTTAACGGCTGTAAATTTTGCCGGGTACAAGAATAAAGGATTTCATATAAATCGCCGTCTATCAGTCTCATATATACCTCCGCTTCGGGATCACCGAAACGCGCATTGAATTCAATTACATTGATTTCTTGGTTGTTAACCATGAGTCCTGGATAAAGACAGCCAACAAACTGGCTTTTTTTTTCTGCTAATCCGGTGAGTGCGGGCTTTACTACTTTTTCAACTACTGCATTAAGCTGGCTATCGTCAATCAAATCGACTGGCGCAATAACTCCCATGCCGCCCGTATTAGGACCTTTATCGCTGTCGTAAATTTGTTTATGGTCCTGCGATGGAGGAAAAACCGCGCAGTTCTTACCGTCAGCCAAAACGTGGATTGAAATTTCCTGTCCTGATAAAAAGTCTTCAACTACGACCTTATTGCCAGATTCTCCAAAAATCTTTCTAACCATAATATCGTCTATTGCTTGTTCGGCTTGCAGAAAGTTGTAGCAGATTGTGACTCCCTTTCCGGTAGCTAAACCGTCAGCTTTTATTACCTGAGGAAATTCTTTTGTCTTTATATATTTTTTGGCTTGGACCGGATCGTCAAAACTTTTAAATTCAGCAGTGGGGATATTTTGTTCGCGCATTAATTCTTTAGAGAAAGCCTTGGATGATTCTATTAACGCTGCCTTTTTCGTCGGCCCAAAAATTGCCAGCCCACTGTCTTGAAAAACATCGACCACACCTGCTTCGCTTGCTGCCTCTTGGCCTATTACGGTTAAGTCGATATTGTTTTGCTTAGCAAAATTTAAAAGATTAATAGAATCGGTAAAGTTGATATCCACATTTTCTCCAACCAGCGCCGTACCTGAATTTCCTGGAGCAATATAAACCTTAGCTACTTGCGGCGATTGAGCTAGTCTCCAGGCGAGAGCATGCTCACGCCCGCCGCTACCAACAACCAGTACCTTTTTCACAACCTACGCACCACGCCTTTCCAGACCAAACCAAGTTTGTTCTTGCAAGGCGTTCTTGGCACCCAGTGCGTAGGTTGTGATTTTATTGTCCATGATTTTCGTATTTCATTTGTCCTTTGATAAACTTTTCAAAATCTTCAGCTAGATAAAATTTCTCAGATTGTTTGACTCGTTCGAATAACCTTTCCGGCGTATCATCCGGCTCAACCGATACCTTATGTTCAGAAATAACCGGGCCGTCATCGTAGTCGTCATCAACGGCAAATATACAGTGTCCGGCCGGTTTTTTATTGATTAGCACAAACTGCTGGATATGGATTCCGTACAAGCCTTTGGTATGAGGCAGTAATCCAGGATGAGTGTTAAGCATGCGCGCCTGATAGACAGAAGTGTAATCTTTCTGCCAACCATATTTTTTTACAATGCTGGAACCGACTAATTTCATGTAACCGAGTAAAATTACCAAATCGATTTTCAGTTCGTCCAATTTGTCTAAAATCGCTTTTTCCTCAGCCTTGGTTTGACGGCCATAATCTACCTTTTCTTTTTCTTCAGCCGGAAAATTTGATTTGCCAATATGCAGAGATTTAATATCCAGCCCAAAGGCATCATTCAGTTTTTTTACTTTTTCAAAAACGCCGGCTTGTCTTTTATTTGAGATGACGGCCGCTACACTGGCAGAAATCTCACCTGCTGCGCATGATTTTATAAATGATTCAGCCGTGGTGCCGCCGCCGGAAGCGAGTATGGCGACTCTAGGCTTTCGCATTTTAATGTTTAAACGAGAACCTTGTTTTCGGATAGCTTTTTGGCTGAAGATTTTCGAGCGCTGGGACGCCCGTTAATGTATCTGATAGTTTTTGATCTTTTACCAATAGGCGCCGGATATTCACCTGTAAAACATGAGGTGCAAAAATTGTCCGCGTCTATACCGGTGGCCTTAACCATACCTTCAAATGACAAAAAGCCCAGCGAATCGGCATCCAGGTATTTTCTTATTTCTTCTACTGACATTCTTGAAGCTATCAAGTCTTTCTGATTAGGCGTGTTGATCCCGTAAAAATCCGGAAACATGACCGGCGGCGAGCTGATCATTAAATGGACTTCGCTTACCCCTACACCGCGCAGCATTTTTACGACTTGTTTCATTGTTGTTCCGCGAACAATCGAATCATCGATCAAAATAACCCGTTTATTCTGTAGAGCTTGTATGATAGGGTTTAATTTTAGCGCTACATCCCTGGCCCTGAGTTCGGCGGTTGGACGAATGAAAGTACGGTTAATGTAGCGGTTTTTGACTAGCGCCATTTCAAAAGGCAAACCGCTCTGGCGGGAATATCCGAGAGCGGCCGGTACGGATGAGTCAGGCACAGGCACCACGATATCAGCATGCACTGGATACTCCATGGCCAGGATTTTACCAAAGTTTTCGCGGACTTTATTGACACTGCGGCCCATAATTTTACTGTCGGGGCGAGCGAAATATACGAACTCGAATATGTCGAGCTTCTGGTTGCCTTTGACGACTTGGTGCGAAGTTATGCCATTTTTGTCGATTACTACTAATTCGCCGGGGTTTACTTCCCTGACGAATTCAGCTCCTATAGTTTCAAAGGCGCATGTTTCGGAAGACACGACGTAGCCTTTATCGAATTTAGCAATCGATAGCGGTCTGACGCCAAATTCATCGCGAAAGGCTACCAGCTTATTTTTATCCATTGCCACGGCAGAAAAAATCCCCTCGAAAAGGGGATAAGATTTTTTGATGGCATTTTCGAGCGTGTAGCCTTGCTTAATGTGGTGGCTAATCGCCGCTGCCATCATGCCGGAATCATTGAGATCTTCTATTGCCACATTTTTTTCTATTAAAAATTTTTCTAATTTTTCGGTACTTGGCAGATTGCCATTATGGGCGAAAGCAAACAGGCGTGATTTTCGAATATAAGGTTGGTTATAACATTCATCGCGGCCGCCGGAAGTCGAATAGCGGTTGTGGCCGATGGCGATGTTACCCTTTAATTTTTTAATGTCTTCTTCGTGGTAAACGGTGGCTACTAAGCCAAAATCATTATGGTCATAAATTTCTTGGCCGTCGGAGCTGGCAATTCCAGAACTTTCCTGGCCCCGATGCTGCAGCGCCCAAAGACCGTAGTAGGTTAATCGGGCGGCTTCATTTGACGAACCAAAAGCTCCGAATACCGCGCATTTTTCTTGAAGCTCGTCGCCTGGATTCACTAGCATTCCTTAATCCGCATTAGCATTAACCTGCCTTTTTTATTATAAGGATTTCATAGCGGATTCACAAGTATGTTTGAGAAGTACGGCGGTAGTTACAGGGCCAACTCCGCCTGGAACCGGCGTGATAGCTTTAACGATCGGTTCAACGCCTTCAAAGTCTACGTCGCCCGTCATTTTCCCCGAGGAATCAAAATTTGTACCGACATCAATTATAGTTAGGTTTTCATGAACGAATTCTGAAGTGATAAGTTTTGACTTGCCGATAGCCGTAACTAAAATGTCGGCAGCATTGCTAAATTGACTAATATTTTTAGTTTTTGAGTGGCACACGCTGACAGTAGCATTGCGCTTTAGCAGCAGCTGGGCGACCGGTTTGCCGACAGTGTTGCTGCGCCCGATCACCACCGTATTTTTCCCAGACAGCTCGATATCATAATAATTTAGAATTTCCATTACTGCCTGTGCTGTCGCCGGAGCGAAACAGTCTAAGCCCAAGGCTAATCGTCCGGCGTTAAGCGGGTTCAGCCCGTCCACGTCTTTTTTGGGGGGTATTAAAGAAGATAATTTATCAACGTTAACTTCTTCTGGCAGCGGTGTCTGCAGAATGATGCCGTGCGTACCTGTATCTTGAGCTAAGTTTGCGACTATCAGCTCCAGGTTAGATTGGTTAATATCACTCGGCTTTTCTATCTGGGTTATCACGCCGACTTTCTCGCTGGCCCTGACTATTGCATTTACATACGACATGCTTGAGGGGTCTTCGCTGGCTAAGACTATGGCTAACTTTACTTGTTTGCCGGCTTGTGCCATGGCAGAAACCTCAGACTCAATTTGAACGCGGATTTTTTGGGCTACAATTTTTCCATCTAAAATCTGCGCCATTAGAGCTGTCCTTTAATTTTGTTTTTTAGAGAATTGACTTTCCCTATAAGCCGGTCGCAACGTTCTACTTTTTCTAATGTTTCGTCTCTATTTCGTCCTTCATTCATTGAGCTGGCATTTACCTTCATCATTGCTTGGGCGGATTCGATGGAAGCGGCAATATTGGCTAGCGCTACAACCAGATCAGAAAGCAAATTTTTATTAAATTTATCAGAATTTATTTCGCAAAAATTATAAATAATTTTGCAGTGCGCGGCAATTTCTTCACTCGGTTTGATTGCACTATACAATGCTCGTTGAATTTTTTCGTTATTCTTGGAGCCATAAGCTTCTTTAATAGCCAAATAAGCCTGGCTGTCTTGCTCGCTTAGATTTAAAAATTTTTTGATCGTCTCAATTAGATCCGGTTTGCCTTCTAGTTCGTCTTCAGTGTACTCGCAAACCATTTTTAGCTGGGCTGCGGCAATAGCACCGTTCAGCCCCGCGACCGCCCCGCCTCCAGGCGTCGGTGTTTTACTTCCTAATGATTTCAGCCAGTCAATTAATGTATAGTTGTCCACTTCTTAGATTGTATCATCAGGCTAACAATTTCTTTAGCTTCTCAGCCGAAAGATCTTCCAGTGAATTAAAAATGTGATCCGCTTCAAAGAGGTCTTGGTTTTTGCTAAATCGATTCGGTACGGCTACGACTGTGGCTCCGGCCGCCTTTCCAGCCTTGATTCCGCTCTGCGCGTCTTCCAAAATTATGCAGTTTGCCGGAGTAACGTTTAGATGCTTCGTAGCTTCTAAAAAAATATCGGGCGCCGGCTTGGCATTGTCCAGCTCCTCCCCGGAAACAACCGCGTCAAAATAACTCTTAATATTCAGCAGATTTAAAATTTCGTCTATATTGTGCTTTGAGGACCCTGAAGCGACGGCTAGTTTAATCTTTGATTTTTTCAAATCTTTTAATAGCGGTTTAAGGCCCGGCATATCGCTGATTTCCGGGATAAGCTTTACGTACGCGTCGTGCTTTTGTCTCGTCAGTTTTTCGACCGAATCTTTTAAATTATATTTTTCCTTAAGCTTTTCCCAATTCTTCGGAGTGCCAACTCCAAGCGTTTGAATTATTCCGGATTCGTTTAATTCCGGCTTGACACCATGGTTATTCAATACAATTTCAAAGGAACGCGAATGCAGATGCTCACTATCCACCATCAGTCCATCCATATCAAAAATGACCGCTTCGAACCTACGCACCTCGACTCTCCAAGCCTGGAAAAGCCAGACTCTGCAAGCCGTTCTTGGCGGAGGTGGTTATTCTATAGCGCATAATGATTCAATATATCTAAAATTCCATTTTTATCTATGGATTTTCCTACATATCCTTTGTCGCCTCGTGCGCTTACAAGTTCCTTCAAATCATCCGTTGCATTACCCATAGCCGCGGTATAGCCGCAAAGTTCCATAAATTGCCAGTCAGCTAGATTGTCACCAATGCCCAAAATCGACCGAAGAGGAACATTGATAGACTCGGCTATCTCAACCGCAGCATGCTTTTTTGAAACGCCGGGAGCAGTAATAATCATAATTTTTTTCGGCTCTAAATATGGGTGGCTCGACCAAATATAATGTACGCTGTTTTCATATTTTTTTGCTATAGATTCCAGTCTTGGAACGTCCTTATCTTCGACGAAACAGATAATTTTTATGATTTCGTTAACTTTTACTACTTCTTCTAATGACTCGGCTAAATTTGGTTTGGATTGAATAACTTTTATACGTTTGTTAATAAACTCCCCAACTGAGATTTCTGAACAAAGTAGCTTATAGGCGTATAGATTTCGGTATAAATATCATAATTTAATGTTTCTTCAGTGAATTGATTTACGATTTTATTGTTTAAAAGATGGCTTTTAATTGTAGTATTACCGACGTAGTCAATAATTAATGCGCCGCCATCTGTAATATGCGGATTATGGAGATCTGCCTCAATGACGATTTGTTTTACGGAATCTCCAAATTTCGCCGTGCATAAGACAACTGGTATATCGTCTTTTGAAATCTTTTTTAATCTGTCGATAACATTTTTACGAGGCAGAGGAAAATCAATACCTTCTGTTTTGCCAACCATAACACCATCAACGTCTGTGATAATAGCCTTTATCGGATCAGGCATTTTTGACTGAATTATCGTCTGCAAGAACCTTATCGTGCTGGATCTGATTGTATTTTTTATATCCCTCTAATAGCTCGCTGTTGTTTAGGCTCAAGATTTCGATTGCCATTAGGGCAGCGTTTTTAGCGCCGTTTTCTGGCATTGTGGCTAGCGGGACACCTGGCGGCATTTTGATGTTTGACCATAGCGCCTCATGATCATGCGAGTTTTTCTTAATCGGTACGGCTAGGACCGGCAAAGTTGTATGCGAGGCGGTCATCCCCGGCAGATGCGCGGAACCGCCGGCGCCGGCTATAATAACCTTCAGGCCTCGTTCAGCGGAGGATTTGGCGTATTCATTCATCTCATCCGGAGTACGATGAGCTGAAATGACTCTTACTTCATGCTCCACCCCGAATTCTTCTAAAATATCGGCTGCGGCTTGCATTATTTCCAGGTCTGATTTCGATCCCATTATAATTCCAACGACTGGCATATGGCCTCCTAAATACTAATTAGCTTTCTTGCTTTTAGCGCTTTTTCTCTAGCTTCTTCTATTGTACCCGCAACCGCGTTAATATGTCCCATTTTGCGATCAACTTTAGTCGGTGTTTTACCATATATATAAACTGAAACGCCATCGATAGCCTCGGCTTTTTCTACTCCGGTCAATGCTATAGCTCCGTTTCTTTCACCTAAAATATTAACCATCACACAAGCTGGAGCAGTCATTTCCGTGTTGCCAAGTTCCATTTCCGTCACTGCCCGAATGTGCTGCTCAAATTGAGAGGTCGCACACGCATCCATAGTGTAATGTCCGGAATTATGGACTCTCGGCGCAATTTCATTGACCAGTATTTCGCTTTTGCTCAAAAACATTTCCACGCCGTAAACACCGGCACCATCAAGCAGGCTGACGGCTTTTTCGGCCGTTTGACGGGCATTTTCGATTGTTTGTTCATCAATTTGAGCGGCGGCATAAACTTCAATGCAAATACTGCGCTTATGAACCGTTTCAACCACTGGATAACTTACTATATTGCCTTTGATATCTTTGGCAACCATAACGGCCAGTTCTTTTTCAAAAGTAATGATTTGCTCGGCATAAAGTTCTCTTTTTTCGAATCTCAAAAAAGCAGCATCCAGTTCTTCAACAGATGAAACTAAAGCATTTCCTCGTCCATCAAAAGCATCGGTCTTTGACTTCAGCATCATTTTTCCGCCGAAACCAGCTAAGGTTAACCGGGCGTTTTCAACTGAGTTTATTTCAACAAAATCCGCAACGGGGAGGCCGCTATCTTTTAGAAATTGTTTTTGTTTGTACTTATCCTGAATCAGTTCAATAGTTTGGGAGCTAGGATTAACCTTTTTATCTAAAATTTCTGAAAGAGCTTTTACATTAACATGCTCGCTTTCAATAGTTATAAAATCCGAATTTTTTGCCAGCTCTCTTATGGCTTTTTCATCTCTGAAGCCTGCTATAATCTGACGCGCGCCGACTTGTTTGGCCGGACAATTATCAGTCGGGTCAACTACAATAACTCCGTAACCAAGTTTTATAGCCGGCTCGCTCAGCATTCGGCCAAGCTGGCCGCCGCCGACGATCCCGAGGGTTTTTTTAGCATTCATTGTTATTATCTTACCAACTATATGTACAATCCCTCAATCAACCTATGAGTTAACAAATATGCGCGATCGCTCATATTTGTTAACGATTTTGGTTTTGAGGCGTAAGCGAGATTGTTATATAATTAACCTAATAATGGATAAACTCTCTAATACCCTTAGTCGGACTAATTTTAAGTTTCCCGGCCAGACAGGGGTTTATCACGGCAAGGTTCGAGATGTGTATACGTTCGAGAATGAACGCGTCGTCATAGTGGCAACAGATAGAATTTCTGCTTTTGATGTAGTTATGCCGAAGCAAATTCCTTTTAAAGGACAAGTTCTTAATCAGTTGGCCGCACATTTTTTGACAGCTACAAGCGATATTGTGCCAAATTGGTTTCAAGCTGCTATTGACCCTAATGCCAGCGCCGGTCTATATGCTGAGCCAGTAAAGGTTGAATGGGTAATCCGAAGTTGCTTAGCCGGGCATGCATGGCGCGAGTATAAAGCCGGTAAGCGCTTAATCTGCGGCGTAGTTTTACCGGAAGGTATGAAGGAATATGACCAGTTTGCAGAGCCGATACTAACGCCCTCAACCAAGGCTGAAACAGGCCATGATAACGACATTAGCGAATTTGAAATATTAAACCAAAAATTAGTAACACCGGAAGAATGGCAAACCTTAAAGATCTATATTTTTAAGCTTTTCGCGCGCGGTCAAGAAATGGCTAAAGACCGCGGCTTGGTTCTAGCCGATACCAAGTATGAATTCGGTCGCTTAAACGGACAGCTGATTTTGATCGACGAGGTCCATACGCCCGACTCCTCCCGCTATTTTTATCGTGATGGTTATGAAACTTACATAGCTGGCAAATCTGAAACCAAGCCAGTACATTTGTCAAAAGAATTTGTCCGCGAGTGGCTGGTTGCGCATGGTTTCAGCGGTAAATCCGGCCAGGATATTCCGGAACTTACAGATGAATTTCTAATGCGGATCTCCGAGCGATACATAAAATTATATGAAGAAATGACGGGCGAAAAATTTATTAAAGCGCCAGCTGATAATATAGAGGCTAGAATAGAAAATAGCGTTAATAAATATCTTAAGGAGAAAACCAATGCAGCCGTTTGATTTACCTGAACCAAGCCAGCCGGGCTATGGGTCAATTGACCCGCTGGATAGCCGCTATTTTGACGCGGAAGTCGCCAAGTATTTGTCAGAGGAAGCCCGGATAACTTACCAGGCATATGTTGAAGCAGCTTTGGCGTACGCTTTGGCAGAATTTGGTATAGGCAGCCGTAAAGCGGCAGAAGAAATTGAGCAATCAGCCCGCAAAATTACTGCCGAAACAGTCTATACCGAGGAAAAAACAACCAGGCATGATATCAAGGCACTGATTAACTGCATAAAGACCGGGATTAGCGATGAGGCTAAGCCGTACGTCCATTTTGGCGCAACCAGCTATGATATTATCGCCACTGCCAATGCTCTTCAAATGCGGGCTGTTATTGATAACGTCTTAATTCCTCGTGCTAAAGACTTGCTCAATACGTTAAGCAAAATTGCAGAAAAATACGCCGAAACCCCGCAAATCGGCCGCACGCACGGCCAGCACGCCGTACCAATTACTTTTGGTTTTGCCGTCGCAGAATATGTTGAGCGTTTAGGTTACAGCATTGAAGCTCTTCGCTGGTTAAAGGATGAACTGCGTGGAAAATTCTCCGGCGCTACCGGTTCTTATAATGCACTTAGTACTTTCGTTGATGATCCAATAGCTTTTGAAAAAGCCGTCCTTGATAAGGTCGGTTTGGCTCCTGCCCCCTACTCTACGCAAATTGTTCCCCCGGAAAACCTAGTAAGAATTATTGACGAAATCAAAACCATGTCAGGAATTTTGGCAAATCTCGGTAATGATATGCGCAACCTTCAGCGAAGCGAGATCGCCGAAATCCGCGAGAAATTTGAAGAAGGCCAAACCGGCTCATCAACCATGGCTCACAAGCGTAATCCCTGGAATTTTGAAAATGTCGTGAGCTTAAACAAGCAAGTCCTTGCTCAAGCTTTAAACGCCAGCCAAAATTTGCAAAGCGACCACCAGCGTGACCTGACTGATTCGGCTAACTCGCGTTTTTATGTGCTGCCCGTCGCTCTTGTCTGCAATATGCTTTCTCGTACGGACAGAATTATGAATAAAATAGAAGTCGATGAAGAGGCAATGCAAAGGAACCTAAAACTAACAGGCGGAGCCATAGCCGCCGAACCATTTTATTTATTATTGGAAAAGTACGGCCACACGCAGGCACACGAAAAATCCAAAGCCCTTGCCCACGAAGCACTAAAAAGCGGTAAATCACTGGTCGAAGTAATAGAGGCCGACCAAGAAGCCGACAGCTATTGGCAAAAATTCTCAGATAAAGAAAAACAAATCATCTCCGAACCGGAAAAATACTACACCGGCCAAGCCGCCCAAAAAACCAAAGATATTATCAGTCGGCATAATTAGATAATAGGCTTACAGCTTAAACACTTTTTTGGCGGGTTTCTCAAGTATCTAATTTAACCGCGACAAGGCCAAGGTTTTTCATTACTAAAGATCTGCGAAGTCTAGTCCTAGGTTTTTCGGGCATAATTAGACCATCTTTAACTGTAAACGCTTTTATCATAACTCCAGCAAACTCACCATCAGCTACAACCTTGCGAAGTCCGGCAATTGTTCCATTATGACTTATGGCGTAGCCACTAATTTTACCTTTTTGAATAGCTTCTAGCACTACCCTTCCAGCTTGTTTAAACTCTTTTGGAACAATTCCTAAGAACAATAAAGCAGCTATTTTATGACGGCTCAAACTTGTTTCTACTTCATTTAAAACGGGATTGGTTTCTATAGCAGAACAACCATCTTCAATTTGAGCCTCTGCAGTCTTTACAGCTCTTGTAAACGCAGAAGAATATATCTTACTGGTATCGACTCCAGAATCTCTAAGCTCGTCTGCAACCAAACGCGCTTCATCTTCGGCAGGCTGACCTAAGCCAGGACCCATAGCTCCATCACTATCACAAGAAGATAAAGCCTTGGCGTGCCTACCCATTATTAAATCACTATCAACAATTGTCTCCACTGGTTCCCTATTCATTGATAAATAATAATACCATTGAGAAAACTTAATGCACTAGTCCTATTTGCGGGGGTGGAGGATGGCTGCGAGGAGGCCGGCTACTATTAAGAATAGGGCGCTGTAGAAGCCCACTTCCCCATAGAGTTCTACTTTGTAGCCTTCGTTGAAGTTCAAAACAAAATAGCCGACGGCCGTCAGAGAATAAGCGGCAATACATAAAATCGCCGTCGCGAACAATGCGCTGCGGCTTAGCAAAAGGCCGGCTATTATAATCGGCAGGACGTATAAAAGGACTGCCCGGCTGGCCATACCGCGCGTGTCATAGACAAAATATGAAGCTAGCGCTATATCGCTGCCGATTAAGGTTATAAGAAAAGATTTATAGAATGTTAAATTGCCATTTTCACTCTTGGCAAAATACCAAATTGCACCCGTAATAGCTAAAAGCATGGACGCGACAACCCAGCGGTCTAAAACTACCTCGGGAGGTATAAGTTTCGACGCGTCATAAAGGATGATTTGCACGATAATTAGCGCGACAAGAGCGAAATGAACCTTGCATATGCCGATTAAGCCTTTTCTGAATGTTGTTTCGCGTAATTTTTCGCTATCGTTCATAGTAATTACTAAAGCATGGGCGCGTTATCGTAGTCAATATTTATAGCGAGCTTAAAGCCGCTATCGCCAAAGTAATGATTCCTGAACCCGTCAGAGAAACCGCAAGCATTTTGCTAGCTTTTTGCCTGTCTTTGTTTCTATTGAGCCGACCTACGACATCTCTTGTCTCTCCGACCTGACCGGAAACGTTGCAAACGCCTGATTTACCGTAAGCTATGCAAAATTTTTCGCGTGCCTGCAAAAAGCCAATAAAAGAAATATAAATCGGGAAAAACAATAATAAATAGGTGTAAAAGGAAACATTAAAAAAAATAAAAATTAAGAACAGGGCAATTGCTAAGGTCAACCCGCCCCATCCGTAAGTTAAGCGCCTGTGCTTAATCTCTTCATCGCCTATATTAACCCTACCAGCTACATATTCATTGATCATGTATTAATATTACAGCCTCCGCACTTGAGTGCCCAGTGCATTTTCTCGTTGAGCAACGGAACAAGTTGTACAAAGGTACTACTTGAGAGTAGCGGAAACTAAAAATGTGCTGGGCGCTCGTTCGAGTCTGAGCCTGAGAGCTCTTCCCTCAGAGTCGAAGACCAAGAACGCCTTGCAAGAGCAAACTTGCTTTGATCTGGAAAGGCGTGGTGTGTAGGCTGTAAGTTTATTTTTTTTCGTCGCTGCCGCTAATAACCGACTCGATTACGTCTCTAGGAAGAGAGGCTGCGGAAAGCAATGCTTCCCTGGCCTTGCTGGCCGCGTCTCCGCCAACTTCAGTGGCGGCGTCAAGGACTCCGCTAGCTGCTGCTTGGGCTGCCTGGGCGGAATCTACTCCAACGTCTCCGGCTGCTTTAATGGCGCCTTCTACAGTTGAAACAGCCGCAGAACCAATGTCTCCGCCCGTGTCGGCGGTTGCCTTTATAACACCTTCTGCCCCGCCGCGGATAGCCCCGATAACATCACCGCCTACTTGGCTAACGCCGGCTACAATGCCGGACATGGTGTTAAATACCGTATCAGTCAGCGAAGCGCCTACATTGCCTGCGCCTCTTATAGCTCCATCAGCCACTGAGGCGACAGCCTCTACGGTCGTGGTACCTACTTCTCCAGCGGTTTGTAATACATTTACTACTTGCCCTCTTACGGCGCCGGTCAGCGCGTCAAGCACATTATCGACTCCGCTAATAGCAGCTGCCACAGCGTTAGTTGACTCGTTTATTATTTTATCTATCATCGTATAACTCCTATTTATGTATATACAACAAGATATCACATAAGCATTATAAAAAAGAAGCCCCTTTCGGGGCTTCAGGGAGTGCCTTAGCACTCCCGCATTCGTTTTTAGGCGAATGGTCACCTCACGATGACCTTATAATTATCTTCCTAATAATTTGAATTGTCAAAACTTATCCACAAGATTTTTATATATTAATTTATCGCATTGCCATATTACGAAATTCGCGAGCTTCTTCAAGGACAATCTTTCGGACTTCTTCATCGCCAACTTGATTAAATATAAGATAATGGGCTCCAACCGCGCCTTTAAAATGCGCCGGATCGTATAGCACGGCTACTTCATCGGCTATTGCTTCCAGCGCCGCAACACTTTCGCTTGAAGCCACGGGTGCAGCCACAACTATTTGCTCCGGATGCTTTTCACGCATAGCTAAAACAGCTGCTTTCATAGTAAGGCCTGTCGCTATTCCGTCATCTACTATGATAATGGTTTTGCCTTCCGTATCCGGAGGAAGATAATCGGTGCCGTAATAAAGCTCGCGGCGATACTCCATAAGCTTACGTGCGCTTGCCTCGGATTTCTCCAGCCACTTAGGGCTTACGAAAGCTGCGTGCGCTTGATTATAAATTGCTTTTTCGCGGTCAACCACAGCACCAATAGCATATTCCGGATGAAATGGATGAGTAATTTTACGGACCAGCATAAGACCCAGCGGAGCTTCTAGCTCTTCAGCTACAACTTTGCCCGGTATAACTCCGCCTCTTGGCAAGGCCAGTACTACAGGATCTTCTTTCTGATAATGCTTAAGATTGGCAGCCAGCTGTTTTCCCGCCTCAATTCTATCTTTAAACATTTACTTCCTCCCACTAAAGCCGCAATATAGGAACGGTTTTCAACCTTTGGCAGATTTCTTAAATTCCCGCAATTTACGTATATGAAGCGCTTCAGCTCTATGGTCGTCCCAGTCTGTTATGCCGGTTTCGTCGGGGTCGTAAAGATATAATTCGTCGACTCTTACAGGTGTATTTATTACATGAACCTTTTTCATATGTGTACCCCCACTAAATAAACTAATATTTGCTTATCCGCTCCCATAAGTCTGGCCTTACCCCGACTTATGCTGCCTATTATTAATGCGCGCCGTAAGAACCGCAGTAATAAATGTCACAATGCTTGTAAGCGTGGGTCCCGTAAATGGAATTTTAAACTTCGAATTTTTCTATATGATCTTTAAGATTGTTTAAAAATTCTTTGGCTTGTTCTTTTGTCAGTGCGACGCGCGTTACGATATTTTGCTGGCTTGGTTCTGGCATGGCTTGGGCAAAATTAAGCGTAACGACATGTTGGTTGGATCCGATTAGATAACCGTCAGCGTATAAAACCGGCGTTTTATTAGCATCCAATGAAAAATTAATCTGTTGTTGCTTCTCATCTTTTTCTGGCATATGCTACTCCATTTCATTATTATTTTAACTATTTTACGATGATTTCGTCTTCGTATTCGGGAAAATATTTATTAATTACCGACAAATCGAATTTTTTAAGGATGGATTTCGGGCTTTCCCTTTTCAGCAGGAATTCAAATGATCTTTTTACTAGTTCCCGGGGAGTAATTTTCCCTTTGGACAGTTTATGATAATAATCTCGCGAAATCCCCGCGCTGTAGCTGTAACCATTAATATTAACCTCAAAATTAAGCTTGCTGTCATCTTGGCGGTCAACCTGGTCAATTTGTACTACTTCAATATCATACACCTTTTAATAATAGCAAGACTCCGGGGCGCAAGCTTAAAATTTTTCATGGCGACCGAAAAATCAATATCTTAGAGCTAATTAGCTCTTGAAGATAAAATTACAACTAAATTAAGATGTTTAATTTATCCGTAAATGCTTGACTTATGTTTCTGACATAGTAGCATAGGAAATCTGTGTCTTTTCCGTAGGGTAAAAAGACGCGAAATCCAAGCCTATCAGAGTTACCTTACAAAAAAATATGTCACATAACTAATAATAATCAAGGCTCGGCACAAACCTAATTACTAGGTGTGCTTTAGGTTGGAAACGGGAGGACAAATGCGAAAATTTGCTATATGTGCGGGGATATTATTTTCCGCCCTAATTTTTATGACAGATAATGCTTCTGCTCAAGAAAATAAAAAAGATAAAACGCTAACAATCAAGCGCGGCGATACGTTAGAAAAAATTGCCCAAAAGCACGACACGACTTATCCTAGATTGTTTGACGCTAATAAAAAAATTAAGCATCCGGATTTGATTTATGCCGGCGAAAAAATCCGCATACCGCATCCAAGCGAGGAATTAGCCAGGCGAACCGTAGCTGTCCAGGCGCAATCCCCAAGCGCTAATTACTCGTCTAATACATCTGCTAGTACATCCGCAAATAAAGTATCGGCAAGCTCGAATTCGGTTTCGCGTCCGGTTTCTGGTTCAAGTGCCAGCTCAAGCTACAACGGTGGAGTATGGGATCGTTTAGCAGCCTGTGAATCAGGCGGCAATTGGAGTACTAACACCGGCAATGGTTATTCCGGGGGATTGCAGTTTACCCAAGCAACCTGGAATTCTGTAGGTGGCAGCGGTTCACCGCACAATGCCAGCAAAGCTGAACAAATCAAACGAGGCAAGATCTTGCAACAGCGCAGCGGATGGGGCCAGTGGCCTGCCTGCAGTGCCAAACTTGGTCTTAGATAATTATTATTATTTATCTAAAGACCTAGCATATTTTATGCGGTTTCGTCAAAGCTCGAATAAATAAGGCGGCGAAACCGCAAATTATTAAACTTCAACAATAAAAAAATTGCTCATGTATAAATACACAAGCAATTGATTTACGACTCGGGCCTTTTTAATTCCCGTGTGGCTGACCTTTAGCTTTCAAACTAGATTCTTTTAAGCCTTTTCGGGCATCATCACCGTAGTCAGCCAAATCTTTCTTTTCTGCCATCTTTCCCTCCTTTTAATACTAATTTAATGCTAAAGAGCATTTATAATTATAGAGAATAAAAGATATGAGACTGTATAAAATTTAACTTTAGAATTTTACGGGGCGGTCAGAGCCTACGCCGGCGAACCAGCTGTCCCCGCGCAGAAGTGCTACTTCGTTATTATTATCATCAAAAAATTTGATTCTTTTTTGAAAATCGTTTTGCTGCCAGCGGACTTTTTCGACCTTACCGTCGTTGAATATTAGAGCTTCGCCGCTGCCAATCACATCGAGTCCGGCGGATAAGCCCTTAGCCTTTATAACTACCAGGTTTTTTACAGTTATAGGTTTGTCCGTAGCTTTATCAATGTGGGGTTCGCCGCTCAGGTAGCGAGTATAGGAATTTGAGGCAGGATCATAACGAAATTCCGCCCTGTAAAGAGCGCTGGAGAAATTTATTTCGATTTCTGAGGCTTGCTGCGACTTATCTTGGGATTGTTCATTGTTAATCGGGCTGGCCTCCCTACGCGGAATTTCTGCAAACTGGCTGGTTTGATGATCTAGTTCGTTTTGCAATTCGCGCAAATCTCTCGTTTGGGTGTACATATTATGCGGAGATGCCCGGCTGTTGTCCCGGTAGTATGGTTCGGCGTATTTAAACTGGCTTAGACTTTTGGCGTTGCGCTGATCAGCCAGCTGCAAGGCTTCCCCGCTGCCTCCCACGTGGGCTACGGACGCGTCAAAACCCATTAGCCAATTTAAGAAATGCGTTCGGAGGCTTCGGACCGGCCCGATAATTTCAGGGGTATTTTCTTGATAAAGTGCCAAATATCTGGTTATACCACCCTCCGTTACGGCTTCAAAAACAATTCCAGCCGAGTCCAGGCCGGTTTGCGGGCGGGCAGCCTTGGAGTTTTCCAGCATAACGCCCAGAATCGGCCGCTCAGAGACGTCTTGGGCTACTTCTCGGCCTGTTAGCTGCGAATAATATTTCTGCGTCGGCTGTTTCGTTTCTTCTTGCTTGTTAATTACAATAAAAACCAACGCGGCAAGCACTAGTACTACTAAAATGCCGCCGGCAATTAGCTTTTTCTTATGCTTCAAAATTTGCCTCATCATCTTATCATACACATTTACAGTTTTTAGTATGTCATATATTTAACGGATATTTTGGCTTCTACTTAACTTTTGTAAAAGATTAAAGTCGCCTATGATCAATGCTTCTTTTTTAGCACGAGACCATTTTTTAAGTTGGTTTTCCCTTTTCATTGCTTCGGCTCTTGTCTCGAATTGCTCCATGTACACAAGCTTGAAATTACCATAATCTTTAATAAATTTAGCTCCATGACTACTTTGATGGTCTATTAGTCTTCTCTGGAGATCGTCTGTTTGCCCGATATAAAGACGATTTACTGAATTTCGCAGAAAATATACACAGTACATGAATAAGAGTATACAAGAAACAAGTACTTCGATTCGCTACGCTCACTCAGCACATTCGACTAACTTCTTTCTACTGGGCCTACGGCCATGAGCGAAAGAAGTGAGTCGAATGGCTTCGGGACTAGGATTCGAACCTAGATTGCTGGGACCAAAACCCAGTGTCCTACCATTAGACGATCCCGAAATACTCCAAAACCTACGCATCACGCCTTTCCAGACCAAACCAAGTTTGTTCTTGCAAGTCGTTCTTGGCCCCCATTACATTTTTCGTCTGCGATACTCGCGAGTAGTACCACTTGTACAACTCGCTCCGTTTCTCGTCGAGAAAATGCACTGGGCACTCAAGTGCGTAGGTTGTGAATTTACTTATTATAGCTTGTTAAAGATTTTTCAGGGTAGGTTTTGCACCGTATAAAAACAACATCAGTAATACTAACAGTAACCTCTGCTGGCTTCAATTGAGGTAATACAATTTATTAGCAATACGCTTATATTTCGAAATTAAAACAAGTGCCCCGTCTTTAGTTATTGGCGGCTTCTTGCCGCCCGTTAACTGTCTGGCTACCAGCTGCTTGACACGGAAGAATGCGAATATGAGTTCGCGCTGCCGCTGGAATTTGAGTTTGACGTGGAACTGTTCATGGATAAATTAGTCGATGAGCCGTTTGAACTGGAATAGCTTTCAACCCTTAGAAATGTTTCTCCATCGGCGGACCTAATTGTCTTTTGGGTCACGCCGTTTTTCTTTATTGGTACGGATTGCCCGTTTATATTTACTTCAGTCTCTGCATTTGAGGAGCTTGGTTGTTTAATTTTTGAACTAATTTTAGATAGAGTAGGTTGTTTTGAACTGTCTATATCCATATCAATTTTCTCTTTTAATTCAGTTTGTCTGCTTGAGGCTGAGCCTTCCGCTGCTGTGGTTGATTCGGATTTTCCACTGCTGGCGATGGCAGCGGCAGCTAATATGGTCGCAGCGGCTAAATTGAAGGTTACAAAAAAAGTCTTCTTTGATATGCTGCCAAGTAATGTATGCGCAATATTCCTAGCTTCTGCAAAGCTGCTGCCTTTTTGGTTATACATTTATCCTCCGAATCAGCATCTATTTTACTATAAAAACTTGATTTATAGAAGTTTAATGTTAAAAATGTAAATTTGCTGTTAGGTTTTCCACAATTAGCTAAAGCCTGTTAGAATTTGATAACATAAGGGATATATCCATAAACTTCTGCGAGGCGTAGATTGAGGATAAAATGACCGCGAAATCCAAAAAAAAATTTACAAAATATCTAATTATCTTAGTGTTTGTTTTGTTGCTCGGACTGGTTTTTTTATTTATAGGCAATCAAAAGCTAAACGCCCCGGCTAATAATGACTCATCAAAGCCTCAAAACAACGTACTTAAAACAGACAAAGCAAAAAGCAATAAGTTGAGATTATTTACACCAGATGAATTTAAAGATATGTATAATAACTTCGCCTACCCTAATGCCGAGCAAATAAACGAGAGTACCCCTATTACCGGCAATACGAAAGCCGACGCTCGCATAAGGCAGCTGGCGGAAGCTCGCGGCTACCGCTTAAGAAGCGCACCCGTTACCAATGCTTTCGTTGAGGTTTCCGATAAAAATATGCTACAGCAACGGGCTGCCAGTGACTGGCAAAAACTATTTCTATCCGCTAAAAAATCCAAAATAAATCTAAGCATTACGGAGGCTTTGCGTTCTGCAAAAGATCAAAAAACTATATTTTTGCGTCGGCTTGGCAATATTTCGCCTGATTCTATTGCCAGCGGTTTGGCTGACGCTCAAGTTAACAGCGTATTGGAAAAAACTGCCCCGCCCGGATACTCCAGACACCATAGCGGCTACACTATAGATTTAGTCTGCGATAACCAGCCGGCAATAAAATTTGAAAACTCCGTATGCTTTGAATGGCTTAACAAAAATAACTACCAAAATGCCAAACAATATGGCTGGATACCGAGCTACCCCGAAGGAACCAAACTACAAGGACCGGAGCCTGAATCTTGGG
Organism: Candidatus Parcubacteria bacterium; assembly: GCA_019347895.1. Classification (GTDB taxonomy): domain Bacteria; phylum Patescibacteriota; class Saccharimonadia; order Saccharimonadales; family 2-12-FULL-41-12; genus JACRNE01. The sequence goes on along the minus strand of JAHWKM010000008.1, from coordinate 24,397 downwards.
AATACGTCTGGGTTGGACTTGATTCGCTCGTTCTATAATCCTTATGATTGCTAGAAATCCATATTTTGAGTACATTTAAGCAGTGGCAGAAAACAAGACTTCGCAAACTATTTCGACGATTTACATAAATGGACTCCGGGGCCGCATGCTGCGCTTGTCGGCTAAAGATAAGAATAAAAAACGAGAGCTGCTGCTTATTTACGGTCATCATGCCAGCCTGGAACGTATGGAAGGTATCGCCCAAAATCTAAGCCAGTATTCTAATGTAACCTTGCCGGATCTGCCGGGTTTTGGAGGCATGGCGAGCCTTTATAAAATTAATAAAAAACCGACAATCGATAACTATGCGGATTATTTAGCTTCTTTTATAAAATTGAAATTCAAGCGCAAAAGATTATCTATTATGTCGATGTCTTTTTCATTTTTAATCGTTACGAGAATGCTGCAAAAATATCCTGAGTTGTCCGATAAAATAGATTTCGTAATTAGTGCTGTCGGCTTTGTGCACTATCAGGATTTCAGGCTGCCAAGGCCGCAAATTTTCGGACTCAGGCTACTGGCGAGCTTTTGCCAATACAGGCTTACGGCTGCGGTTTTTCGCCACACGCTGCTAAACAGCAAGGTGATATCGGCTATATATAAATCGGTGGCTCATCGGCACAGCAAAATGCATGACGCAAAATCAAGCAAAGAGCTGGAAAAACGTATTAGGGCAGAAATAAAACTCTGGCATATTAATGACGTCAGAACCCGCATGTTCACCATAAGCGAAATGTTTAAGGTCAATCTTTGCGACGAGAAAATTGATTTGCCGGTTTATCACATTTCAGTCGAGAACGACCGTTATTTCGACAATCATACCGTTGAACAGCACATGCGGGTAATCTACAAGGAATTTATAGATATGCCGACTACTCTGCCGGCCCATATGCCAACTATCGTGGCGACTAAAGAAGAAGTCGAGCCGTTTATTCCCCAAAAGCTCCGAGAACTGTTAAACTAAACAACAAGACTACTATGAAAATAGGTTTGATATGCCCCTACAATATGTTCCACGGCGGCGGCGTCCAAGAATATGTGCTGGCATTGCGCAACGGCCTGGTAGCTAGAGGACATAAAGCCTACGTTATAACTCCTCAGCCCTTGAATTATGACGGCCCAAAAGTCCCGGGAATAATCATGATCGGCCGGGCCAGCCCAATCAGAGCCGCGCATACTTACTCGCAAATATCAGCCAGCGTGGACGCCGACAAGCTGGAAGCTGTTTTAGATGCACAGAATTTCGACATATTACACTTTCACGAACCCTGGGTGCCTATATTATCCAGGCAGATATTGACCCGCTCCAATGCCATAAATTTCGGCACGTTTCATGCGGCTATGAGCGAACGCCGTACCAGCAGAACGATTGAGCGCGTAATTACACCGTACACCAAGCCGCTTTTAAGCTACTTGGACGTGTTAACCGCCGTTTCTCCTACGGCGACTAATTATGTCAAAGCACTGACAAATCGAAGTATTTACATTATTCCAAACGGGATCGAAGTAAAAAAATTTAAGAAACCAAAATCAAAAGCCAACGTTTCCAAGCTGAGCAAAACAAGAACTATCTTATATATCGGCCGGCTGGAAAAACGCAAGGCCCTAAGAAAGCTCCTGGAGGCATTCGCGCTGCTTTATCATTCACACAAAAATTATCGGTTAATAATAGCCGGCGATGGCCCGGAGCGCTCAAAATTAGAAGAATTCGTAAAAAACGAAAAAATAGGAAATGTGAAATTTCTAGGCTTTGTTGACGATGCCCAAAAGATCCGCTTGCTGCATGAGTCCGAGGTTTTTTGTTCGCCGGCCATGTACGGCGAAAGCTTTGGGATTGTTTTGCTGGAAGCTATGGCTAGCGGCTGCGTAGCGGTTTGCGGAAATAATTCCGGTTATGAAAGCGTTATGACCGGTTCTGGCCAAATATCCATTGTAAATCCCAAAGATACCCGCGAGTTTGCCAGACGCCTGCTGTTGATGGCTTCTGACGAAGGCCTGCGCCAGCACTGGTTTAATTGGGCTAATCATGAGGTAGAAAAATACGACTACTTAAGAATTGTTGACCAGTATCTGAAACTTTACAAATTAGCCTATGAAAAACGCCATAACTCGGCTTAAAATCGGCTTTGTGCTTGACGACGGGCTAGATAAGCCGGACGGCGTCCAGCAGAATATACTAACCCTGGGTAAATGGCTGAAAAATAAAGGCCACGATGTAGTATATATAGTCGGTGAAACTCGGCGAACCGATATACCGTCCGTAATTCCTCTTAGCAAAAATCTTAAAGTCAGCTTTAACGGCAACAGGCTGAGTATCCCGCTTTTCTCCTCAGCTAGAAAAATCCAGTCAGTATTAACAATTGAAAAATTTGATGTTTTACACGTCCAGGTTCCTTATAGCCCAATTATGGCAGGACGATTAATCAAAAGGCTCGATAAAAAAACTGCGCTCGTGGGGACTTTTCATATACTGCCGAGCGGTTTTGCTTCTTTTTGGGGGAACGTACTGCTCGGCAAAGCACTTTCCAAGAACCTAAAAAAATTTGACAAACAGCTGGCTGTATCTGAGCCGGCCAAACAATTCGCAAGACAAAGTTTTAAAATAAACTGTGACATTTTAGCCAATCCCGTCAATATAAATAAATACCGGCCTAAGCCTCGCGTTCCAAATAATAACGCGCCGGTCCGCATATTTTTTTTAGGACGTCTGGTTTCACGCAAAGGCTGCGGAAAATTTTTAGAAGCTGTCAAACATATGCTTGATAAAAATTTAGCCAAGAATGAGTTTTATATCGATATATGCGGCGGTGGACCACATAAGAACAAGCTGAAGAGGTATGCAAATGGTAATAACTTAAACAGTCGCGTGAAATTCCACGGTTTTATCCCTGAGAGTGAAAAGATTAAGTTCATGCAGCAAGCGGATATATTAGTCTTTCCTTCGATAAGCGGCGAAAGTTTCGGAATCGTTTTGCTTGAGGCTATGGCCGCCGGCGGAGGGGTCGTTATAGGCGGGGATAACCCAGGCTATAGAAGCGTTTTGGGCAGTTTAGAGGAAAGTTTAGTTGATCCACTTGACATAAATAAATTTAGCGAGAGAATAAGCATATTCATAAACTCGGCAGATGCAAGGAGAAAATTACACCGAAAACAGCAAGAATTAGTTCAGCAGTTTGATGTCAATTCAGTAGGAGCCAAACTTCTGGATATTTATAATGATTGCATAACAGCTAAAAAAGGCAGATAATATCAAGAAACTATCCCAAAATAATTTTCGGAGGCGAAAAGTGATGATTTTTGATCAAAATAGACAAAGTCTGACAAAACGTAACCATAATTACATTGCGGAAGAGTTTGCTCGATTTTGGGCAAAAAGGGCGATTTTGGGCCCGAAACTATTATTTTGGGATAGGTTCTAGTGAAATCATGAGTAAAAATGATAACAAAAAACAAGTCGTAATCAATGTAGAGTCCCAAACAGTATTGCGAGTGTTAGTTTTGGTGGTTGTCACATTGATAGCTTTGACCTTCGTTAAAACTATTGCCCCCATATTAATCCTTATAATGGTTTCATTCTTTTTGGCTATGGCATTAAATCCGGCCGTTTCGTGGATAGCCGGCAAGCTCAAAAGCCGCAGCCGGGTTCGCGCCACCGGAGCGGCGTATTTAATGGTTGTTTTATTTCTAACAGGCTTCTTTTCTTTGGTTGTGCCTCCGCTTATAAACCAGACTTCAGTATTTATAAGACAAGTTCCCTCTACGATATCCAGTCTGCAGCGGGAAGATTCCTCGCTTAGCAAATTCATACAGCGCTATGAATTACAAGATCAAGTCAACGAATTTTCAGCCGAATTTCGTGATAAATTTAAGGACATAGGTGCTCCGGCCTTGGCTAAAACGGCCGGTACAATCGGAACTACCGTCGTTAATGCGATTATAGTATTTGTCTTAACTTTTATGATGCTTGTGGAAGGGCCTATGTGGCTGCAAAGAAGTTTCAAACTGATATCCTCTAAAAGACGGCGCGACCATATAAAAGGCTTAGCCTTAAAAATGTATAAGGTCGTGGTTGGCTACGTAAACGGACAGGTTATTGTCGCCTTTATCAGCGGTACGTTTGCCGCAATTTCTTTATATATATTAAGCCAAATTTTTGACGCACCGATCAATGCTATAGCACTGGGCGGAATTGTTGGATTGTTCGCGCTGCTGCCTATGGTGGGCACTATTATAGGTGCTTCAATCGCGGTTTTGGCTTCCTTGCTTGTTTCGCTGCCTTTAGCGATCGCCGCCACAATCTTCTTTATTGTTTACCAGCAAATCGAGAACGTCACAATCCAGCCGTATATCCAGGCCCGGACCAATCATCTAACACCGCTAACGGTATTAGTCGCTGCGCTTATCGGTGTCGGTCTAGGCGGGATTTTAGGCGCGCTTTTGGCCATTCCTACAGCTGGAATCATAAAGGTTTTGTTTGATGATTACTTGGAACGAAACGATAAACGAAATGATAAAAATTTAACCACTGCTAAATCCGGTACCAAATAGGCCCGTGCTCGCTGTCGCGTAGTCCAATTCCTTGTTCTTTTAGTCGATCCCGCAGCTTATCCGATTTTGCCCAATCTTTTTTCTTTCTCGCTTTTTCCCTATCCGTGATAATATCTTTTTGTTGATCTGAAATATCCTTTGAATCCAGCAAATTTAGCCCCAAAATACCATCGATAAATTGCAGGAATTTATTAAACTCCTTTTCATTTGTAGAAAATACGACTTCCTTTGTATCGTTCGCTAGTTGGCTTATAGAGGCCATAGCTTCCGGGGTATTCAAATCATTTTGTATTTTTTCCAAGGTCAATTTTTGAAAATCCTCGAAGCTGGTAAATATATCGCCTGCCGCGGGTTTTATCTGAAAGCGCATGTCGGCCATTGCCCGGTAATCTTTTAATCTGTTCTGGGCGGCCGTCAGGTTTTCCCAGGTAAAGTTGGCGTGGCTGCGGTAGTGGGACTGCAGGTAAAATAAGCGAAGAGCTAGCGGGTCATAACCGCGGTTTACTACATCATCAAGCGTGATAGTTGTTTCGCCGGATTTGGACATTTTGCCGCCGTCCTGGTGCAGGAATTCATTATGCAGCCAATAGTTGGCCAGCGGTTTTTCGAAGGCGGCTTCAGACTGCGCGATTTCATTGGTGTGGTGGGTGCCGATGTGGTCCACTCCGCCGGTATGGATGTCGATCGGTTCGCCTAGCTCTTGGTGTATAATCGCCGAGCATTCCAGGTGCCAGCCGGGGAAGCCCTCGCCCCAAGGCGAATCCCAGCGCATTTGATGATCACTAAAGTGTCCTACAGTAAAAAACCAAAGCGCGAAGTCCTGGGGGTGTTTTTTATCCTTATCGGTCACCACTTCCCTTCTTACAGCTACTGCTTTTTCGGATAATTTTTGTCCGGATAGTTTGCCATAATCGTCTAACTTCGTTACATCAAAATATATGGCCTGCTGGGTTTGGTATACGAAACCCTTTTTTAGTAGTATTTTTATAATTTCTTGCTGCGAATCAATGGCGTCTGTTGCGCGGACAATTTTTGTTGGCGGTAAAACATTCAAGGCATTGGTGTGTTTTAAAAAGGCATCAATATAAAAATCAGCCACCTCCCACACAGTCTTGCCTTCCCTTTTTGCGCCCTTCTCTAACTTGTCATCGCCTTCGTCAGCGTCGCTAACCAAATGACCCACATCGGTAATATTCATTACGTGGGTTACCTTATAACCTGATATTTCTAAAGCTCGCCGAAGCGTGTCGTTAAAAATGACGTTGCGCAGGTTCCCGATATGCGCAAAGTGGTAAACTGTCGGACCGCAGGTATAGAGAGTAACCGCGCCATTTTTTAGCGGATTAAATTTTTCAACTTTTCTTGTAAGCGTATTGTATAGTTTCATTTTACGGTCTCTAGTTCGCTTAAAAGTTCGCCGGCCTTTTTAAGGACATTTAATTTAACATTGTTGATATCGCGGCCGTCTGTTATGCGAAATCCGCTAGCGTAAATGTGGCCGCCGCCTCCGAAATTCTCGGCTAGTTTGTCGGCTACCGGGAATCCAAAATTAGCGCGTATTTTTCCAGTTATCCGCCCGTCCGGATATGTTTTAAAAGCTATGGCCAGACGGACGCCTTCCACCTGACGCATCTCATCCATAACCAGCATGGGCGGGTTGTATAGAGGACTGTATTTTTCAATCTCGTCCCACGGAATGGTAATATGAGCGATTGATTGGTCGTCGGTATATTCAATTCTTTGCAATAATCTGCCTTTATATTTTAAAAGTTCCGGTTGTTTTTTTTGGAATATTTTCCTAGTGCTATCCAGCTTGGCTAAACTCACGCCGGATTCTACCAGCTCAGCTAAGAAATTAATTGTTTTTGAGGTGGTTGACTCGGAGATTAAGCCCAAGCTGTCGCTTAAGATCGCAATCGTAATAAATTCGGCCGCGTCCGCCGGGACGGGCCATTTATTTTTCTTCGCCAGCTGGTATATAACCTCTCCGCAGGCTGCCGCCTTAGGCTCATTATAAATCTTAGCAAAATCAATGGTGGGTTCAGAGCTATGGTGATCAATAACAAGGCTTGGACGGGTTTTTAGCCAGTTAATTTGTCCTGTATTTTGCAGTGATTCCAAAAGCAAAAGCGAGCTGGTATCTACTATAATACTTAGATCAAACTCACCTGGCAGCTGATTAACGACCCTGTCCCAGCCGCTTAAATATCTTAAATAGCCGGGAATATCAACGCCGCAAAACATCGTAATTTGCTTGCCCATATCAGTCAAGATGGCTTCAAGAGCTAAAGTACTGGCCAAGCTGTCACCGTCCGGATTATCGGCCTGGATAATAACAATGCGGCTGGATTGCTTAACCAGCTCGTCAATTTGCGACGGATTGATCATAGCGCCCGTCTGCCCTCCAAGGCTTTGCCGAGAGTGATTTGATCCGCGTATTCTATGTCCAGCCCGATAGGCAAGCCTTGGGCCAGCCGGGTTATTTGGACTTTGCTTGATTCCAATTGCTTAGCAATAAAATGGGCGGTTGACTCGCCTTCCACGCTGGCGTTAGTGGCTAGTATAAGCTCGCGGGCTTGGTCTTTTTTAACTCTGGCAACAAGCTCTGCGATATGTAGGGTTTCAGGCGTAACACCGTCAATTGGAGAAATTAAGCCGTTTAACACGTGATACGTTCCTTTATAAGAATTGGTTTTTTCAATTGCCGCTACGTCAAACGGATCGGCTACCACCATTATAGTTTGCTTGTCCCGCTCAGTCGCGCTATAAAGCCTCGATACTTCTTCGTGGGCATCTATTAATGCGAATGTCACGGGACAAATCTTTACCTCGTCCGATAAACTGGTTATGGCCTGAGCGATAGCTTGGGATTTTGACAGATCATTTTTAAATAAGAAGTAAGCAAAGCGTTCAGCACTGCGCGGCCCGACACCCGGCAACAAGCCCAGGGCTTCTATTAAATTATTAAGGGCTTTAGGTAAAACGCTCACGAATAATAACTTATAGTCCTAAATTGCCGAGCATGCCCATCATTGGCTGCATTTTTTCGGCGGCATATTTTTGACTTTGGGAAATAGCGTTTTTTACAGCTTCTTCAACCCATTTTTCTGTTTGGCGGATATCGTTTAGATCAACTTTTTCGGGGTCTATATGAATTTTCTTTATCTTTTGTTCGCCTGTGATTTCCACTATTACCGCCTCGTCTCCGGCTGAGACTGTAATAATTTCTTTTTGCAGTTCTTTTTGCATTTTTTTTACTTTCATAAGCATCTTGGCTTGATCAAACTTATTCATCCCGTTAGAACTCCCTTCATTCTTTAATTATATTATGAATCCCTCTAGAACGCTTTTTGAAAGTTCTAACGGGACTCATTGTCATTACTTCTTGGTAGATAAAATTTATTATTCAACCTTTCATCAATTGTATCAGATGAGACCGATTCAAAGGCTTCTATAACTCTTTCGTTTCTGGGCCAGACAATAAAGTAGCGGCTGACATGGTAAAAAGATATGCCAAGTACCAGTGCGCATATTAGAACGTAGCCGATCGAACGCGCAAAGGGATTTAGAGGAAAAATTGAAAACCACTGGGTAAGTAAATAATATATTCCAAATGAGGCCAGAATATAAATAAATGGCAGCAGCAATGAAATATACACGCTGCCGCCTACAGATAACAAACCTAGAGTTATTAGGAATAGTCCGCCTAGAGTTAGCCTTCTGACGGGATGCAATTTGTCTTTGGCTATGAACAAAATGCCGGCCAGCGCTAAAATTCCAGCCGCTGCGTCAAACACAGGCGAGCCGAACAGCCATAAAAGGGGCTCATTAACGCCGGTTATAAATAGTTGGACCGGCAATTCGGCCAGGTTATTTAAAATAGTTTGAAGTTCAAAGCTAGTTTCGGACGGCAAACCCAGCCATAGCTTCACATTTTCAGCACGATTGGCCAGAAAGTACGCTAGAGGCAAAACCGGCAAAATATAAGTGAATACGATCCCGATGCTTCGTTTCAGCTGATTTTCATCGAACAAATTGATAATATTTTTGAAGTACACCGCAGAGGCAAATAATAAAAACCACATAAAACCTGGAACATATGTCAAAACGCCGAGCAGAAACACAAAAGGAAAAATCCATAAAGATTCAGGCTTTCGTTTCATGTATGAACCTGTTAGAAGAAGCGTCGGAACTATCAGAAAAAAAACGTTCATAAAATTGCTGTCGCGAGTCTGCATGATAGTCCAAGTAGACGTGGCCAGCAGCAGCGTCGCTAAGACCGATACTTTAATGCCAAGCCAGCGTTTAATAATAAGAAAGAAGAATACTAGTGCTAAAACTGTGAATAAAATCGATGACAATCTGAGACCCAAAGCGGTGGCTAAATTGAGCTTAAGCAGCAAGTAGTCTAAAAATTTTGGAGGGCCAAATACTATATTTGATGAAAGATCTGTAAATGACTGAACATTTAAGGCCGTCGGCGAGTCTAAGCTGGTTGGTTTAGGCAGCGAGGAAATTCTATAAAGATAAAGAAAAAACGCCAAGGAAAAAATCAAAAGCGTGTATAAGATTAATAATTTATTATCGAGTATTAATTGTTTAAGGTCTGACGGATGAGATCCAATGACTTCTTTTATTTTAGGAAGCTCCCCTGAGGGCTTAGCCTTGTCAATAACGCCGCTTATTTTACTCCGCAAATCATTGTCGTCTTGTGCCATATTTTGTTTTGTTTGTTTAGCGGGGGCTTGGTTTGCGATTTTGTTAAAATCTTTAACCCGGCGCTTTTTGGGCGGTTTTATATCCATAATTTATTAACTATTGTACCACTGTTTGTTCAGGCTTCATCAAATGGAGTCGAGCGTTTTTTCTCAAGACTTCGGAAACGCTGTTTTTCACGGTCAAAATACAGCTCAAGGGCCCCGATCGGACCGTTTCGATGCTTTTTAATAAAGATATCCGTAATATTTTTTCTATCTGTTTCCGGATTATAATAGTCTTCGTTGTAGATAAATGCTACCACGTCGGCATCCTGCTCAATAGATCCTGATTCTCGCAGATCAGCCAGCTGGGGGATTTGTGGATGACGGCTCTCTACGGAGCGGCTAAGCTGGCTGAGGGCCAGCAGCGGCACGTTAAGCTCACGGGCTATTCCCTTTAAGCCGCGCGAGATTTCGGAAATTTCCTGTACCCGGTTTGAAAAATCTCCGCCAAATTTTCGTCCGCCGCTCATTAGCTGAAGGTAGTCCACTATTATTAAACCGAGCGGCCGCTGGTGTGCTTCCCGCCTGGCTTTTGTGCGCATGTCGCTTACCGTTATACCCGGCGTATCATCGATATAAATTTGAGCTTCGCTCAAAGTTCCCATTGCTTGGCCGATTTTCTCAAAGTCGCTATCATTCAAATTTCCGGTTCGAAGATTCCAGGCCCCTACGCCCGCCTCGGCGGCCAGCAGTCTGTCAACTAGCTGCTCTTTGCTCATTTCCAAACTAAAAAGCAGCACAGGTTGCTTGGCCTTAGTCGCGACATTGTGGGCGATATTAAGCGACAGTGCGGTTTTTCCCATGCTGGGCCGAGCCGCCAAAATTATAAGATCGCTGCGCTGCAACCCGGCGAGTATATTATCAATGTCTTTGAAACCTGTCGGTATTCCGCGGATAGTACCCTTGTCTTTATGAAGTTCATCAAGCCGCTCAAAACTGTCGCTCAAAATATTTTCAAGGCTTACGACATCTTGCTTGGTGTGTTTATTGCTAACCTCAAATAGTTTAGTTTCAGCTGATTCAATAAGGTTTTGTATATTGTCGTCTTCCCGGTAGCTCAGTTCAACTATATCTTGACCGGCATGTATAATTCTTCGCCGCAGGGATTTTTCATTCACTATTTGCGCATAACGGGCGGCATGCGTAGCAGTGGGAACATAATTGGTTAGCTCAGATAGATATTTTGCTCCGCCGGCATCTTCCAGCTTGCCATCAGCTTTTAGCTGGTCGGATAAGGTTAGGATATCAATCGGACTGTGGTTGGCGTAGAGTTTTTTAGCGCTGGCGTATATTATTCCATGCTTTTTATCGTAAAAATCCTCCGGGTCAACAGTATCGGCAACCTTCACGATAGCGTCGGCATCAATCAAAATAGAGCCGAGCAAACTGGTTTCGGCGTCCAAGTTTTGAGGAGGTATCTTAGCGTCAGCCACGTGCAACCTCTCTTCGAGAGCCTGAGGGCTCCTCAGAGCCTCGAACGGCCGGTTGCAGTAGCAAGTAGCAAGTAGTAAGTAGAAAGTCAGGGGTTATATTGAAAATTGAAAATTGATTATTCATTGATAATTGAAAATTGGTAATTGAACATTGCAATGACTTAGTCATTGTCATGATTCTAGCACTTCAGCTGAACCAAAAATATTGCTAATGCTTTTAAGGTCGTCGGAAGATTTTTTGCTGCTAAATTTTTCAGGCGGATTTGAGCCGTCTTTTTTTCCAGACGAAATCACGTCTAACTCTACTCCGTTTTTTACTTGTTTCGATATTCTTTCTACCAGCGATTTATTTTTTGGATGAGTCATTTGTTTTAAATGGAACGGGAATTTGAAGGTAAGCGTCAGCTTGTTTGCTTCCAGCGACGGTTCAGCCATTCTGGCGATACCGTATAGCGTACTATTCTCGGTTTTTAATTTCACCAAGATGTCTTGCCAAAGCTTGCCGGCGTCGTTGTAGTTTTGGTCAGGTTTTTTTTCGACCGGTTCATCGAAACTGCGTTGATTGGCCTCTGGTGGTTCGTAGCTATTGTCTGCCGGCTCGTTTAGCTCTGCAGAGGCTTTAACCGGCTCAACAGTCCCGGGTTTTATGACTTTTAATATAGCTAACTCCAAAGCTATCCTGTGATTTTGAAATGAATACATGCTGTTTAAATTCTCAATAAGCTCGATTGCTTGCCGGCTTGATATGTTGACCCCGTCTTTGGTTATGAGAGATTTTCTAAGTTTGCCGGACAGCTGCACATTTATCTGGTCGGGGGTGGCTCCGGAGTCGACCATGGTTTGAATTTGCTGAAAAATCGCCGAAGTATCAGAGGCCGCGATAGACTCGATAAGTTCGCCGATAGATTGCTTATTAGCTATCCCGAGGGTTAATTCAACCAAGCTGACGTCAATCTTACTACCGGTAGAGCTCATCTGATCAAGCAAGGAGAGCGCGTCGCGGAAGCTGCCCCCGCTGAATTCAGCTATCAGTTCTAACGCTTCTTCCTCAATGCTAATCTGCTCTTTTTTAGCGATCTTATTCAAGCTTTTAGTTAAATCTTGTTGAGAGATCATCTTGAAATTAAGGCGCATGCAGCGGCTAGTTATAGTATCGGGAACTTTGTGAAAATCAGTCGTAGCAAGAACAAAAATAGCGTGCGCCGGCGGTTCCTCCAGGGTTTTTAACAGGGCGTTAAACGCCTCGCGGGTTAGCATATGGACTTCGTCGACAATATATACCTTGTATTTTAATTGGGACGGGGCTATGGCAATTTTGTCGCGCAACTCGCGTATTTCCTCAATACGCCTGTTTGAAGCTGCGTCTATTTCGATAATATCGGAGTAAAAGTTGGTGTCTTCAGGTGCTACGGCATTAACATTCTTGGCCAAAATCCGCGCCACCGAAGTCTTGCCGACTCCGCGGGGGCCGGTAAATAAATAAGCATGCGACAAATTATCGTTTTTTAAAGTGTTTTTTAAAATTGTAATCAGATGGTCCTGTCCGACAACTTCGTCAAATGTTTTTGATCGATATTTTCTATAAAAAGCCTGCCCCATATCCGTATTATTATACGGCAAAGTAAGAAATTAGAAGCACGAAATATGAAACAGGCAAACAATAAAACAACAATTTTAGTTTCAAGTTTCGTAATTTCGGGTTTCTGATTTGTGAAGCTGTTACAGGGCGGCTTCTAGGGCTGCCCATTCGACGTTGTCGTCTTCTTGCGGTACGTTTATGCTGACTTGGTCGCCAGGCTTGGCCTTAAAATATGTAACGCTAGCCAGCAGTACGCGGTAATGCCGGTCGCCGACTTTGACGTAATAATGTCCATCAGTTAGTTCCAGCACGCCTACCACTTGTTTTCGCGGGATAGGGCCGATTTGCTTATATAAAAAGGTGCCGTCATCGGAAATAGTTAACTTCAATATGTCGCCCTGCACTAATTTTGACTTGCTGGCGTAGTTAGCAGGTACGGGGTATGATTTGCCGTCGCCGCCTACCATGTTCTGGCCGTCAAAAACGCCCTCGATGACCTTGCCGATATTTTCAGCTACATCAACATTGGTTTCGCTGGCTTCATCGCCGAGCAAACTTACCAGCAACTCCTTAGCGGCAGCTAAAGAAGTTTCAGCTTCAGCTATTAGAGCTCTGAGTCTTTTAACTTGTTTATCTGGTACGTCTGTCATTATTTATTCCTGGTTTGTTTGGGCTCATTCTTTTATTTTATTTTGAATCTCTCCCGTTTCATCCGTTACACTATCACGAAGTTTTGCAATAGTCAAAACTACCCCAGTTAATCATGTGGATAAACGCACTTACTCTACGGAAGCGATATCTAATACTAAGCCAGTTCGACTGTTGCCCCGGCTTCTTCCAGTGTTTTTTTAGCTGCTTCGGCTTCTTCTTTAGGAGCCTTTTCTTTAACAACTTTTGGCGCTCCATCCACTAATGCCTTGGCCTCGCCGAGTCCTAGTCCCGTGATGTCCTTAACGGCCTTAATTACAGCGACTTTTTGTGATCCTGCGTCTTTAAGAGTAACGTCAAACTCGCTTTTAGCCTCCTCAGCCGGTTCTTCTTCACCACCTGATGGAGGTCCAGCAACGGCTACAGCGGCTGCGGCCGGCTCAATGCCATGTTCGTCTTTTAGAATATTTTTTAATTCGTTAACTTCTAAGACGCTAAGTCCTACAAGCTGGTCTGCTAGTTTTTTTAAATCTGTTGCCATGGGAATTTTCTCCTTCGTTGAAAATTTAGTGTTTAGTGATTAGTTGTTAGTGGTTAGACTTTCGTATGTGACCAATGCTTTTTCCTAAGCACTAATCACTAAAAACTAACCACTGCAGCCCTTAAGCTGCTCGAGCCTCTAAGCCTGACAATATGCCGTTGATACCGCTAGAAAGGCCTCCTAAAACATCGTTAACCGGCGAATTAAGCGTCGCGACAACGCTGGCAATCAGCTGCGGCTTGCTTGGAAGCTCAGCCAGGGCTTTCACGTCATCAGGAGCCATAAAAACTCCCTCGTCTGTAATAGCGCCGATAAACCGTAATTTTTTAGCTTTTTTGGAGAATTTAGCCAGCACTTGGGCCGGCGCTACTTCATCCTCGCTATTGAATGCATATAAAAGCTGTTCACTCAGCTGGCTTGTGTCCGCGTTTTTCAGCCTGTCATTGGCCTCCAGGGCTTTGATAACCAAAGTATTCTTAACTACTCTTACCTTGGTTCCGCTTTCTCCTGCCTGTTTGCGCAGGTCTTGCAAGTTTTTTACTGTCGTGCCTTTGTAATTTGCCACGACTGTCAGCTTTGATTTATCAAGAAGCTCTGAAACTTCGCTCAATATCTGTTCTTTTGCTTGTTTGCTTAAGGCCATTTAAAAATTCTTCCTTCTTATATTTTTACGCTTAATCGACCATGAAATAAACGTTTTAGTTACCAACTAAAAAGTCTTTGGTTAAACGGTAAGTTTCACCAAAGACAAAAGTGACAAAAAATGTCGTTCGCCTCGGCGACTTCGCTATTGCGTATTAAGGCTCTCACCGGTCGCTGTCTTCGGGTAACTAAAATTTATTATAAATTATCAAGTACCAACGGTCAAGGATTATTTGATCTGCCGCAGCTTTTTATTTGATTTTAGTTCTGAATTTAACCTGGTAAGCTGCTCGTCGGTGCTATTGTTAACAAAGTTCATCGATTCGGCAATTAAGGGGTGGGTTTCGGCAATTTTAGCGTACATTTGCTGGCATAATTTGCGGTAGCCGGGGTGTCCCTGGGGGCCGGTTCGCAGCTCCAGCAAATGAAAAGCCTCGCGGGCATTAATAGTCAACTTCCAGCGGACTTTGTGGCCAAGAAGCGTGGCGTATTGGGCTTCTTGATCAAGACCATCTTCTTGCAGTCTAGAATACAATTTTAAACTTAGATCAAAACTGCTTTCAAAAATTTCAGAGTATCCCGCTTCTTCAATTATTTTAGGAATGCCAAATCCATAACGCGGCGATAATTTCTGCCACTCCAAATCATCAACTATGCGGTGGCGCTGCAAATCCCGGAAAACCCCGTAATCGGTAAGCAAATCAAAACTATAGTGGATTTTTTCAAATGCCCGTCCTGGCTTATGGCGGCGATTGGTGCGCTCGCCGATGTAAGTTTCTATTACTCCCCTGCGTTTATCCAGAGTCCATCTTTCGATATTTTGCCTGATCTCAAAAAGAGACAACGAACTGTTTTCATACAAAATATCAGCTACGATATCCAGCTCGTTTTTGGGCCAGAAATCCGTTAACTCTACCAGCTGGTCGCCAGCTCCGTATCGGCGGCTTAAGTATTTATCGGCTAGCAGGGCTGATTTATTTTTGGTAGAAGCTTTGTAGGCTATATTTTGCAACCCTCGGTTTTGCATATCGGCTTTTTCATAAAATGCCGGATAGACCTTTCTGGCTTCATCTAAAATTTTCCGGCCTATATCCCGGCTTTCGGCCAAATTATCGCTTAAAAGCCGGATGATAAGACCTTCTATTGTTTGCGCCGAAGCAAAAATGCCGAGAGTAGATTTTAAAGCGACCGGCAAGGCGTGGCGAGCTGCATCGCAAGCCTGCGCCTTGGTGGCGGCAAGCCAAGCGCTGTCCTTTTCAGGCTCTCCAACCTCTGAATGCTTGCGGATATAGTCCGTCAAACCATGGACGATCCGGCTGTAATTATCGAACAGTTTATTCATAGCCTCTACGTAATATTTAGTTGTCTGGTTTGAAAAATTGGCCGGGATATAAAAGGGATAATTACCGCTGGCATCTTTTTTATCAAAGTAAATGTAGCGTGTGGATTGTTCCAGATAAGCCGCCAAGCGGCTGCGCTCCACCTTCTTAGTCATTAAATTACTGATGCCTTCAAGTACTAAATGCTGGCCTAAAAGCTGCTGCACGGAGTCGTCCCCGTAAGCTGTTAAAACCCTTTGGATTAATTTTTCATCCTTGTGCTGACTGTCCGCGAACTCATCTAGCAGCGTAATTTTCAAACTGTCTGAGCGGCGGCTGAGCCGAGCCATGGCAGCGGCGATAGTTTGAGGCGATAACTCGTTATTAAAAGAGTATACATTGCTATTTAGGTTAGTAATGTATTTCTCAAGATATTTCTTGCCTTCCTCGGTAATTTCTAGATTACCGTCCGTTTTTGACAAATATGGATTTTCTGATTTAGCTGTTTGACTTATCTTTTTTTTTAAATTCCCTGAAACGGGTAAAAATGCTTTGACTGTCTCCCAAACCATGCTTTCCACCTTTCCTACTTCTAGTACCTTTCCTTCGCGGGCACAGTCAATCAGTTTGAAATCCTTTGGAAATAACTGGCAAAGCGTATCATAAACTTGCACAGAGCGTTTCAGATGGTTTAGGTCTGCTTCATGCAAATCACGTTTTTTCTCGGTATATTCTCGCGATTTTTTCTGATCTACCATTTTTTGGGCAATTTCAGCCGGCACCCGAAGCACGATTGAAATGTCCGGACGGGGAATTTTAAACAATTCAAACTCTATCTGATCCAACCATAGAAAAAAGCCGCGCAGCTGCTCCAAGCTGTCAAAACTTGCGCCTTGATGCGCCATGTTGGAGCCGGTAAAACGGTTGGTTAAAATCACTTTCCCTTCGCTTAAAGCCTGCTTTATCTTCGGAGCCGCTTCATATCGGTCTAACGCGAAAAATAGTGATGCCGTGTAGGGCCCCACCTCATCCAAAGAACCATATTTCCCGTTTAAATATTCGCGTACGAAGAAGCTCGAGGGTTTGTCATATTGCGGAAAATCAAAAACTTCTACGTCGTAACCTTGTTTTTCAAGCTTTTCTTTAAGCAGCTTGAACTGGGTGGTTTTACCGGAACCGTCAGTTCCTTCCAGCGCTATAAAAACTCCTTTATCCATTAACACTTATTTAAACAACAAATCGCCAAATTATCAACCACCTCTAAATCGTTGTACAAAATCTGTGAGAGGTCTGACCTTTCACACTTAGGCGAGGTTGAATTGAGTGCCGACGATGTTTTCTATGTGGTTCTTATTGAAGTGCTTTTCGCTATCGGTTTGAAGGTAAACCTTTTTTATTCCGGCTTCTGTTATAGCATTCCAGCAAGGCTGGCAGAGCCACCAGTGTCCCCATAGATACAGCTCGGATTTTGCTAAATCTTCCTTAGTGTAATTCTTTAATGCTTCAGCGATGGCTTTGGGTTCGCTGTGGTTTTTTGGATGACAGCCAACGCATAGTTCATAACCTTGCCCTGTCGGTATATTGCGTCGTACGCGCTCACAGCCATGTTTGTCGTGGTAGTCACTGCCGTTGGCGCCCCTGCCGATTACTTTGCCGTCTAAAACTATCACGCTGCCGGTTGGCATGACTTTATCTAGTGAGTTTTTTAATGCAAACTCTCTGGCAGCTTGCATATATTCGTTGTCGGCGCGGACATATATAATTTTCTCGCCAGCTGGCAGGTATGGGTAATTAATAGCGTTTTCGTCAGACATGTGTAGTAATTTTAAGGTGTTTTGCATATAATTCCAAGGTAATGAGTTTTGACTTAATCTACCAAGATTTGCTTGGCAAAATTTTAAATGAAGGTACACGTGAAGTAAATGCGCGCACCGGCCATGAAACGGCGGCTTCTTTCGGGCTAAATTTTTCCATCGACATAGAAAAAGACGGTTTTCCGCTTTTAACGCTGCGCAAAATACCGCTAAAACTGTTTATTGCCGAGCAAATATGGTTCATATCGGGCGCCCGCAAACCGGAGATTTTCTTGCGGAATTTTACAAAAATTTGGGATGATTTTACCAACCCAGGCGACGTCGTAACGGTGGCTTACGGCTACCGCTGGCGCCGGCATTTCGGGCGCGACCAGCTAGGCAAATTGGTTGAGTTGCTGGCTAAAGATCCGTCATCCAGACAGGGCGTGGTCATTACCTGGGATCCGGCCAGCGATGGCTTGGGAGGTGTCAGCAAAGGCAATGTTCCCTGCCCTTATACTTTTGTGGTAAATATTATATGCGGTCGACTTCATTTTATGAATGTTGTTCGTTCCAATGATATGATCTTAGGATTTCCGCATGACGTAGCCGGCTTTGCCCTTTTGCAGGTTATTTTGGCGCAGAAACTTGGCGTAAAACCGGGTATCTACAGTCATACAATTGCCAACGCTCACATTTACGACACGCATTATAGTGCGGCGGAAGAAATGATCAGACGCAAGGTCTCTGCTAAAAAAATCAAAGTTGTCTTACCCGAAAAATCATACCAGCGCGCGCAGTCCAAAGATACAAAGCTTGTAGTAGAGATATTTGATAACATAAACCAGCAATACCGGCCCAAGGAGGCGATAAAAGGACTGAAAATAATCTTATGAAAGTTTATATTATTGCCGCTATGACCGCCGACGGCTTTATCGCCAGAAATTCCAATGAGCTTATTGACTGGACAAGTTCTGAGGATAAAAAGTTTTTTCGGGAAATGACCAAGAAATCGGGCGTACTAATAATGGGAGGCAATACCTACCGGACGTTTAAGGAACCTTTGCCCGGCCGCCGGAATATAGTTTACAGCCACCAAAATATTGAACAACCGGAAGTAGAGACTACCCGTGAGTCCCCGGCTCAGTTAGTTCAGAGACTAAAAATTGAAGGTGCCAGCCAAGTCGCGATTGCCGGAGGAAGTTCAATCTACACCATGTTTTTAAAAGCCGGAGTAGTAACTGATATATACTTGACTCTTGAACCTTTAATGTTTGGAAAAGGGATTAAGCTCCTGCAAGAGGATGTAAATACAAAATTGACATTAAACGGTGTGAGCAAGTTTAACGAAAATACTGTACTGCTCCACTATAAGGTAATTAAATAATGGCGATATTAACGCGTGAAGAAATATTAGAATATACGCATAAGGGTGAGATTGGCTTCAATCCGGCTTTGGACGAGTTCCAGCTGCAGGCTCACTCGGTTGATTTGCGGCTGGGGTTTACTTTTTTGATACCTAAATCCTGGCATATGACCAAGGCCGGGCGCGAAGCGCTGCATATGGATTATTACGCTAAAGACCGCCCTGAATATTTCGACATTATAGAGCTGGAGCAAGGACAGTATTTTGACCTGCTGGCTAACGAACACGTGCTTGTTTCCTCTTTGGAAACTATCAAAATACCGTCTGATCTTATGGCTGTAATGTACCCTCGATCCAGCACTAACCGTAAAGGCATCTCAGTAGATTTGACCGGCATAGTCGACAGCGGCTACGAGGGCCAGCTGGTGATACCGATCAAAAATAACACCTTATCACAAACTGTGCGCTTGTATCCGGGGGAACGTTTTTGCCAGATTGTTTTTGAAAAACTGACAGGCGAAACCAAAGCCCGCCCCAGCCGCTACCACAAAAAAGACATTATAGAAGGCGTGGACGTGCAAAGCGTAGCTAAAGAAAAACGCATCGAAAACAAGCTAATCCAAAACGGCCAAATCCGCGACCTCAAAGCCAACTACAAAGTCAAATAACACCTTTTAATTAAAAATTAAATATTATAAATTTTCAATTAACATTATAAAAAACAGTACCACTTTTGTGTCCGGCCGGACAAATTTTCGGTACTGTTTTATTTGCGCTTTGTTGGGTTTAGGCTCGGGTTTGGGTTTGGGTTCGGGTTTGGTTGGAGCTACAAAATTATCATTGACAAGGGTATCACGGGTTTATGTTTGGATTTTGATGGAGGGGCCCATAGTGGTTGTTACATAGGCAGAGTTTATAAAAGCGCCTTTGATACTTGATGGCTTGTTCTGTTTGATGCTATCTAATACAGCTTCCAGGTTGGTTTGAAGTTTCTGGGCGCCAAAGCTGACCTTGCCTGCTCCGGCATGTATGATCCCGGTGCTGTCAACTCTATATTCTATTTTGCCGGCCTTAGACTGCTCTACAGCCTTAGTAACGTCAGCGGTTACCGTGCCGCTTTTTGGATTTGGCATTAAGCCGCGAGGCCCTAGAACTCTAGCGTGTTTAGCTAGTTTAACCATTAGGTTAGGTGTGGCTATTAGTACGTCAAAGTCCAGCTGTTCCTTGGCGATTTCGGCTAACAGATCCTCGTTGCCGGCTTTGTCAGCTCCGGCTTTCAGCGCTTTTTTAGCATCGTCTTCCTCGGCAAGTACCGCAACCCTCAGTGTTTTACCGGTACCGGCCGGCAAGACTACATTGTCTCTTATGTTTTGGTCGGCTTGCTTGGGGTCTACGTTTAGCCTAACGTGTAATTCAATAGTCGAGTCAAACTTAGTTGTCGCAGATTTTATTGCTAGGTCGATGGCTTCCGGCAGGCTATATAGTTTGTTTCTTTCAATTGCTTTGGCTGCTTCCCGGTATTTCTTGCCGCGGCGTTCTATCCTGCTGCGCGGAGGCTTTATGGGTTGCTTTGGTTTAGATTCGGCTTCATCGGTTGTCTCTTCGCGGTGTTTTTGGTGCTCTATTTTCTCCTGTCTGGCTTCAGTCTCTTTTAAACCTTTTTCGCTGCGTTTGCCGGCTTTAGCTAACTGTTGCGTTTGTGTGCGGTCAGCTTGGTCAGATACAATATCAGGCGAGCGTTTTTCCGCAATAACATCTGCTTCTTGCTGGGCTGAATCAATGGCTGCTTTTGTGATATCGACTTTCTCATCGGTATTAAAGGGCGTATCGGTAGTTTGCCTGGCCGGTTCTTCTTTGGCTTTGGATTTTTTTATAGCCGCTTCTATTTCGGCAATTTTATTTTTTTCACTCACATCAAGCTTGAGCTTCTTAGCTTCTTTTAGTAATTCGGCTTTCTTAGCCATAGTTATCTCCTTTAGTGGTTCAAGCGGCTATTCAACCTCCCACAATATGTAAGTTATTTTATTGTCCGTTCGCGGCTCGTATTGTTTGTAAAACACTCGTTTGCGGTTGCCTCATTAATGCATCATTTAAACTGGCGTCTGAAGCAACATCGCCCAGTGCTTTCAAATCATCTCCAAATACTCTGTTAAGATTTCTTACACCTTCCGCATTTTGAACAAGCTCTAGTGCAGGCTTAAGGGCTTCGGACTCGCTGTTTAGATCATTTGCGGGAATTGCTTCAGGTGCCATTATTTTTCTATCTCCACTCCCATGCTGCGGGCGGTTCCGGCTACCATTTTTTTTACTGATTCTATATCGTCGGTGTTCATATCCTGGGCTTTGGTTTCGGCGATTGCCGTTAAATCCGCATCCGATAGCTTTTTGTCTATTTTCTCAGTGTTAGGTTTGCCTGAACCTTTTTGTATGCCCACTTTTGATCTTATTTGATCGTCGACAGGCTCGCTAACAACACGGAATTTCATAGTTCTATCATCGAATACAGTAATGTGCGCAGTGACATTGCCGCGCATTTCTTTGGTGGCGTCGTTAAACGGCTGGATAAAATCCATCATATTAACACCGTACTGACCCAAAGTACTGCCTACCGGAGGAGCGGCGGTAGCCTTGCCGGCTGGAATCTTCATCTTTAGATTTGCTTTGATCTTTTTCTCTGCCATTGAATTTTTCGAGCGGGAGCCTTGCTCAACCGCCCTCCTTCCCTTTCTTTTTACTTTATAAAAGACAGAAGTGCGTAACAAACATATTATAGCACAGAATTAGCCTCTGTGCCTAGTGCTTTTACCTTGGGCTTTATTGCCTCTATATCTATTTGGATTTGACCCGATTACTCTACTCCGTAACATATTGGCGCTAACTTGGCTAGTTCTAAAATGCTTTAACCCCGCAATCGCAACTTCGACTAATCCATCCCGGCGATCTCTTGCATCAATGCCATGCTGAAGCTCAACTATTAATCTTGCTGTCGCTAGATTCATATTTAAAACATCCTCAAGCATTATTGGATCTCTTACATAGAACATCATGGTTTCGAGTGGAATATCAGAACCCTCTTTAATATGAGCTTCTATAAACTTTTCGTGACCTGCGCGTTCTTCAATTGGATGCATATTATACACTCTTGACTTGGAGGCTATCTAGCTCTACTGGAGTCTCGCGGCCAAACATATTGACTAGGACTTTCAGCTTGCCCTTGGTTTCGTCTACTTCGCTGACGCTGCCGTCAAAACCTTTGAATGGTCCGTCTATTATGCTTACGACGTCGCCCAGGTTGTAGTCCATTTTATGTTTTGGTTCCTTGAGACCCATTCGCTTATTGATTTTATCCATTTCATCATCGGAAATCGGGCTCGGGTCAATACCGGTTCCCACGAAACCCGTAACGTTAGGAGTGTTACGGACTATATACCAGGCATCTTCGCTTAGCTTCATATGCACTAGAACATACCCTTGGAAGATTCGCTTTTCTACGACTTTGCGCTTGCCGTTTTTTATCTCGATCATTTTTTCTTTCGGCACTAATACCTGAAAGATCTTGTCTTTCATATCCAAACTGTCAGCCCGCTGGCGGATGGATTCAGCTACTTTTTCTTCGTAGCCGCTATAGGTATGAATGGCGTACCACTGCTTTGTTTCATCGTAGCGTTGAGAACCCATATCAAAAGCCCCTTTCTCCTTAAACCTTTATAATAAATTCACGAAACAGCTTGTCAAGACCGAGGTCGAGCAGGGATATGATTACTGCAAAAATTGTCGCAAAAACAAAAACGGCGAATGAAAGCCGGATTGTTTCATGCCTATTCGGCCAGGATGTCTGGCGTATTTCTGCCCAGGCATTCTTTAGAAACTGCGGCACAATCCTAACGCGTTTGTTTAATATCTTTCCAGCTTTATTCTCGGGAAGCTTTAAGAAAAGATACTCCCGGCCGTATAGCGAACGAAGTTTGTTAAACGGTTTATTCAATGGCGAGCTGACTTTAGAACCAACTTTGCGTATCCTTCCCGGTTTTTTTACTTTTTCCGGGATTTTACCCAATTCACGCATGGACGGCTTGGTTTTTTCCTGCCTTATCCGTCTTCTTGGTTTTTGATTATCGCCTTCAGCCATTTTTGTCCTTTAGTCTCTCCTTAAGCAAAAAACCTACTCTAGCATAGAGCAGGCCGTCAAGTGTCAATATTACTACACGCCGTTAACAGAGTCAATATTATTTTAAATCGGGTATATCTATTATAAATGTCGAGCCTTCGTTTAGCTCGCTTTTTATATCAATTTCGGCGTGGATTAATCTGGCTAACTTAAGGGTGACATAAAGCCCTAGTCCGCTGCCGCTGCTGGCTTTAGTACGGTAATCTTCGCTGCGAAAAAATTTGTCAAAAACTTTTTGCTGATCGGGCTTGCTTATACCAATTCCTGTATCTGAAACTTCAAACCGTATGCCGCTTTCGTTTTTGTGCGCGGAAACGCTAACCGATCCGGCTTCAGTGTATTTAATAGCGTTGGTTATAAAATTTTGCAGTATTTCGCGGACATACAGCTTGCTTGAACTGAGCATTGAGACATCAGAGTCCACTTTAATATTTAGCTTCAAGCCCTTTTCGCCGGCTTGCGGCTCATAATCGGTTCGAAGTTCCTCCAGCAAATCATGGATGTTAATTTTCTCAATCTCTACTTCCAGTTTGCCGCGTTCGGCCCGCGACAAGGTAGCCAGATCGTTAACCATTTCGCTTAAGAACAAAATTTGCTCGTGAGCTGCGTTTATAGCGTCCGTGACTTGCTGGTTGGCGCCTATTTTTTCTGCTAAGTAAAGCGCGTTGCTGACCTCGCCTTCGGAAATCGCTATGGGCGTTCTAAGCTCATGGCTGATTACGCTAATGAACTCGTCTCTTTCTTCTTCTAGCGATTTTTCCCGGGTAATGTCGCGCATCAAGATGACATATCCTTGGCGTCCGCTTTTACCCCACCCAAGCTTTACCGGCGCCACGCTGATATATATATTTATTGAGGTTTCATCCGGGTATTTAAAGCGGAATTCGCGGTTGGATTGCTGTGTCCGGCAAGACAAAATATATTCATTGAAGTCAATTGGCTGGTTATTCTTATCAATTATTTTCATTACATCATTGATAGATAAACCGACCAGCGATTTATTGGTGTCAAAAATGCTTAACGCGGCCGCATTGTAGAGCACGATCTTGGCAGTTTCATCTACCGCGATAACAGCGTCGCCCATACTATTTATCAAGCTCATAAGGCGCTCGCGCTCGAACTCGGCCGAAGCTACTGAAGCAGAATGAATTTTTGAATTTTTACTATCCATTTTGGTATTTAGTTAAACCCTTTTGCTTATTATCGCACAACTATTGTAACAATGTAAAAATCAAAATAAGTAAACGCCCGGGGCGTGATCTTTTAATGATTTTCTGGCTGATTTATAATTTGGATACATTGATTCTACAGTATTCCAGAATTGCCGGCTATGATTGAGATGCTCAAGATGAGCCAGTTCATGGCAGAGCACATAATTCCAAAGCTCTTCCGGCAGGCTATAAAGATAAAGGCTTAACTTTATATTTTTCCCGTGATCACAGCTGCCCCAGCGCGACCTTAGCTTTTTTACCGTTATAGAAGCCGGGTTAAGTTTATGCAGGCGAGCCAACGAATTAGCTTTAGGCACGATTACCTCTTCGGCTTTGTATTTTAAATAATT
>JAHWKM010000007.1 GCA_019347895.1 Candidatus Parcubacteria bacterium | reverse complement strand
CTCGCCGGCTGTGCGCAGGCCGCTATAACCTTTTTCTTTTGCGTTGTCTATAAAGTTACTGACGTTATTTAGCATGTACTCTGTTACAAATCTACCGTTAGAAATATAAGTGGAGTTCATTTCAAATATTCTTAAAGCTTTATCCTTTACAGGCTTGCTTACGTCTAAACCTGCATTCATAAAATAATGGATTGTGTCATCTTGGGACTCGGCAGTTACAAAAATACACAGCTCATTCTTGTCTAAGCCCTGCTTAAAGTACTGTGCAAGTACTCCGAACCGATCCACGGCGTCTGTATAAAAGAAACAAGTATGCCCTTGAGTGGTTGCTTTGTCAAAAGTAGCAGCTTTCACCCCGCGAGTATACATGAAGTGAAAGTGTCAATTTGTTAAATATATTACTGGCAATATCTTTGACCTCGTGGCACTCTTCGCTTATTTCAACTCTCCGCTTTTGGTCAGGCTCTGGAAGTTCCCGCCGTCGCCCAGGCTTTGGCGGACAGGCCTGACGAGTGAATGTCAGAAGCACAATTATTCGCTGTACAGCGAATGAAGGAACATCTTAAGGCTTTTTATTTGGTACGATTAAGGTTATGAAAGAAAAAAGAACTAGTATCATTATGCGAAACAAAGACATTGCAAGCGTTTTCGTCGTGACGGCAGCTATATTGCTGATACCATTGCTCGGGAATTGGTCTTGAACCCTGAGCGATTTCGTAATCATGGGAACGCTTCTGGTCGGCACCGGGCTCTTACTTGTGTTGGCATCAAGGAAGATAAAAAATATCAACCGCCGAGCAGCAGTCATTGTTGCACTCTTGGTAGCATTTCTTCTCATTTGGATAGAACTTGCAGTTGGTCTCTTCGGAACACCATTCGCCGGAAGTTAGTGGGACACCAAGAAAACGTATGTTTTATGCCTTGGTACGATCAAACTATATATAGATTGGCACGCTCGCGTGTTTTGGAATGCAATAAAATAAATTTGACACTTACTAACGATTTATAGTAATATATTAATCTAATTAAATCTAAATAGTGTATATTGTTTTGGATGCATGAATTGAGCGGAGAAATACCCAATAATAGTCAGTGGCTTGAAGAGAATAGAGGCCACTTTATAGAAGCTGATGAACTTGCCAGCCAGATTGGTGACCAAAATCAGCTATATTCTGAGTTGGTGGAGTCGGGTCAGGTCACTATTGAACCCTTTAGAGAGGCGACTACTGACTACCTGACCGCGGAGCAAGGCCGAACATTTCAGGAATTGGCAGAGGCTCAAGCAGCAGCCCCGTATGAGCAGCTTGCTGACAGAGAAAGGCGACTTTCGGCCGCACTGGGAGAGGTTACAGCCAAATTATCGTCTATTGAACAGCAGCAGCAAGAAGAAGCCGCCTCTATCCACAAAGAGGAAGAACTTGTAGCAGGGCGCATCCCTGATCTAGCTTCTAGATTAAGTGAGATAGCATCCCGGTTAGAAAATCAGATGCCTAACGCCGCCTTCGAAGTAAAGGTCGAGAAAACAATACTTGAAGATGAGTATGAAGCAGTGGCAGACGTATACAAGGTAGCAGGAAAAGCGTGGCCAATACCCCGTCTAATTTCCACCAAACAGCCTGAACAAATCACTGAGATAACAGAGCCAGAGTCCCCTGATGACCTTATTGAAATAGATGACTTCCCAGAAGAGTCAGATACACTCACCAAAGAAGAGATAGCAGAAAAGGTACGTAGGGAATATCCGGAAGAAGTACTAAGCGATGCTAGCGAATATGTTGGTCTATTATTGGCGGAAGAGCCTGGGCATATATTTACTGCCGAGGATTTGGCAGAGATACTTTATGGTAAGGACGAAACCCGAGGACGATCGAGAATTAATGCTTTAATTTCTAATTACCGGCTTGGCAAAGTCGATATTATTGGGGAGACTCTTTATGACAAGGGCCTTGTATTCCAGCACGGTGAGCGAAGAAGCTATAACAAAACTACGGGCAAGCCTTTTGGGAGGCATTACCCTGTATTTAGAGCAGTGCCAGCTGAACAGCCAGAAAGAAATGAGCGAGTAATCCACTCTGATGAGCTGGCGGAATGGGTAAATGACGACTGGCATACGATAATACTTGACTCTTTCCAGACAGCAGAGGCTACAGAATCAACTGGCATAGCTCTGGAAATCCCTCGGGGTCCTAATGAAGATATGGGCGAAAGCATAACCCAAACTATGCAAATTGAACCGCCAATTGAAAGACGCCAAAAGGAAAGACCGGAGTGGGAGATCAGTTTTGAGACTGCCATTCAAGATGTTATAGCTAGTTTTGAAGCCGATGGTTTAATGATAGAAGGTGAAGTAAGCAGATCTTTGATAAGAGTTAAAAGTTCGGCTGGAACAATGGGGACTGAAACTATGGCCGCACGAGCAGTGGCCAACAAAATTATTAGCAAAGGTGAGGTTGGTAATGAAAGTAAGATACCCATCTATAAATATATCTGTATGGCTCTGCAAAATACCCACTCTGAAATCTTCACTGATCGCTCAAAACGAAAACAAGCAATGGCAATAGCTGAACGATCCGTAAACCAATACTTTGAGGCTGCTAAAACTAAAAAACAATAGGGCGCTGATACACAATGCAGTGAAAGCGATCCCGATGCTTTCGAGTATGATCATGATGAGATTTTTCCAAAAACACGGTTCGAGAGCATAATGCGTCAGCTCAGCCGCTTAACAATTGCTAATCTTAAAGAGCCTATTGGCATCGACAGTGGTGTAGCATAGAAATTCAAATCTATTTGTTAAGATACAAGTATGAGAAAGATAGTTGTCTTAACTTTTGTCAGTCTTGACGGCGTGATGCAAGCTCCAGGCGGGCCGGAGGAAGATACGTCAGGCGGCTTCAAGTATGGCGGGTGGACCTATCCCTATTTTGATGAGGTTATGGGCAGTGTAATGGGTGAGCAGATGGGCATGCCATTTGACCTGCTTCTCGGTAGAAAAACCTATGATATATTCGCGGCTTATTGGCCGAAGCAAGATCCGGCAGCCCTGGCTACTGTCCCGTTTAATAAAGCGACAAAATATGTTGTTTCCGGTTCATCGCCAAAATTGACCTGGGAAAAATCCGTGCTCATTGAGGGGGATGTGGCTGCGAAGTTAAAAGAGCTGAAGCAGCAAGATGGTCCAATGTTGCAAGTGCACGGAAGTGGCAAGCTAATACAAACCTTGCTCAAGAATGATTTAGTTGACGAACTATGGCTAAAGATATTTCCTATAATGCTTGGCAAAGGTAAGCGTCTATTCGCAGAGGGAACAATCCCGGCTGCGTTTGAGCTAACGGAATTCAAAGCTTCGCCAAGTGGTGTCATCGTAGCCAATTATAGAAGATCTGGCGAGGTTAAGACCGGTTCATTTGCTTAGAAAAAGATAGTTCTTCCAGTGAAGAACCAAGCCATGTTCTTTCATTCGCTGTTCAGCGAAAGGAACCGAATTGCTACTTTTGCGCCGTCAAAAGTAGCCAAAACCTCTTGGGCAGACGAGCTATCGTGAGTGTCTCATTGTCAAAGAGCACAATGCTCGGCAAACTCACCAATTTTTAATTATTTAAAGTGAGAAATTGGCTTAAACACTGCCTCGCTACAAATTGTGCTTTTGACACTCGCCAATCAGGACAGCTCTCAATGCCCAAACCCAATAATATCGGTTTGATCAATGCTGGTTTTAGAACTGCACGTATGATATTCAAACATGGTCAAGGTAGAAGTGGGCAGGAGAGGCCAAGACCGGTTCGTTTGCATAGAAATGGCTTGTATAAACCCTACTAGCATGGTGAGCTTTTTGATTTAATGTTTTAAAATAGCTCTATGAAGAAGCCGTTTGCTGTGGTGTTTGGAGGCGTCCCTGGTACTTCCAAGACGCCGATTGCTCACTATTTGTCGTGTGAATTCGGGTTGCCTATATTCAGCACAGATCAAATCCGCTATGAAGTCAGAGAAGATCTGCGAATAAGTGATATCAATATACCTGGAGGAGTTGAAGAATTTGAAAAGCGTCAACGGTCACGTTATGAGAGGCTAATCTCGTCTAAAAAGTCATTTATCTTTGACGGGAGTATGGACAGGAAATGGGCCGAGCGCAAATCACACTTTACACGAGCTGGTTATGACTGCTTCCTGATTAATATAGAATTAACAAAACCATTTCTAGTAAAGCTTTTTGCCGAAACTGGTCGTGCCTCATGGGCCGATGACCATCTCGACAACTATTTAGAGCAACATAGAAACTTTTTGGCTGAGTTCAAATCGGAGATAAATGTACAGATAGACGATAGCAGCTTTGCCGATAGGCTTGAAATTGCTGCGGAAGGTCTTAGAAATTTTCTTGAACTCAGAGGTTCCTAGAGCACAAGAGATTCAAGATGCCAAGCAGCGGTTAACTTAGTTTATGTCTATGTATTATTTTCAAGCAGTAAGCGAACGCTGCTAGGAAAACAAGGTGGAGCAGTAGGATTAACCATATCGAGGAGTTCACGCTACCCCGTGCCAAGGATACGATGTCTATGACGAGCGCCGCCGACAAACTTACCAAGTTGCCGTAAATTGCCGGCTTTAGAACGCTTAAGTCGTTGAAATTGCTATAAATCCAGTTCATAACCGAAAACCCTACCAAAGCTGTCCCGAGGTAGATGGCAAAATGCTGGTTGCCGGCCTCCTCATTGCCGAACCATTTAAGCAGCATATCGGACGCGCCTATCAAAAGCACTCCTAAAATTAGCGTTACAATGGCGGCAGCGCGGAGAATATATTGAACTCCGAATACTTTAGCTGCTGCTTGTAACATACCTCCTCCTTGTATTATTGTTGACTTAATTATGCTGGATAATTATGGAGGCTCAGCCAGATACCCGTCAAGTTAACAGAAGCAACTAAGAGTTAGTCAAAAAGGAGCCAATGAATGCCGGACTTACCTAAACAAGAATATTCCTTATGGAAGGAGGCCCATGTTCAACCTATGTATCCGCGACTTGAAGAAAATATAGTAGTGGACACTGTTATTATCGGCGGAGGGATAACAGGTCTGAGCGCGGCTTATTTGTTAAAAAAATCAGGCCATTCTGTGGCGGTATTAGAAAAAAGCACTATTGGCGGAGGGACCACCGGGCGGACAACCGGCAAAGTTACCTCCCAGCACAATCTAATTTATGCAGATTTGTATACTCGTTTGGGAGAAAAAAAGGCTCGTTTATATGGCATGGCCAACCAGGCAGCCGTGACTTTGGTAGGTAAAATTATTGCAGACGAGAAGATAGCCTGCGATTGGGAAATTGATGACAATTTTGTTTATACGGCAGATCAAAAGCAAGTTAGGTATTTTAAAAAAGAAGCTGAGACAGCAGTCCGTTTAGGCTTGCCTGCCAGCTTTGAGAAGAATATCCCCCTGCCTTTTGAAGTAAAGGGCGCAGTCAAGTTTTCTGGGCAGGGGAAGATACACTCGCAAAAATATTTACTCGGCTTGGCCAAGACGGTGGACGGCAACGGCAGTTATGTATTTGAAAACAGTAATGTTATCGGCATAAAAGACGGCCGGATTTGCCGGGTTCGTACCTCTAAAGGGACTGTCCGGTCAAAAAATATTATTGTAGCTACCAATGTGCCTACCTTGCCGCTTATGGCGCGGGGAGCTTATTGTATTTTGGAGTATCCGACAGAGTCTTATATAGTTGCCGGAACTCCGGCTAAAAAGCTCAAAGGGATGTATATTTCTCCAGACAAAAACCATTACTCAATCTTTCCTAAAGCAGAAGATAGCAAACAAACACTTTTGATCGGCGGCGGCGGCAATATATCCGGCTTGAGACTCAGTAAAGATAAACGTTATGACAAGTTAGCAAATTACGCTTTTGAAAACTTTGGAGTAAAAAAAATTACGCACCGCTGGTCCGATAGGGATTACATAACTTATGATGGCATCCCGCTGGCCGGCAAGGTTTATCCTTGGTCAAAGAACCTATACGTGGCGTCGGCCTTCAGAAAGTGGGGGTTGTCTAACGGAACTGCCTCGGCCATGATCATCCATGACCTTATAACCGGCAAGAAAAATGCATGGGCGGAAGTTTATAGTCCAATCAGACTTAAACCAATTCAATCAATCCCAAGAGTATTCGCCCAAAAAGTTCTTAGGTTTTAGGCTTAAATTAATACAATCTTGTTTTTTCGGACCAAACTCAATTTCTTAGTTAACCCGACTGTAATATATTTCATGGCATTAATAATTATTTTAAGAAAAAATACTGTAACTGTAGTTTAAGTAAAATTCAAGCTGGCCAGCCGACAAGGGCAAGCAAGAAAGAGGAGGGCGAAATGCATATCCCAAACTCAGTTATTCCTAAGGGAATTGGTAAGTTCTATAAAAATAAACTTACAAGAATTCAACTGATATTAATAGCTATGGTGTTCAGTATCGCCGGAGTAGCTTCTTATTATACCTATACGAATGTGTTAGTTCCCCGCACAGCACAAGCCTACCATTATGGCGCAAGCTGCTTCGACCTTTGGCGACATAGCGGGCACACCGACAACGTGCGGTGGTACCACTGCCACAATTTTAATTCAAACGGGAGTGCCTGGACAGCGCGCGTGCACATCTGTGGCTACTCGGGTTGGTTGCACGGGATCACCGTATCCACCAGCATATATAGGGACGTCATCCGCTATAACCATGCCCACGACTACGGAGGAGAAGGCTGCTAATTGCCAAATTAATTGAAGCAACGCTCCTCTCTTGCTATAACTATTAACAGTAATAATGATTTTAGCTGTCAGGCATACAGAAACTACTTTATAGTTTAAACGAGCGGTAAAAAAGCTTACTGCACTAACATATGCCAAGCGTATAGTTAGCCGTACAGTTAAATAAGGAGTTTCATATGATCGCAGGAATTTTATACGCTATAGTTGGATTTATAGAGGTGCTGCTAGGGCTGCGTTTTGCATTCAGGCTTCTCGGCGCCAATCCGGCAAGCACTTTTGTAGATTGGGTGTACGACTGGAGTACTCCATTGGCGGCGCCGTTCGCGGGTATCTTCGGACAAGAAGCGACCGTTGCCGGCCCGGGAG
Source organism: Candidatus Parcubacteria bacterium (assembly GCA_019347895.1). Lineage (GTDB taxonomy): Bacteria > Patescibacteriota > Saccharimonadia > Saccharimonadales > 2-12-FULL-41-12 > JACRNE01. The sequence continues at coordinate 48,187 of JAHWKM010000007.1, read as the reverse complement.
TCGTAACGCAAAGTGTATTTGACTGGACGGCCTTGATCGCCTTGATTGTCTATGGTCTGATAGGCGCGGTTTTGGCTCGTGCCGCCGCTTCTTTGGGACCTCGGTAGACAAACGTCTTTGCAGTGCCTCCAACGGCTGTTTATATTTGCGTTAATGGTAGTCTATACTATTACCATATATCCGTGAGGTATAAAATAAGGAGGATATGGAAGACGTACAGGCTCTCAATAAAATGGCCCGTAGCGCAACTCTGCACTGTTTAACCGGTTGTGCCATCGGCGAAGTTACGGGTTTAGTAATTGGAACGGCATTGGGTTTGACCGTAGGCATTACGATTTTACTAGCGGTAGCTTTGGCCTTTTTGTTCGGTTACGCGCTATCTGCGATTCCACTTCTCCAGGTGGGAGTAGGTTTCTTTGCGGCTCTATCCATTGTATTTGCGGCAGATACACTTTCAATAGCAACCATGGAAGTGGTAGACAACCTGGTGATGGCAGTTATCCCCGGGGCAATGGAAGCCGGCCTTGTCAACCCGGTATTTTGGGTGAGTATGCCCATAGCTTTAACAGCAGCATTTTTTGCAGCCTATCCCGTCGTCAAGCATCTGTTAAAAAAGAACAAAGGCCATGCTTTGGTCATGAAATATCATGAGGGGCACGGCGGACACCATGCTCATGATAAACACAAGGAGTAAATTATATGGAAACACGGACATTACTTTCAGCTTTAATCGGATTTTTTATCGGCGGCTTGTTAGTCTCGGTGGCCGCGACTACATTTGAAAAACCAGATACAGAAAATAGTAGGGGCATGAGTATGAGCGAGATGACGGATTCGCTTGGAAATAAAACTGGCGATGACTATGATAAAGCTTTTTTGGCCTTTATTATCGAACACCATAAAAGCGCGGTTGATATGGCTGAATTATCAGACAAGAATGCCAAGCATGAGGAAATCAAGAAGCTATCAGATGACATCATAAAAAACCAAACCGCAGAGATGGAACAAATGAGGCAATGGCAATTGCAATGGGGTTACACCGGCGGCAACAACCCAATGGACAGCATGGAAATGCCCGGCAGTCACTAGAGTGGCAGGCGGTTTACGGAGTGCAGAATAGGGATTTTTATAATCAGGCCCATTTCGGCTATACTGGTACGTAAATGATTAAACCTGAACTTATTGTTTGCGGGTCGATAGCGATTGACCGCATTATGACTTTCGACGGCAAATACCGCGATCTTATTCAGCCGGATAAACTACATACATTCTCTATCAGTATGCTGCTGGAGAAAATAGAATTATCGCGTGGCGGTACGGGGGCCAATATCGCTTATAACCTGGCCAGGCTAGGTGAAGTCCCTGTTTTGGTTGGCTCAGTTGGCGAGGACGGCAAGGACTATATTGATGATCTTGCCAAGCAAGGCGTAAACATAGAGAACGTGCATGTGAGCAAGCTTTCTACGGCTTCATTCAACGTCATAAATGATGCCGAAGACAATCAAGTTGGCGGGTTTTACGCGGGAGCCATGGCTGATTCCCAGACGCTTAACTTAGACAAATGGGCGGGTAAACAAGTAATAGTAACTGTCTCCGCGCACGACCCGATAGGTATGAGAAAGCAGGTTTACCAATGCAAGGAATTCGGCTTGCGGCTGTTTTATGACGTTAGCCAGCAGGTCAGCAATGTGCCGAGCGAGCATCTGACAGCCGGGATCAATGCAGCGGAAATAATCATTGTCAACGACTATGAAATGTCATTGTTGTCCAAAAAATCAGGCTTAGCGCCAGGCGAGATAAAGCAAAAAGTACCAGTGGTTGTTACTACTCAGGGGGCCAATGGCTCCATTATTCAAGGTAAAAAAATAAAATCAGCGATAAATATAGGAGTAGCTAAGCCAAAGGTTGTGCTTGACCCGACGGGTGCGGGCGACGCTTACCGGGCTGGATTTTTATACGGCTATTCTCGCGGCTGGGAGCTGGTTAAATGCGGCCAGCTTGGCGCGACTGTCGCATCTTACGTCGTGGAAGAATATGGCAGTCAATTGCATTATAATAAAAAGGAAATCAAAGAAAGGTATAAGAATAATTTTGGCGAGGAGATTGATATTTTAAATGGGCTCTAAAAATGATTACAAAGTTGCGGATATTAAATTAGCCGGTTGGGGCAGAACCGAAATAACTCTTGCTGAGAAGGAAATGCCGGGGCTGATAGCACTACGCGAAGAGTATAAAAGCTCGCAGCCTCTTAAAGGTGCGCGGATAGCCGGCTGCATCCACATGACAATCCAAACCGCAGTATTGGTAGAAACTCTGCAAGTTTTAGGTGCCGATGTGCGCTGGTCGTCTTGCAATATATTTTCCACTCAAGATCACGCGGCGGCTGGAGTCGCTAAAGCTGGAACGCCGGTTTTTGCCTGGAAAGGCGAAACTGAAGAAGAATACTGGTGGTGCATTGAACAGACTTTGGACTTTGAGGGCAAGGGCCCTAACTTGCTACTGGACGACGGCGGTGACTTGACTGCGCTGGTTCACAAAAAACATCCAGAACTATTAGGGGAAATCCGTGGAGTCAGCGAAGAAACAACTACCGGAGTAAACCAGCTTTATCAAATGCTAAAAAAGGGAATACTGAAAATGCCAGCTATCAGCGTTAATGACAGTGTCACCAAGTCTAAATTCGATAATTTATATGGCTGCCGAGAATCATTGATCGACGGAATCAAACGGGCAACCGATGTGATGCTGGCTGGTAAAGTAGCAGTCGTGGCTGGCTACGGCGATGTAGGCAAGGGCAGCGCCCAATCGCTTCGGGCCTTTGGCTGTCGGGTTTTAATTACTGAGATTGATCCGATATGCGCGCTGCAAGCCCTGATGGAAGGTTATGAAGTAGTAACCATGGAAAACGCGGTCAATGAAGCCGACATATTCGTAACCGCCACTGGCTGCAAAGACATTATCACGCTCGATCATATGAAACGCATGAAGGATACGGCAATAGTATGTAATATTGGTCACTTCGATGACGAAATACAAATCGGCGCACTTAATGATCTAAAAGGCGTCAAAAAACAAAACGTCAAACCGCTGGTGGACCTATATACGCTGCCAAACAATAGCCGGATTATTGTTCTCTCAGAAGGCCGTCTAGTAAACCTTGGCAACGCTACCGGCCACCCATCGTTCGTAATGAGCAACTCATTTTCCAATCAGGTTTTAGCCCAAATCGAACTTTTCACAAAAGACTACTCAATAGATGTCCATCGTCTGTCAAAAGAGCTGGATGAAAAAGTTGCTAAAGTCCACGTTGAAGCGCTTGGCGCCAACCTTACTAAGTTAACCAAAGATCAGGCCGAGTACCTGGACGTCTCACAAAACGGGCCTTTCAAATCTGAACATTATCGTTATTAGATCTTAAGGAGGGAAAACCCTTTCTCCAGGTTTTTCCCTCCTTAGCTCAGGCTTCGCCTTCGGATCCTCCCTTTCCATAGAAATTGCTTATTGGTGAATAAATCAACAATAAGCAAAGTTTATTTTTTCTTAGCGTAATCGTCCAAGAATTTATTAAATAGTCCAATGAGTTTATAAAGCTCATCAGGAATTTCAAAATCCAGATTGTCAATTGTTTTGATCGGCATTATTTTTGAACCGGTGCTGGTTATAAAAGTGCCGTCATATTTCGGCAGCTCGCTCAGCGGCAAGTCTTTTTCTACGACTTGGTAACTGTTTTGTTTGGCTACTTTTATTACCTTATCGCGAGTGACGCCTAGCAATATTTCTGATTCGGGAGGGGAATAAATAGTCTTGTCTTTTATAGCAAAAAAATTAGTTCTGGTTCCTTCTGCCACTTTATTTTCTCGGTTAACCAAAAGCGCGTCGTAAGCCCCGACCTGCTTAGCTTTTTTATAAGCCAGATAACTCGGCAACATATTAAGAGATTTGGCGTGGGGAAATGGCCTTTCGTAATTCTCGGTAATGCAATACGCGCCGGTTTTGTATAATTTCCTATCAGGAAAAAGCGGGTTGAGGCACATAATATACAAATTAGCTGAGCCTTTATCCTTGCCGCCAATAAGCAGGATTTTTACATTGCATGTTTCCGGTTTTAATTTTTCAAGCAATTTTTCTACGGAATTTTCAACTAAGCTAGAGCTAAAACCGTGTTCGATACCAATAATTTCGGCTGAGCTAAGTAGCCTTTGGATATGTTCTTTAAGGAAAAATATCCTACCCTTAGATACCCGCACATTTTCATAGACGCCAAAGCCATAAGCATATTCAATATTCGACAGCTCAATCTTAGCCAGCTCAACCGGCAAAATTTCTCCATTAAGCGAAAAAAATTCGTAGGCCATATGTAACCAGTATATATTACGCTATAATTTACTCTGTTATTTATATGGCGCGTTGGCTCTGCCTGCGGCAGACAGGCGAGGAGTTAGGCGTTGGTCTGTCGTACTTTCGGTAGATCTCCCGAAGGACACAAAACAACCTATGGGCTACTATGTTTATATCCTTAAAAGTCGAGTCAACGGTGATTTATATGTTGGTAGTACTGCGAATGTTATAAATAGGCTTAGACTTCATAATGACGGTAAGGTAAAATCAACAAAGGGTTATCGGCCGTGGGTACTGCTAGAAACTAGAGTTTGTGCGACCAGAACGGATTCGATGAGCCTCGAACGGTTTTTGAAAACCGGTCAACAAAAAGAGCTTTTAAGGCAAAAATATAAATAGCAAAAAATATAAATAAGGCGTCGTGGCGGAGTGGTTACGCAGAGGTCTGCAAAACCTTTTATGCCAGTTCGATTCTGGTCGACGCCTCCAAATTGGGCGAGTGGCGGAACTTGGTATACGCGACGGACTTAAAATCCGTTGGCTGAATAAGCCTTGAGGGTTCGAGTCCCTCCTCGCCCACCATAAAGAAATGGCTAGTATGTGCTAGACTTTTCTTTATAATTGGCTTAAGAGGACTCGAACGGGAATGCCAAATGTGCATTCCCCGACCCTTGCCCCAGAAAGGCCAAAGGCCTTTGGGGTCGCATTAGAAAAAGTAAGTTTCTTTTTCCTAGCGAGGCGAGTCCCTCCTCGCCCACCATAAAGAAATGGCTAGTATGCGGGCGAATTTCTCGCCCACCAGTTAATGGAGGCTGAAATTAAATCTAAGATTAAACTTACCGGTATAAAGGCAATCGGCCATCACGGCGTAAACGACGGCGAGCAGGACAGGCCGCAGACTTTTTATATTGACGTTGAGCTTGTGGCTGAGGTTAGTAATGATGATATAGGCAGTACACAGGATTACCGGCAAATTAGCGAGCTTGTCAGGCGGGTCGTGGAGCAAAAAAAATTCAAGCTGATAGAAACTATGGCCTATTCGATAGCCAAAAAAATATATTCGCTCGGCAAAGTGAGCGGGCTGAGAATCGTAGTCCACAAACCGGCGGCTGCAAAATCCTTGCTGGTAGAAGATGTAACAGCTGAATATACCATAAGAGGGAATTTGGAATGAAAGACGAAGTCAGGAAAATTTTACAAGAACTTGGCGAAGATCCTAGCCGGGCCGGGCTGCAAGGTACTCCCGACAGGGTTGAAAAATCACTCAAATTTTTAACCGCCGGCTACAATACCAATATCGACGAAGTAGTCAACGGGGCGATATATAAAGAAAATTATAACGAAATGGTGCTGGTAAAAGATATAAAAATTTACAGTCTTTGCGAACATCATTTGCTGCCGTTTGTCGGCAAGGCGCATATTGGCTATATACCGGACAAGCACATTATCGGTCTGTCCAAAATTGCCCGGGTAGCCGACATGTTTGCCCGCCGCCTTCAGGTTCAGGAACGACTGACCAGCCAGATAGTCGATGCCCTGCAAGAAAAGGTCAAACCAAAAGGCGTCGCAGCCATAATAGAGGCTGAGCATTTTTGCATGATGATGCGCGGCGTAGAAAAACAAAATTCCACCATGGTAACATCGGCCATGAGAGGAATATTTTTAAGTGATCTAAGAACCCGCGAAGAGTTTTTGAACTTAACAAAATAACATTTACAAAAAACTTACTACACCACAATTTCGACTGTGAAAGGTTTATCCTTTCACAGAAACCATGAGATATATTAATTAATGTGAAAATGATACAATATAACCATAAACTAACGGGAGAAAAGCAGGAGTAAAATATGACGACGTGGATAATACTAGGAGTTTTGGCCGTATTGGTTATTGGCATAATTTTAATTTATAACGGTTTGGTGCAGGCTAAAGTCCGGGTGGATGAGGCTTGGAGCGACATTACAGTCCAACTGAAGAGACGTTATGACCTTATTCCAAACTTGATCGAAACCGTAAAAGGCTACGCCAAGCATGAAAAAACCGTTTTTCAAGATGTAACGGAAGCTCGCTCAAATGCCTTAAACGCCCAAGAAAAGGGCCCGCAGGAAGCAGCCAGAGCTGAAAATGTATTTCAGGAAGCGTTGAAGAGCATCTTCGCAGTAGCCGAAGATTATCCGGATCTAAAGGCAGACCAAAATTTCAAGCATCTGCAAGAAGAATTAGTAGACACCGAAGACAAAATCCAAGCTGCCCGCAGATTTTATAACGGCTCAGCACGGGACTTGAATATTAAGATCCAAACATTTCCCAACATTCTAATTGCCGGTCCACTTGGTTTTTCCGAGCGCGAATTTTTTGAAGTTGATGAAGGTGAAACCACTACCGTCAATAAACCAGTCGGCGTTAAATTCTAGGACGTATAACGTATAAGTATTACGTATAAAGCAGTGGCTTCAGAAAAAATTACCTCATTTACGCAATTGCGTGCTTGGCAAGCTTCCAGGATTTTGGCTGTATACACATATAAGATAACCCAAAGCTTTCCCGGCGAGGAAAAATTTGGATTGACATCACAGATCAGGCGTTCCGCGGTTTCTGTACCCGCTAATATCGCTGAAGGTTTCTCTAGAAATAGCGATAAAGATAAAATCCAATTTTATAGTATTGCTCTGGGTTCGCTAACAGAAACGTTAAGCCATAGCTATATTGCCTGCGACCTTGGTTTTTTACCGCAAAAAGAGCTAAAATTAATAGAGGACAAAGTGATTGAGATCCAAAAAATGACTAACGGTTTAATAAAAAGCGCAGCGAGGAGACCCGGTAATACTTAATACGTAATACGATATACGACCCATGTATTCAAATATAGCGGCTAACAAGCGAAAAACTATCTTTATATTCTTGTTTTTTATCATTCTGATCGGCGGGCTCGGCTGGGTGGTTGCACAGTATCTAGGACATCCTACTATAACTCCTTTTGTTTTAATCGGCGGATTAATTTACGCGCTGATTGTTTATATCTCAGGTTCGAAAATGGCTTTGGCTGTCAATGGCGCACGCCAAATCCAAAAGAGAGATAATCCCCGGCTCTACCGCATAGTCGAAAATTTGGCAATTACTGAGGGCATGCCTACGCCCAAGGTTTACATCATGGATGATCCGGCATTGAATGCTTTTGCTACTGGCCGAAATCCCAAGAATGCCGTGGTATGCGCCACCACCGGCTTGCTGGAAGCCCTGGATGACCATGAGCTAGAGGGCGTTATGGCGCACGAACTTGGACACGTAAAAAACTATGACATTAGAGTCTCTATGTTTGCTTTCGCCCTAGTGTCGGTTGTTTCATTGCTGGCGGACATAATACTGCACATGGTCTGGTTTGGTGGAGCCCGCGACAATAAAAATCCGTATATGTTAATCATCGGGTTAGCCGCTATGATAATTGCACCGATTGCCGCCAGCATGATCCAGCTGGCAATTTCAAGGCGCCGGGAATATCTCGCTGATGCGACCGGCGCCTTGACTACGCGGTACCCCGAAGGATTAGCCAGCGCTCTTGAAAAGATAGGCAAGCAGGGAAGCGCCACCAAAAAAGCCAATACCTCGACAGCGCACCTTTTCTTTGCGAATCCGCTTAAGAAAAGCTCTTTTGCCGGACTGTTTAGCACGCATCCGCCGATCGAAAACCGGATTAAAAACTTGCGCGAAATGGGCGACAACTTATAGTAATGGGATATGGCGGTAACGAAAAAAAATACCAATGCAAAAACTACGGTAAAAAAACCCAGAACTAAAAAGCGGCCAGTCCATAAAAGTTTTAGATTATCCAAACCAATCAAACAACCCCTGGGCAAACCACTGCCGGGGATATACCGGCTTTTTAAGCAAACTCTCAGATTGCTTTTAAACAATAAAAAACTTTTCTTCGGCATAATTACCGTTTATATTTTGCTGAGTTTAATATTGGTTAGCGGTTTAAGTTCATTTACGGATTTTTTTGAAACCAAACAGAAACTCGATGAAGGCTTGGCCGGGGAGGTGAGCGGGCTAGGCGCCTCTTTGACCTTGCTGGGAGTTTTATTAAGCAGCGGCGGCAATGCCGGCAGCGAAGCCGGCGGCGTCTACCAGCTTTTTATAACCCTGATAGCCAGCTTGGCTTTAATATGGGCTATACGACAAGTTAGCGCCGGCGAAAAGGTCGGTGTTAAGCAAGCCTTTTACCGGGGATTGTACCCGTTCACCCAATTTGTTTTGGTTGCCTGCGTGATTGTGCTGCAGCTCATTCCTTTTTTAATAGGAAATTTCCTACTAACGACCGCGATGGCAGGTTCGATTGCAATCACTCCTATTGAAAAAAGTTTCTTTATAATTTTGTTTTTACTTCTTAGTTTACTATCTCTATATATGGTTTTATCGTCAGTCTTTGCGCTCTATATTGTGACATTGCCCGACATGACCCCCGTTAAGGCTCTCCGTTCAGCCCGGGATCTGGTACTGCATCGAAGATTTTCGGTCGCTCTCAGACTGCTCGGGCTACCTGTTTTGTCCTTTTTGTTTTTTGTAATTCTAGTTTTGCCGCTAATATATTTCCTGCCGTTTTTAGCAGTCCTGGTGTTTTTAATTTTAAGCGGTTTGATGCTATATTTTTTTCACGCTTATACTTACAACCTTTATAGGGCGCTTTTGTGATTAATAATAGTACTAAAGAGAGAGTTGAGAAACTGCGCCGGCAGATTGACGAATACCGCTATCGCTACCATGTTCTAGACGACCCGATGATTACGGATGAAATTTACGATTCTCTAACCCAAGAACTACGAGAATTGGAAGAGTTGCATCCTGAGCTTTTAACTCCCGACTCGCCCACACAGCGAGTAGGCGGAAAGCCTTTGGATAAATTTGTTTCCGTGCCGCATTCGCGGCCTATGCTGAGTCTAAATGATGCGTTTACATCCGAAGAGTTAAAAGCTTGGATAACTAGAATTTCTAAACTGCTGCCGGGTCAAAGCCTGGATTATCACGTAGATCTTAAAATGGACGGCTTAGCCTGTGCGCTGGTTTATGAAAAAGGACGGCTAAGCCGCGGCTTAACCCGCGGCGACGGACTTACGGGCGAAGACGTTACCCAAAATGTTAAAACTATAAATTCAATACCTCTAACTCTTCGTAAGGATAAAACTGTATCAGCGCACTATTACAATAGTACACTGGAAGTTCGCGGCGAGATACTTCTTTATAAAAAAGACTTCGAAGCAATAAATAAGCAGAGAGAAAAAGACGGATTGCCCAAGTTTATGAATCCAAGAAACACTGCGGCCGGTACAGTACGCCAGCTGGATCCGGCGCTGGTAGCTGCTCGTCCGCTGCGTTTTCATGCGTGGGGAATTATAGCTGAAGGTATAAAAACCAAGGCGCAGGAGTATGATTTAGCAAACAAGCTGGGATTTATTGTTAACAAACAGGCAAAGCAGGTAACGACATTTCAGGAGATTATAAAAATTGCCGACTATTGGGAAGACGAGCGAACCCAGCTGCCTTTTAACACTGACGGATTAGTCGTAACCGTAAACCAAAAAAACCAGTTTGACCGGCTCGGGTCGGTCGGCAAGGCGCCGCGCGGAGCAATTGCTTATAAGTATCCGCCTGAGCAAGCCGTCACAAAAGTAAAAGATATTTTTATTTCTGTGGGCAGGACCGGTGCGGCTACTCCCGTGGCAATGCTTGAGCCGGTGGTTATCGCCGGCAGCTTGGTACAAATGGCCACTATGCACAATGAAGGAGAGGTTAAGCGAAAGGATATCAGAGTCGGCGATACCGTAGCGGTACATAAAGCCGGCGATATCATTCCTGAAGTTATGGAGCCGATGATAAAACTGCGCGACGGCAGCGAACAGAAATTCCAAATGCCAAAAAATTGCCCGGAGTGCGGCACAAAGCTAGTAAAAGCCAAGGAAGAGGAGGCTGTTTGGCGCTGCCCAAACACAAAATGCCCCGCCAGACTTTCGAACCATCTGCGGCACTTTGCTTCTAAAAGCGCTCTTGATATAGAAGGTCTCGGCGAAAAAAATGTCGAGTTACTATTAAATCAAAAACTGGTTAGTAATGCCGCTGATTTTTATAAGCTTAAATCCGAACAATTGTTGAAACTAGAAAGATTCGCTGACATATCAGCTAATAAATTAGTGGCTGCAATTGCCGAGAAAAAACGACCCGAACTGCATAGGTTTATATACGCTCTTGGCATCAGGCATGTAGGGACGCAAACGGCAGTTGATCTAGCCAACCGCTATAAAGATTTTGATAAACTAAAAGTTGCTACCATTGAAGAGCTCCAGGAAGTTGAAGGTATTGGCGGGGTTGTGGCTGAATCTATCGTGGCCTGGTTTGAAGATCCACAAAACCAAGAACTTCTGGTAGATTTTAAGAACGTTGGAGTTGAGCCAAAGCAAATTCATATCAAAAAAAGTAAAATTACGGGCAAAAGGTTTGTTATAACCGGCTCGCTGGAATCAATGAGCCGCGACCAGGCCGCTGAGAAAATAAGATCTCTGGGCGGAATTTTTCAGGCCAGTACCGGCAAGGATACGGACTATTTGGTAGCCGGAGCTAACGTCGGCTCAAGCAAACTGGAAAAAGCCAGAAAATTCGGTACTAAAATCATTGACGAAAAGGAGTTCAATAAGCTTATATCCGGTTAATGTCTGGCTACAATATTCATGTTACAATTTAGTGTGTTTTCCACGGGGATATAGCTCAGTTGATTAGAGCGCTGCCCTGGCAGGGCAGAGGTCGAGGGTTTGAGTCCCTCTATCTCCACCAATTTTGAATTGCATGGCAATTTTACGATTGTACAAACCGGAGCCGGTTACATTAAGGGATAAATTAAAGTTAAGCGATTAATTCTGATATAATAACCAAAAATATTAGGGGAGACTATGGCAAGGAAAAAACCTGTAAAAAAATCATCTAAAAAATTGCATGTAAAAAAACTAAAAATTGATTATAAAAAATACTTAAAAAAACCGAAGCTGACCGTAAAACACGCTCTAGCGGCAGCTGTTGTCGCTGCTGTGATTTTGCTAGGTGCTAGCGGCTGGGCGTGGTGGACCAAGATTGTCATCAATCCTGAGAGGGTATTGGACGATGCCGTCGCAAACAGCCTGCAGACCACAAGCGTGACCAGGCAAGTTTTGCAGGATGATGGCAATCAAAGGGTAAATCAAATTTCTTATCTTTCGTTCTATCCTCCGACAATAACGGCCGAATCTTCTACCGAGTTATCGCAAAAAGGCAGACAGCGGCAGGAAACAACAATAACTACTGAAACTATCGGCACAACCAATATAGATCTAGTACGTTACAGCTCAGTCGAAGGCGAGGAGAATTTGCCCGGCGCCGAAAATTTTGAAAAGCTAATCGGAGTGTGGGCTAAAAGAGAAGCTGATCCCGCAAAAGGCGGACAAGCCACATTCTTAAACGAATCGCTGTTTAGTATAGTTCCGGTCGGTAATCTTAAGCCGGAAGCCCGCCAGCAACTGCTAACTCTAATGAATCAAAAAAGGCTCTATGAATTTGAATCCGCAGAACGAAAGGTAGAAAATTATCGCCCGGTTTATGTTTATCAGCTGTCTATCAAGCCGGCTGACTTGATTGAAGTATTATCAAGGTATGCCGAGTTAACCGGCGCAACCGATCCAAGGCAGTTCAATCCGGAAAGCTACGCCAACGCGCCGAGAGTTGCCGTGGAAGTTATGGTTGATATAGTCAACCGCCAGATACTAAAGGTTAGATACGGAAGCTCGGACAGGACGGAAAACTACAGCGGCTACAATCTTTACCGGCCAATTAAATTTCCTGAGGATACGATAACTATCGAAGAGCTGCAACAGCGTCTGCAGCAAGGCGGCGGTCAAAGCTCTTAGTTTAAACTGTTATACTGGAACCTATAATGCAAGTTGTAGTAGACAATCTATTGGTTTCTTATAGCAAGCTTGGTACTGGTAAAAAAATTATTTTATGCCTGCACGGCTGGGCTGATCGCTCTGAAACATTTGATAAGCTTGCCAACAAGCTAAAGGATAATTACTCCCTTGTGCTTATTGATTTGCCGGGTTTTGGCGGCAGCCAAGCACCGCCTACGATCTGGTCCATTCCCGATTATTCAGTTTTTATAAAAAACTTTCTAAACAAATTAAAAATAAAGCCTTATGCTGCGATAGGGCATTCCAACGGCGGGGCGATAGCTGTTTACGGAACCGCGCACCAACATTTGGTTGTTCAAAAATTAATTCTTCTGGCGCCGTCGGGGATAAGAAGCGGCAATTCAGCTAAAAAGTTATTGTATAAAGCCCTTGCCAAACCCGCCAAGGTATCTTTAAAGCCCTTGCCGAAATCGGTTCAAGGACGGATTAAAGAGAGAGTCTACGCAATGATCGGCTCTGATCTTTTCGCGGCGGTGTCAATGCAGGAAACATTTAAAAATATAGTTAATTTTGATATTCAAAATGATGCTGCGCGGGTAAAAATACCTGTTCTATTACTTTATGGCGACAAAGATACATTTACCCCGGTTCGTTATGGCAAAATTCTTTCTGGCAAAATTAACAATTCCAAGTTGGAAATAATAAGCGGGGCGGCTCATTTTCTACATCACGAGCAGCCTGAATTAATTGCTGAAAAGGCCAGGAGCTTTTTAAATGAAAGTGATTATTGAGGTTTGTGGTGCGTAAGTTGCTAAGTTATTTTTCACCCAAAATGCCAGTCTATTTTGTATATATGCTACAGCAAGTAGAGTATGATCCGCGCAAATTTTTGGAGTGGATTGCGAGATTTCCGAATTTATCACGAGTAATGCGCCGCCAAAAATTAGTCATGACTACCAAGGCAAAAGTTTTGGTAATTTATGGATATATTTTAGCTATTTTTTATATAGCCTTGAATGTCCAGGCAAGCATTGCCTATTCTCCGGCAGAGATCATTTATCTGCTGTTTTTACCTTTTTGGATTATATTCATGTTGTTTATTACGGTTTTGATCGGCTGGGCTTTGGTCGAAAAACCCAAGCGGGCTCATGAAGTAAAAATTGCGGAGAGAATATTTGCCAACCATAAAGCCGTCAAGATCGCTATCCTGGGAAGCTACGGCAAGACCAGCCTAAAAGAAATGCTATACACAGTCCTAGGCTCGCAAAAAAACGTGGCCGTTACGCCGGGCAACAAAAACGTTTTGATCAGCCAGGCGCGCTGGGCTGGCAAACTTACCGGCGACGAAGAGGTTTTGTTAATCGAATACGGCGAAGCCGAGCCAGGGGATATTAAAAAAATGGCTGAGCTGACCCATCCTGATGTAGCGGTTATTAACGGCCTGGCGCCAAATCATCTTGACGGCTACAAAACTCTGGAGGGTGTGGCCCAAGATTTGTTTAGTATCAGCGACCAGCTAAAAAGCCGCCCAGTCTATGTCAATACCGAGAGCCGAGCCGTCAAACCGTACTTAAAAAAAGAACATATTTCCTTTAACCGGCACGGCTTGGACGGATGGAAAATTTCGCAGGTGGAGAGCAGCTTGGATGGTGTTTCATTTGCCATGAGCAAGGGAAGGAATTTGATTAAGGTAGAAAGCGGTCTGCTCGGCCGGCATCAAATCGCTCCGCTGGCTCTATGCGTTGCAGTGTCCCATAACCTTGGCCTTAGCAATAAGCAAATCGAAACAGCTATCAGCCGGACAGCGCCGTTTGAACACCGTATGCAGCCCAGAGAACTTGGCGGCGGCTGGATTCTAGACGATACGTATAATGGTAACTTCGAAGGAATTTTAGCCGGCTTGGAATTTTTAAAAGAGCTTAAAGCCAAACGAAAAATTTACGTTACGCCCGGCCTGGTTGACCAAGGCGTAGAAACTAAGCGGGTACACCGCGAGATCGGCAAAGCCATCGCAAAAGCCCATCCTGATAAAGTAGTTCTTATGCAAAATTCCGTCACCAAATATATTAACGACGGCCTAATAAAAGCAGGTTACACCGGCGATCTAGAACTTCGCGATGACCCGCTAAATTTCTACAGCAACATTGATCAATATGTCGCCGCCGGCGACATCTGGCTCCTACAAAATGACTGGACCGACAATTATTTTTAATTGTAGCAGTTAATTGTAGGTTGTAATTGTAAAATAAGCGGCTATAATAAAAAGCATGAAAACAATAGCAGTTATATTTGGCGGGCGCTCTACAGAGCACGATGTATCAGTTGTTACGGCCTTAGCCAGTATTATTAAGCCGTTGGAGTTGACTCGCCAACACAGGGTAGAAGCCGTATATATTGCCAAGGATGGGGTATGGTATTGGGATGATAAGCTAAAGGATATTTCATTATTTAGCTCCGGTCAAATCCAGGACTTTTTACACAAGACGCAAGCTGCAAGCGTACAGTTTGACGGCGGCATGACACTGGTTAAGGCCAGTGGCATTGCCGGACGCAAGACAGCCCGCAAGATCGATATAGTCTTTCCGGCTATGCACGGCACTTATGGCGAAGACGGCAGCCTAATGGGGCTGCTACGCATGGCCAATGTACCTTTTGTCGGTTGCGATCAAGACGCCAGCGTACTAGCGATGGATAAAGTGCTCGCCAAACAAATAGCCGAAGCTAATAAAATAAGCGTTTCGAAATATGAATATCTA
This sequence comes from Candidatus Parcubacteria bacterium, assembly GCA_019347895.1. GTDB lineage: Bacteria > Patescibacteriota > Saccharimonadia > Saccharimonadales > 2-12-FULL-41-12 > JACRNE01. The sequence continues at coordinate 33,171 of JAHWKM010000007.1, read as the reverse complement.
TTTCGCGATACATTTGCGCGCAAAAGTAGTGAAATTTTAAACGAGCTGGAGAACTCGCTTGAATATCCATTATTCGTGAAACCAGCCCATCTGGGTTCGAGCATCGGTATTACACGAGTAAATAATCGCCAGGAATTGCAAAATGCTATTGAGGTGGCCTGCCATTATGACAACAAGGTGCTGGTGGAAGAAGAAGTCCCGCATTTAGTTGAGGTTACGCTGCCCATTATGGGTAATGAAGAGCTGAAACCAGCATTTTTAGAACGGCCGCTGACCAAACCGGAAGACTTTTTTGACTTTGACACCAAATATATGGGCGGCGGCAAAAAAGGCGGCGGCAAAAAGGGCGGCGTTAAAGGAGCGCAGGGCTACAGCGAACTGCCGGCCAAGCTTTATAAAGAACTTTATGACAAAGCCGAGCAAACTGGGCTAAAGGTTTATCGTGCTCTTGGCTGCGAAGGCATTGCTCGTATCGATATGTTGATCGATAACGAGAGCGAAACAGTTTATTTCAACGAAGTTAACCCCATGCCAGGCGGTCTCTACGCACATAATTGGCGGGCTGCTGGTATTTCCAATGTCGAGCTGGTGCAAACACTGACTCGCCTGGCTGAAGAGCGCTGGCAGCGCGTCAATCGTCAAAATACCGTCTTTTCCACTAACTATCTCCAGCAATTCTAGCCCAGGAGAGGAAATGATCCGCAAACACATTAAACAACTATTAAAAACGCTAGAGCGTCCATACGAGGTATATAATCGTATCGAAATTTCGCGCGCAGCCATCTCTGCCGAACATGACTTGTTTTCCTATACGCTACTTACTGGCTTGTCGCCAGATGTTCGGAGGAGTTTAGTATTATGAACCACCCACAAATCAAGCCAATAACATCGTTTAACTTGCGGGGGGTTCAATGAGGCTAAATATTGTTCATCCTGGTTCTGAGGAATTAAAGTATGAGATTCGCGATATTGTTAAATTCGCAAATAAACTCGAGCAAACCGGTCTTAATATTACCTGGGAGAATATTGGTGATCCTGTGTCTAAAGGAGAAGAAGTTCCGCTATGGGCCCGCGAAATTGTTGCTGAAGCAGCTAGCGAGGGAAGTGCGTCGTATAAGTACTCCCCAACTAAAGGTATGACAAAGGCCCGCGAATTTTTGTCAGTAGCTAGAAGTCGGGAAACTGGTGTAAATCTCAGTGCTGAAAACATTCTTTTCTTTAATGGCTTGGGCGACGCTATTAATAAAGTGTACACCTGGCTCAACCCGTCGGCGCGCATTCTCGGCCCAAATCCGGCATATCCAACCCATTCTTCTCTAGAAGGCGCACACGGCAGTTCCGCAATGCTGACATACAAACTAGATCCACTCAACAACTGGTACCCCGACGTTAATGAGATACGTTATAAGGTTCGAAGTAATCCTAATATTGCAGGTTTGCTTATTATTAATCCGGACAATCCCACCGGCATGGTCTATCCGCGTAAAATTTTAAAGGAATTTGTGAAAATCGCGCAGGAATATGAGCTTTTTTTGATCGCCGATGAGATTTACGCGAACATGGCTTATGAAAGTAGCGATTTTGTTTCGTTGGCAAGTCTAGCAGACGGGGTGCCAACGGTAATTATGCGTGGCTTATCCAAGGAAGTGCCATGGCCCGGAAGCCGATGTGGTTGGGTGGAATTTTATAACACTGATACAGATGAGAACTTTGCGCTGTATGCCGGCTCAATCGAAAACGCTAAAATGACTGAGGTTTGCTCGACATCTTTGCCCCAAACGGTCTTGCCTACGATCCTGAGTGACCCGCGTTATCCCAAACACCTGTCCGCACGTTTGGCTCGTTATGAAAGACGGGGTCGCCGTGCCGTAGAAATACTGGGCAGCCACCCGTCGCTGCATGTGGTTATGCCAAGGGGCGCCTTTTATCTTTCAGTAACATTTTCTGAAGAGTTTATTCTCAAACCGCTCAACATTCCGGCGGCTAATCCCGAGGCCCAAAAGCTCCTAAATGCGGAATTAGCAGCAATCCACGAAGCAGATTTTGATAAGCGCTTTTGCTACCAATTACTTGGTGCAACCGGTATTTGCGTGGTGCCACTAAGCACTGGTTTTAACAGTTATGTCCCTGGATTTCGAATGACGCTTTTGGAGACTAATGACAATAAATTTGCCGAAACCCTCCGCACCATAGCCGCGATAATCCCTGGTTGACCGAAGTCAGAGTTTAGACATAATATAGTAATAGGAAATTGCGGCTGATACAAGGCAAAATAAATATCCCAACACTATCCCAAGAGGTACTCCAAAAATAGGGACAAATATAAAAATCCCAACCACGAAGACTACGTTAGCAATACCGGCGTTTACCATTGACCGCGATAATGATGACAAAAATTTCTTTCCATGCGTCCGCGTGACGATGATTACTGTGGATGAAAATGCTACCGGGAAGCTTGCCAAAAGCCCGCCCCAAAGCGGATTAGCGACTTCGGCCATGAAGACGGCGAGAGCCACCAGACCTCCCGCAAAAAAGAATCTCAGCAGCAGCTCACTATTTTTTATATGAAGGGACGGGAGCTTCATGTGCGGCAAACGATGAAAATAACCCATACTAATTATGAGTAGCACAATACCAATTAATAATGCCCAGAAGAATTCTTTGACTTCGAAAAATACCAAAGGCAAATTCAAAGAAAGCCAGACAAAGATCGCGCCAAGATAAGCCAAAAGAGGACCGTATCTAAATAGCAAAATAAAAACCATCAAAAATATACTGCCCGCGGCTACCGTCGCCGGCATTATCTGGATAGCCTCTAAAAGCGCGCTTTTATCTTGTGTTATAGCAATGAAGACCAGACTCACCAAAACCATCGCGGGCAGGCCTATTAACAGCCCTCCGATTTTGGAGCCGAACTTTTCGGAAATCCGTACCATGCCAGCTATATAAAGCCCGCCGACAAAGAAGGATAAAACAACTTGCAGCAAAAATATTTGCGTAATCATAGAATATCTAGCCTAGATTATAATACTCAAACGGCTAAAGAGATAATTTGCTACAATGTAGTCTGCTATGAAGAGGTATAATCCAAAAGAAATTGAGCCGCGGTGGCAAAAAGTTTGGCATGAAAGCGGCATTTACAAGGCTAGTGAGCACAAAACCAAGCCAAAAAAGTATGTTCTGGAATATTTTCCTTATCCCAGCGGAGCGGCCATGCATGTCGGCCATGTGCGCAATTACACTATCGGCGACACTATAAGCCGTTTTAACCGGATGCGCGGGTTTAATGTTCTTCATCCGATGGGTTGGGACGGCTTTGGATTACCGGCTGAAAACTACGCCATAAAAACCGGTACCAGCCCGCAGAAGGCACTGGAGGAAAATACCAAACGCTTTAAGCAGCAGCTGATCCAGATGGGTTTTGATTACGACTGGGAGCGTGAAATTAACAGCACAGACCCAGCGTATTACAAATGGACCCAGTGGTTTTTCCTGATGCTATTTAAAAGGGGCTTAGCTTATCAAAAAGAAAGCTCGCAGTGGTGGTGTCCGGTCGATAAAACGGTACTTGCTAATGAGCAGGTGGAAAATGGCGTATGCTGGCGCTGCGGTTCAACCGTTGAGAAGAAAATGTTAAAACAATGGTTCTTCAAGATTACGGAATATGCCGATCGGCTGGAAAAGGATTTGGATGACGTGGACTGGTCGCCTTCTATCAAAACCATGCAGCGTAACTGGATCGGCCACAGCAAAGGAATGACTTTTACTGCGCCCGTTGCAGGGACGGACATGCAGATTCAAACATTCTCTGCGCATTTTGAAGCCTTCACTGCCGATACATTTGTAGTTATTGCGCCAGACCATCCTTTTTTGACTGAACTTGTAAGGGGGGCAGCCGAAGAAAAAAAGGTATTAAAATTCGCAAAAGAAATGACGAAAAAGCGCGACTTACAAGGTTATACAGACGAAGAAGATGTAGAAGGAATTTTTACGGGACGTTATATTGATGATCCAGTAGGAAACGGTAAATTACCCATTTGGGTTGCTAGCTATGCACTATCGCATTATGGCACCGGCATTGTGAAATGCTCAGTTCATGATGAACGCGATTTTCGGTTTGCAAAAAAATACAACATACAGCTTAAACCAGTTTTATTCCCGGCAGATAAGGAGGAAGCCGAAAAAGTTCGAAACCTAGAGTATTGTTATTCGGATATGAAAAACGGGATATTGATGGAGCCAGAGGTATTCAAGGGTCAAATTGCCGGAAGCCTGCGGGAAGAAATAATCAAATATCTTGAAGACAACCAACTGGCGACTACACATGTAAGTTATAAAATCCGTGATTGGTTGATTAGCCGGCAAAGGTATTGGGGGGCTCCGATACCGATTATTCATTGTCCGAAGGACGGAGCCGTGCCGGTTCCGGACGGGCAGCTGCCGGTTGTGCTGCCGGAAATGGAATCATACGAGCCAAGCGGCGACGGCCGCAGCCCGTTGGCCCGGTCATCAGAATTCGTTAACACAACTTGCCCTAAATGCGGCGGACAGGCCGAGCGGGAAACAGATACCATGGACGGTTTCGCCTGTTCCAGCTGGTATTTCCTGCGCTTTGCTGATCCGCACAATGATGAAAAAGCCTTTAGCGATGAAAAGGCAAAATTCTGGTTGCCGGTCGATGACTATATAGGTGGAGCGGAACACGCCGTGATGCATCTGCTTTACGCCCGGTTTTGGACGAAGGTAATGCATGACGAAGGCATAATCAATTTTCACGAGCCGTTTTCCAAGCTGCGCAACCATGGCATGATTTTAGCTCCAGACGGTCAAAAAATGAGCAAAAGTAAAAACAATACGATCGAACCCGGCGTGTTAATTACTCAAGGCTACGGAGCAGACTCAATAAGATTGATGGAATTATTCATCGCACCGTGGAACCAGGCAGCCAACTGGAGCGTGGAAGGCATAGGCGGAACGCATAGGTTTTTAATGCGGGTTTGGACTTTGACTCAGGAATTTCTGGAAGCGCCTGAGGCAGGTTCTGCGGATGACGCAGCGATTTTGCGGTCGGCGCACAAAGCCATCAAAAAAGTTAGCGAGGACCTGCAAAACATGCAGTTCAACACGGCAATCGCCGCGCTTATGGAATACACAAATGAGCTTTATAAGATCAAGGCCGATCAAGGCTTCGCAGCCAAAATCGATTGGCGGTTCGCGCTGACTACATTGCTCCAGCTGCTGGCCCCGTTTGCTCCGCACATTAGCGAGGAGCTTTGGAAAGACCTGGGCAAAGAAGGCTCGGTGCATATTAGCGCCTGGCCGGAACATGACGAGAAATATTTGATAACCGATAAAATCCAGATAGTGGTGCAAGTTAACGGCAAGCTGCGGGCCAACATTGAAGTTCCGGCTAACGCCACAGAAGCCGCTATAGTCGATGCCGCTAAAGCCGATCCCAAGGTTACCCAGCATTTAGACAAAAATGAGATACGCAAAACCATCTACGTACCCCAAAAACTCATTAACTTTGTTACTTAGATTTTATTCAAGTGGACTGACTCGGATCACAACACTACTGCCAGACGGCAAATCTAATTTTTGCCCCTCGGCTAAGCTATGAGGGTCTGGAATTCCATTGGCTTTCGCTATCTCATCTGTTCTTGCGTATATATCAGCACCTGTGGCGCTTTCCGCAAAAGGCTGGCGAGAAGCCCGGCCTTCGAGATCTTCTTGAGCAATCTCGGACAATGTGTCTCCTTCCTGAATTTCAATTTCTTTTTGTCGATGATCACTTCCTAGTTGGCCTGGATTAGCCATCTGAGTCTTGGCAGCATTCGTTCTTTCTCCAGATAAACCGCCTATTGCCGCTCCTATTCCTAACCCAGCAATTGCTAAAGCAATGACCCGTCTTCTTATGAATTTTGTACGGTCAGCTGATTTCACTTCAACACTTTCTAATATTCCCGGATCAGCTCTTTCATGATCTTCTGCTCGGGGTATTAAAGTTCTGTATCTAAGTTTTGCCATAAGGTAAACAATAACACTAATAAGCAAAAAAGTCAATGATTTTTGTTAAATACCTCTGTTCGGATGTTGGTAAACAGAGTTAAATGTAATATAATGACGGGTAACTGAAAGGAGAAATTAATGGGAAAACCCAAAAAACGAACCAGTCACAGGAAGACCGCCAGCCGGCGGAGCCATCATGTTCTCAAGCTGGCCCGCCAGGTCAACGCCAGAAGCCTGGTAAAAGTGTTTACCACTAAAAGAGAAACCGGCCGTTCGACTAAAGGCTCAGGCTCATTGAGTAAAAAAACCGAAACAGCAAAAAAAGCAAATTAAATACGATATACTATGTCGTAGGAGCATTAACAAATGAGCGCTAATCGCCATTTAGGCCGAATCATCTCGCTGCAAACACTTTATGAAGTGGCTTTCAGGCGGGAATGCGGCGAGAAGTCGGTCAGTATCGACCAGGTTTTGCAGCGCAATATTAGCCGCTATCAAGCTGAATTAGACGACAAACAATTTATTAAAAAATTAGTAAACGGCGTTAATAAAGATCAAACTGAGCTGGATAAAAAACTCCAGCCCATAGCCCCTGATTGGCCGTTAGCCCAGATTGCCAAGATTGACCACATGGTGCTGCAAATCGGCGCGTATGAACTGTTAAACCACAAAGATGTCCCGCCCAAAGTGGTAATAAATGAAGCCGTCGAACTGGCAAAGGCTTACGGCGGCGACAATTCTTCAAAATTTATAAACGGTGTGCTTGGAACATTGCTTAGCCAAATAGAGGCCGACACTAAACCAAAAAAATCAAAAGCCAAAAGCACTAAGAAAAAGTAGCTGATTACAAAATATTTTCCAGGAGCATAAATTGAACAAATCTAATGACAAGGAGCCGAAACAGAAGAAGGGGTTTAAGCCTCCGAGACCGAAAATTCCTAAACTGGGGAATACCGGGGCGATTAAGCCTATTCAAAAATTCAAAAAATTTATACCGCGGCGCAAACCGACAATCAACGAAGTAGTCCGCGAACCTACCAGCGGCGGCATGGTTTTTCGCCGGAATCAAAAAACCAACCAAGTAGAAATCTTGCTCATACAAGACGCTAAAGACCGCTGGACCATACCCAAAGGGCACATTGAAGAAAACGAATCCGCTAAAGAAACCGCTGAGCGGGAGATAAAAGAGGAGACGGGCCTAAAGGAACTTACGGTTTTAAACTGGCTAGGTAAAATAAATTTCCGTTATCGCCGCGCCACCAGCCTGGTTTTAATGACCACCGATATTTATCTGGTTCAAGCGAAGGGTGATACTAATGACCTTAAGCCGGAAGATTGGATGAACGGCATCGGCTGGTTTAAAGCCAACGAAGCTCTGGATAAGATAGAGTATGAAGATATAGGCAAGATAATTTTGCTGGGCCTTAAAAAAATTCGCAGCGGAGGACTTTAGCAAGTTGGCCGTATGAATGCAGGTCCGTTGAATATGAATAAAAACGATATTAAGCGCTATAAAGATTTTGCTAGGAATGTTTTGGGGGCTGATTTTAATGACATTGAGCTGCTAATAACATCCTTCACGCACCGGTCCTATATCAATGAACATAAAAAAACCGCCCGAGAGCACAATGAGCGGCTGGAATTTTTAGGCGATGCGGTTTTAGAGCTAGTGGTGACTGAGTACCTTTATAAGAATTACAGTGAGCCGGAAGGCGTTTTAACTAACTGGCGCAGCGCTTTGGTGAGGACTGAAAGTATCGGCGAAGCAGCCGAAAAAGCAGGGTTTGAAGAATACCTGCGCTTAAGCCGTGGAGAACGCCGGGGAACGGATCGCGCCAGGGCACAAATATTGGCCAACGCTTATGAGTCTGTCGTCGGCGCCATATATATTGACCAAGGATATGATATGGCCAAGAAATTTATAGACAAAACAATCCTAGCCACATTACCGACGATTTTACAGACCGGCTCATGGATGGATCCCAAAAGCCGTTTGCAAGAACTAGCCCAGAGCCGTGAAGGCTCCACGCCGGTTTACAAAGTATTAAGTGAAGTAGGCCCCGACCACGATAAAATCTTTACTATAGGCGTATTCGTCGGCGGCAAGCTTCGCGGCAAAGGCGAAGGCCCCAGCAAGCAGCAAGCCCAGCAGCAGTCAGCCGTCGAAGCCCTGGAATATTATAAAAAATAACCACGTTGTTGACCAATCTGTTTTACTACTGTAAAATTATGCAAATAATACAAGTAAGTTATGGAGATAAATTAATTTATGCTAAGCATCCGTATGCAGAGGCTTGGCCGCAAAGGCCACTCAATGTACCGAATCGTCGTCCAAGATAGCCGGCGGGCACCGACCAGCGGCAAGTATGTGGCATTGCTCGGCAGCTATGATCCCCACAGCAAAACTTCATCGATTACAAAAGATAAAGCAGAGCTGTATCTAAAGAATGGCGCCCAGCCTAGCGATAGAGTGGTAAGACTTTTCAAATCAGAAAAAATCAGCCTGCCAAAATGGGTTGAACCGCCAGCCAAGAAAAAAAGCGAAATAAAGAATCCTGACAAACTCCGTAAAAATCGCCCGGCAGTAGAAAAAGCTGTCGAACCTGCAGCCGAAGAAGTGCCGGCTGCTAGCGAATCAACAGCTGCAGATGTTGAAGCACCGATTAGCGAAGAAACAAGCGCAGCCGACCAAGATGAGATCGATAAAGGTAATGACGAAACTAAGACCCCGCCAAACGAAGACGAATTTCCAGAAGATAAAAAAGCAGAGGCCAAAACAAAGTAGTAAGAACTTGGCCGATGGCGCAAGAGCCGATATAATATTTAGCATCATTAACAAAGGAGTAACTCCGTGAGTAGCAGTATTGACCAGCAGTTTGTAGAATTTGTCGTAAAGTCACTTGTCAGCAAACCAGACGCAGTAGTAGTAGAACGAAGAATTGACGAAAAGGGTGTTTTGCTTGAGCTAACGGTCGACCCAGAAGACCTGGGCCGGGTTATCGGCAAGAGAGGCGCTACGGCGCAAAGCATCAGAACCTTACTTAGGGCATTAGGTACAAAGAATGACGCCCGGTACAATCTAAAAATTGTTGATAATGGTCCAGAACGTCCATCGGCAAGTACCCGCGAGGAGAGCGCCAGCCAAACAAGCGGCGGATTGTGGGGGGACGAGAGTACCGGCAGCAGCGCCAGCAAAGAATCCGTACAGGCCGTAGAGGACCTCGCGGCAAGTATTGACGAGGAGTCTAATGAGCCCGACCAGCCGGATGACACGAAAAACAAAAATGAAGAAGAAGACTCTTGGTCTAAAACTCGCAAAGAATTAGCCGACCTTGACGATTTAGACGTCTAAATTGTGCTTTTATAAAGAACCAAGATATTTCGGCGGTACTTCGTACCTACCCCGACCCACTTTCTTGTGTTGACAAGAAAGTAGGCAAAGAAACAACAGCAGGTTATAAAAACCTGACTGCCCTGAATCATCTTCCGGCCGCGCCGAAAAAACTCTCCGCCAGCTGGCGGATCGGTCCAAAATATTAATTTCAGCTGATTTTGGACTAGCTTTTCGGCTGGATTCGGCCTCCAGACAATTCAGCCCAATCAGTTTTCATAAATGCTGACCAAAATTAGATGAGAAATTCTTGAATTTCTCAAAATTCAACCTTGAGAAAACAAAGTTTTCTCATCCGCTTTTAACCAGCATTTGCCAAACCGATTGGTTTGAACCTGCGCTGGTTGGAATCACTTAGGCAAAAGCTAGTCTGAGAATCATCTTATATTAATTATAAATTCGAAGACCGGCCCCGAAGGGACGTTTTTTGCCTAACCAATCAGCCTGGTATCTCAAGCCAGTCGTGTTTGGCAACTTGGCTGTCTGCTTTTTCGGTTCCTTTTTTCAGACAAAAAAGGAACTCGGGGTAGGTACGAAGTACCGCCGAAATTGGTTCATTGTTGCAAGAACCTTTTGGTATTTTTATAAAAATAACTCTTTAAGCTATAATTAGCTTCAGATATGCGATTAAAATTTATTGTTAGATGGATCCTGCTTGCCATTATCTTAGGCGGTACGTATTTGGTTTTTTCAAACGCCCAAAATATTATGGACTGGTACGCGCTGCGCAATTACGAACCGCCGAAGCGTATAGTGCAGCTGGCAGATGATACTACTATGAAGCCGGATTTGCGGCGAATTTTTTATGTTAACCACCCGCAACTTAACGACAAAGTAGAATTTAACCAGAATTGTCGTAAGACTGAGCAGTCGATTGTGCTTGGCTGTTACGTTGAGAATCAAGGCATATATTTGCTTGAGGTGGAAGACAAGCGCCTGCAAGGGGTGGTTGAAGTCACAGCAGCCCATGAAGTGCTGCATGCGGTATATGATCGGCTCAATTCAAAAGAAAGAGACAGGGTAGATAAAATGACTGCCAGTTTCTTCAAGCAGATAAAAGACGAGCGTATAAACAAGACCGTGGAAAATTACCGGACAGATGATTCGTCCATAGTAGCTAATGAGCTTCATTCCATCTTAGCAACGGAGGTAATGGACCTGCCGGCGGAACTGGAAGAATATTACGGCCAGTATTTCAATGACCGCAAGCGGGTTGTCAGCTATTCCGGACAGTACGAGCAAGCTTTTATTAAGCTTCGAAATCAAGTAGATAGACTAGACGAGCAGCTGCAGTCGTTAAAAAACCAGATTGAAGCCAGCCAGGTTGAGATAGAGCAAAGGAACGCTGAGATTGAACAGCGCCGCAGGGAGCTTGACCGTATGCTGGCAGATAACGAGGTGGAACAGTACAATGCCCAGGTGGCTAATTTTAATGCTCTGGTCGGCAGCTACAACCGGCTTATTAACTCTACCAAACAGAAGGTTAACTACTATAACCAGCTGGTTCAAGAAAGAAATTCGCTGGCGACAGCCGAACAAGAATTGGTTGACGCTATCGACAGCAACATAATTCCCGGCGAGAAATCGCGCTAGATGGCCAAGGCAAAGGTACAATTTGTTTGCAGCAGCTGCGGAGCCCAGCATGCGGCGTGGTCGGGAAAATGCAGCGTCTGCGGCGAGTGGAATACGCTGGAACAAGAAGAAACCTTGTCGATAAGCGGCGCAGTTTTAAAATCAGCCGGCAAACCACTCAAAAGTGTAAAACCAAAGGAAGTAACTAAAGCCGACAGCCAAAAGCGCTATTTTACAAATATCGAGGATGTGGATATTGTGCTCGGCGGCGGCATAGTACCCGGCAGCGTGGTGTTGATGGCGGGCGAACCCGGAATTGGCAAGAGTACCCTGCTGTTGAGCGTGGCGGCAAATTTGTCTAAAAATCAGCCGGTTTTGTATATCAGCGGAGAAGAATCAGCCCACCAAGTGGGCATGCGCGCCTCCAGGATGAATTTATCCGACTCCCAATTGGAACTTGCAACTTCTACCAGTACCGAGGATATTGCATCGTCTATCATGGGCGGAAAATTCAAGGTGGTTTTTGTGGACTCAATCCAGACTATGGCGGTGGACGGGGCGGCATCTTCCGCGGGCAGCGTCAGCCAGATAACTAATTCGGCGCATTTGCTTTTGAATGCCGCCAAGCAGAGCAATACGGCAGTTGTACTGGTCGGACATGTTACTAAGGAAGGCAACATCGCCGGCCCGAAGATTTTAGAGCACGTGGTGGACGTGGTATTGAATTTAGAGGGTGACCGCTACGGCGGTTTTAAAATACTGCGCGGAATCAAAAATCGTTTCGGCTCTACTAACGAAGCTGGAATCTTTGAGATGCGCGAGGAAGGATTGATCCAAGTCGATAACCCCTCAGCCAGCTTATTGGCTGAACGCCAGTCAACCGACGGTTCGGTAGTTTTGGCCACCATGCAGGGCAGCCGGCCATTGCTGGTTGAGGTTCAGACTCTTGTCAACAGGACTTCTTACGGCTACCCTAAGCGGGCAGCTAGCGGTATTGATTTGAACCGGCTGAATTTGTTGATAGCCATGCTGGAAAAGCGCACCAAGCTCAACCTGGCCGATCAGGACGTTTATGTTAATATTGTCGGCGGTATCAAGTTGTCGGAACCGGCGGCGGATTTGGCGATATGCTTGAGTATCGGTTCGGCTGCCAAAGGTTTGGAGCTAAAGGACAATCCGGTAGTTTTCGGCGAGGTCGGTTTGAGCGGGGAAGTCAGACGGGTGGCTTTCGCGGACAAGCGGATTGCCGAGGCCAAAAAACTAGGTTTTGATCTAGTTATCGGACCGAATGTAACGCTAAACAAGCCGGATAAAATTTATAGACCGGTTTCCACCGTGAAGGGTGCGCTGAATACTTATTTAAAACCAAGGAGCTAAAAATTCTCAATTCTCAATTCTCATTTTTTATTCAATTCTCAATTCTCATTTTTCAAATTATTGCCTTGGCAGGCATTGTAATGCTGCTAAAGAAAAAATTTTTCCTAAAAAATAATTCTAAATCAGCCAGGAAAATAATCCTTGATAGTTGCGGGTTAATCGACGGGCGAATAGTTGAACTTGTAAGCGCCGGATTTACGCCTTCGCAGATTGTCATCCCGCAATTTATTTTAAAAGAACTCCAGCTGCTGGCCGACGGTAATGATTCGCATAAGCGGGCAAGGGCGAGATTTGGGCTGGATGTAGCCAAAAGGCTGCAAACTATAAATACGGCTGAAGTTACTATCAATCGACAAGATTTTTATGGCCTGCGGGCTACTGACGACAAACTTGTCGAGCTGGCTAAAAAAATTTCGGCAGACCTCTATACGACCGACTATAATCTGAATAAGGTTGCCAACGTGGAAGGCGTGCGCGTACTAAATGTCAATGAATTGGCGCTTAGTTTACGGCCGTTAGTCTTGCCCGGGGAATCTATAAAGGTCAAGATCGTGCAAAAAGGCAGCGGCCGGGGCCAAGGCGTCGGCTATCTAGATGACGGGACTATGGTAGTGGTGGATAACGCGATAAAACTAATTGGCAAAACCGTTGAGGTGCAAGTAGACCGTTATCATCAAACGGAATCAGGAAAAATGCTCTTCGCCACCACAAACTCCGTACCGCACCAAAAAAACAGATAAACAAGTAATCTGTTTATGGCGCTCTTAGCGAAAAAGCCGTGCGAATCTGTATCGAAGCTTGCGGCTGGCCTACGATCAGTATTATTTACTTCTAGAGTCCGGATATAGGATAGTCTGATGATTTAGCATTGCCCACTTGGGCATAAGCTTTATTGCCGGTAGGAGCTACCGTGGTGCTGGTACACGAATTTACGCCATTACAAATCTCCTCGTCTTTGTTGGGACCGTTTGCCCAGCGGATCGAGGCAGCTCCGTTACTGCTCCATGTGAAGCTGAATTTCCCGTCGCTCCAGCTGGCTGAAGTTATAGAGGGCCCGTCCTCATCATCGTCATCATTGCCGCCAGCTTGTTTGAAAGTTACTGAGCGGCTGTCGCTGGCGTCATAAAGGACGCTGTCGATTATTTCCGCTCTGACTGTTTTGGTTCCGCTTAGATTAGAGTTGTAGCTGAGAGTAACAGTTGAGGGGCTGCTGCTAACGTTTACTGACTTTACTACATTGCCGCCGATGATGAAATTAACCGTACCGGGAAATTCTTCGCTAGAGATCGGGTGGGTGCCTTGGGAGACGGTAGCGGTAAATGTACATGATTTGTCGCAAGTAGGATCGGCAGTTAAAGTAATGGCCGGTTTAGCGTCTTCGCACCTATGGACGTCGTCTTTTTCGCTGGTGTTGGTGGAGGCGCTTCCGCCGTGGAATTTGTCGCCTGAGAAAAGATTGGCCTGGGCGTTGCTGGCCCGCTGCTTGGCGCGCTCCGGAGTACAATCAGTAGCCAACTTTTTTGATACCCTGTCTATTATGGCGTCACGGTTGGAATTAGTCTTGCTTTTATACCAAGATGGAAAAAGATCCTTGGACGGGCTGGGTTCTATCGAGCCAACACCTACGTGGTTGCGAACAACAAAGGCGGGAAGCTCTTGAATACCCTCCGGCCTAGGCCGCTCCTCTGGTTCAAGTTTGTCATGCACCCGGCGCATTACCCCGTCCCATATAGGCTGGGTCATTCTTTCCATGAAGCCGGACATTTCAACCCGGCGGTTATGATAACCCACCCAAACGCCCGCTGCATACTGGGTTGAGAAGCCCATCATCCAACCGTCTTTGGAGTCGTTGGTGGTGCCGGTTTTCATTGAGAATTTATGGCCGTCATACAGCTGGGACTTGCGGCTAAAGTAGCTAGCCCTTGGGTCGCTCATGATGTCGGCCACTATGTAGGCTGAGTCCGGCCGTACTACTTGTTCGCCTTCGCTTGGCTCCCATTCTGAGATGACTTTTCCGGCCGCGTCTTCGATCTTTAGAATGTATGTCTGGGGTATCAGGCGCCCGTTGCGGGAAATTGTACTGAAGGCATGCACGTGCTCGTCAAGTTTCAAATAAGCGCCGTCGCCAATAGCGGAAGAGGCATAGCACGGCCCTTCTTCTGTCAGGGCGTCATCTTTATAGCACTTATAGCCGTGACCCTCGATTTTATCGTTGCCGGTGTTTTTGAGGCCTAAGCTGTTGGCGGTTTCTATAGTTTTATCGATGCCGGCTATCAGCATGGATTTAACGGCCGGTACGTTACGGGAGCCGCCCAGAGCGTAGCGCAGCGTAAGCGGACCGGGATAGCGGAAGTCGTAATTTTTTAGGCAATTGCCACCCTTACGGGCTTTGTTGGTGCAAGGATAGCCTGGGATCGGATCCGGCGTATCATACAGTACGGCACCGGCGCCGAATTGGTCGGTGTGCTCTATAAGAGAGATGTAATCATAAGGTTTGAAACTGGAACCGGGCGGCAGCTTGAGCCGCGCGTAATTGTTCTGGCCGAACTCTTTATTCCTGAAATCCGAACCGCCGACCAGCGCTTCCACTTGCCCGGTTTTGACATTTTCCAAAACGAAAGCGGCGGTGTCGCCGCCTTGGTATCTTACTCGCGGTAACCCTTTCTCAACTTCTTCTTCGGCAATCTTCTGTTTTTCTAAGTCTAGTGTGGTGGTTATCTTGAGTCCGCCTAGCTGGACAGTCTCGCCGCCGCGTTCTTCGATTAATTTTTCTTTGGCGGTTAGCACAAACCATGGCGCCTGGATACCATGATATTTGGGCTGGCGAGGTTTAATTTTCTTTAGCGTATCAACCTCTTTAGCCTTATCGCGTTCTTCTTCTGTAATCTTGCCTTGTTCGGCCATCAGGTCCAGCACGTAATGCTGCCGGCCGATTAGCGAGCTTTTATTATAACGGGCGCCATGTGGCGAATATATCGTGGGAGATTTAGGAATTGCCGCTAAAAAGGCCGCTTCGTCCAGAGTGATTTTACTAGCCGGCCTTTGGAAATAGTCTTGCATGGCAGCCTCGACACCGTAAGTAATGTCGCCGTACGGGGCGGTATTCAAATAGCCCGCCAGAATTTCTTTCTTAGAATAAGAGCGTTCCAATTCGACTGATAAAATCAATTCTTTTACTTTGCGGGTATATGTCCGTTCTTTGGTCCAGCTTTGGGTCAGTTTGACCAGCTGCTGTGTGATGGTCGAGCCGCCCTGAGTACTGTTGCTATTGCCCGTGACGTTATGGATTGCCGCCCTGGCAATGCCGCGCACGTCAAAGCCGCCGTGACTAAAGAAATCTTTGTCTTCAATGGCTATTGTGGCGTCTTTAACTACCTGGGATATATTCTCGTCCTGCACAGGAATACGCTTGATAGCGTCATAATCCTCCCAAAGCAGGGTTTTTCCGGTCCTGTCAAAGTAGCGGATTGAGCCGCCGATGTTATTGCCGGAGATGTCGCGCAAGTTGGGCAGATCTTTCCTGAAATATGCGAAAACACCTACCAAAAGCAAGAAAACGGCTAATATGCCAACCCCTGTTAATTTTAGGGCCATAATGCCCCCCTCGCGGCTGAACCAGTATTTGGCAACTCTTTTCGGATGCATTCTATATAAAGTTCGCTTAAAACGGTCTCTCGGCATACTGGCCAGGTAGGCGGCTTTTTTTCGAGACCTGGAGTCTCGCTTAGCCTGCCAGCGACTTTTGAAGCTGCTGTGCAATTTTATGTGATTGCCTTTTTTGGTTATGTATTGGGAGCGGCTCTTGCTTTTATTCAAGCTTCGGCGGGGCCGAGGTACTTTAAAATTCTTTGAAGGTCGTTTAATCATTTAAATTTTTTTAGGTTATCCTATATTAACTCTTTACTGGGTCTCCACAGTCATCATCCATTATAGCATTTTTAGCGTTCCACAGTGCTGAAAATTAGATATTTCGCTATACTATATACCAATGAAGTTATCAAACGAACTGGCATGGCGGGGATTCGCCTATCAAACCACATTGTCTGACACGGCTGCGCTTGATAGGGAAAAGTACATTTTTTACTGGGGTGTGGACCCCAGTGCCGATTCGCTGACTATTGGAAACCTGGCGATTGCCATGATGGTCAGGCATTTTATAGAGGCCGGTCATAAGGCAGTTATACTAATTGGCGGCGCTACGGGATTGATTGGCGACCCGGATGGCAAAACCAGCGAACGCGATCTGCAAAGCGCGGAAGAAGTCGAAGCCAACAAACAGACGATAGCTAGCCAATGCAAACAACTTTTTATAGACCTGGAATTTGAAATCGTAGACAATATCGATTGGTTTAAAGAGATAAAATATATTGATTTTCTGCGGGATTTCGGCAAGCACGTAGCGATGCGCCAGATGTTGAGCCGGGAATTCGTCCAAAACCGCCTGGGAGAAAATGCAGCCGGTATAAGCTACGCCGAATTCAGCTATTCCTTGATACAGGGCTATGATTTTTTACATTTGAACCAGACGAAGGGTGTCAACTTGCAAATTTGCGGCGCCGACCAGTGGGGGAATAGCATTGCCGGAGTCGAACTAATCCGCCGGGTGGCCAAAAAAGAGGCGCATGTTTGGTCTGCGCCATTGGTAGTCAATAAAGCTACGGGCGAAAAATTCGGTAAAACCGAGGCCGGCGCGATATGGCTCAATCCGGAAAAAACCAGCGTCTATCAGTTTTACCAGTTCTGGCTGAACGTTGACGATGAAAGCGTCGAGGATTATTTAAAAATTTATACTATTTTGAACCAGCAGCAAATCCACGCATTAATGGTCAAATTTAACCATGACAGAGGCGGACGGCTGGCCCAAAAAACTTTGGCCGACCAAGTCACCGGGATCGTCCACGGTCTGAACAAGGCCGCGGCCGTTAAACGAGCCAGCGAAGTACTATTCGGTGAAATAAATTTCAAACAACTTGTCCAAGAAGAAGTCGAGATACTGAAGGCCGAACTGCCCACTGTAAAAGTAAAAGACGACTTGGCGGCGGTAATCGTGGAGGCCGGTTTAGCCGGTTCTAAAACGGAAGCTAGGAATTTCATAAATTCCGGTGCGATTTCTGTCAACGGACAGAAAGCCGGCCCAAAAACCCAAGATTTATTCAATAGCGGGCCAAACTTATTAAAACGCGGCAAAAACTCCTTTGCCATTATAGAAAAATAATAATAACGCTTACGTTAATATCACTATATTGATAATATATCAATATTACTTTAATATATAACTATGCGTACATTTCTCGAAGGCGAAGTATATGGACATACAAAGATTGAGGTTTCTCACATAAGATTAGACCCGCACAATGACATTGACCTTGAATTTGCTGCTGCCGTAGTATCGGGAATTGTGGGTCTATCCCTCGATAATAAGCTCGGTCGTAGACTGTCTCTCGAAAATGAGCCAGATCCCAGTCCTAGTGAATACCCCACTCTCAAGGGAAGAATGCCGCTTGAAATGAGGCTGCAGAGATATGATAGAAAAAAAGGAGAAACGGCTACAGTAATTTATGGAAATGAAGTACAGTTGGCTAGAGATGCCATCGCAGCTGTCCAGGATACCGGAGTAGATATTGAAGCAATTGCCGAAGATGTTGCACAGCTAAACAGTTTCCCCGAAAATTAATATTTATCAAAGATAAATCTGCTATGCGCCTCTAGGAGCTTAGTTCAGGTTATACTGAGCTGCATGGAACTGGAAAAAAATATCGTTTCACTTAAAGGTGTCGGTGAAACTATTGCCAAGAAATTTAAACTTCTTGACGTGGAAACGGTTAATGATCTTATTAATTATTTTCCTCGGCGGTATGATGATTTTTCTAGTTTAAGCCCTATTTCCGCTCTTAAACCGGGGCAGGTTTCCATAAAAGCCAAGATCACTTCTGCCAAGGGCCGGTACGTCCGGCGCGGGATGCATATAACCGAAGCCATCGCCAGTGATGAGTCCGGCAGTGTACGCCTGGTCTGGTTTAACCAACCGTACCGCGTTGAATCATTAAAATCCCATCAAGAATATTTTATTTCCGGAAATTTCGAGCTCAGCTACCAGCGTTTTGCGGTTATGAATCCAAGCGTAGAGCTGGCCAGCGATTTTCCGCTTAATGCCGCGCGAATTGTGCCGGTTTACCGCGAGACAAAAGGGTTAAAATCTGCCGCTATTCGCAAAATTATAGCCAGCGCTAGAAATATTATAGAAAATTTAGAAGAAACATTGCCTGATCAAATTATCGCCGAAAATAATTTGCTTGACCGATCAGAAGCTATTATGGCGATGCATTTTCCAAAAAATATGGGCCGTATGGAGGCCGCTAAAAAACGCTTGGGTTTTGAAGAAATTTTTGGCTTAAGCCTTGCCAGCTTAATAAATAAAAAGCAGGCCAGCGCTGAGAAAACCCACGTGATTCCATTTAAAGAAGATTTGGCAAGACAATTTGTCGCCCGTCTCCCTTTTAAGCTTACTGATTCGCAGCGCAAAGTAGTTTGGCAAATTTACCAGGACATGCAAAAGGACGAGCCGATGAACCGGCTGGTTGAAGGCGACGTCGGCTCCGGCAAAACAGTGGTGGCTACTATGGCGGCGCTCATGGCAGCGGACCATGGCTATCAAGCGGCTTTTATGGCGCCGACAGAACTTTTGGCTCGCCAGCACGCTGATACGCTTCATTCCATGCTCAAATCTATCGGGAAGGAGCACGAAGCTATTTTGCTTATCGGCAGCATGAAACCAGCGCAAAAATCAGCGGCCCATAAACAAATTAAATCCGGCAAAGCCAAATTCATAATAGGCACCCACGCGCTGATAGCCGAAAAAGTCGACATGCACAAACTGAGCTTGGTAATAGTTGACGAACAACACCGGTTTGGCGTGGAACAGCGCAAGAAACTTCAAAAAAAATCTGGAGGCACGATGCCTCACGTGCTGACAATGACTGCTACTCCAATTCCGCGCACCCTGGCTCTAACACTTTACGGCGAGCTGGATATTTCAATTATTAGCGAAAAGCCGAAAGGCAGGCTGCCGGTTAAAACAGAGATTGTTTCACCGAATTCACGTCTGCAGATGTATCGCAAGGTCGATAAAGAAATAGCCGCCGGCAGCCAAATGTTCGTGGTTTGCCCCTTGATCGCTGAATCTGACATGCTGCAAGCCTTGTCGGCCGAGCGGGTTTATGAAGGCTTGGCAAAAAGTGTTTTCAAGCACCGCAGAGTGGGCTTGCTGCACGGCAAGATGAAAGCGGATGAAAAAGAGAAGATTATGGAACAATTCGTACATAAAAACCTGAATATATTAGTTTCAACTACTGTCGTAGAGGTGGGGGTAGATGTGCCGAACGCAACTATTATGCTGGTGGAAGGCGCCGAACGCTTTGGTTTGGCCCAGATACACCAACTGCGCGGCCGTGTTGGCAGACGGGGCCAGCAAGCGTACTGCTACATAGTTATGAGTGACAGCAAAGCGCCTTCCAAACGACTTAAGGCTCTGGAAAATACAACCGATGGATTTAAGCTCGCGGAATTAGACCTCGAAATCCGCGGTCCCGGAGCTATCTACGGCCGGATGCAATCCGGCCAGCTTGATTTGCGCGTAGCCAAATTAACAGACGTAAAGCTAATTGAGTCAGCCAGAAATTCCGCCAAAGATTTCATCGAGTCAAAAGAACAGCTGGCAAACTACCCCGATCTAGCCTGCCAAATATCAAACTACCGCTCCATAACAAACCTAAACTAAACCCCAAACCTAAATCTAATCAAAAACCTAAAATCCAAACCAAAAAATCAAACAACCATAAACCCAACCCAAATTACCCTCACTTTTTAGCCGATCGTCGAAAAAGTGTTAGTAAAATTTTAAGTTTTATCTTGACTAAATATTTATTGAACGGGCTTCAAATACTTCTACGAAATTTTCTAGTTTATTTTGTTTGATTTCTAATTTTAGATATTCGCGGGAATCGTTGTTTGATATCCAGACACTTTTTTGTACTTGCTTGAAATCCAATTCTTTTAGGAGTGTTCTCAAGCGGTTGCGGTTTAATCTCTGCGCTTCCGGTATATCAAAAACAACCATCAATTTTCCGTTTTTAATCTTTTTCGGCTCATATTCCCTAATTCTTCGCCTTCCTTTATCCGTCAATCTCGGTATTCCGTCATCGGATAATTCAACCAAACCTTTCTTAATGGAGCGATAATAAGCATTCTGCAAAGCTTTTTTATTAGAGTAAACCCGGTCTAGTTTTTCTAAATCGTTAAAAAACGCTGAAGGTTTAAACGATAACTTAACATTGGCCTCCGTGTAAGGAATTAATCCGGACAAGATATAGCGTGTGGATGAGCGATATTTTTTCGCTAACCTGTCTTTCTCGCGCATATTAAAAATACTAACACTTTTTAGACGATCGTCGCAAAAGTGTTAGTGGTTGGTGATATAATTTGGGGGTGAGGATTATTGCTGGGAAGCTGGGCGGACGGAATTTTGAAGGACCAAAAGGACATCGGACGCATCCGATGAGCGAAAAGGCGCGGGGCGGTTTATTTTCTGCGTTGGGAGATATCGAAGGTCTGACTATATTTGACGCTTTTGCCGGCAGCGGGGCTCTTAGCTTTGAGGCTGTCAGCCGGGGGGCTAAACACGCAGCTGCCGTCGATATTGACAAAGGTGCGATTGAATCTATAAAAAAAAGCATCAAACAGCTCAGGCTGGGGGATGAAGTCAAAGCTATCCGGGCCAATGCTTCGGGCTGGAGCGATAATAATCCGGACACTTTATTTGATATCGTTTTGGCCGCACCGCCATACGACAATCTTCAGTTATCACTAATCCAAAAACTGGTTAAGCATACGAAACCTGGCGGGTTATATGTGCTTGATTGGCCCGGGAACCTGGAAGTACCAAGCTTGCAGCATGCAGAGAAGTTGAAAGCTAAAAAATACGGCGACGCTCAGCTGGTTTTTTATCGTAAAATCAGCTAAAATACTCTGGTAACAAAATCAGGGGCGAGTGGTGGAATTGGTAGACACGCTAGTCTTAGGAACTAGTGGGGTAAAACCCGTGAAGGTTCAAGTCCTTTCTCGCCCACCATTGTAAATGTCTGGCTGGAGCCAGGCTTTTTCAATGCTAGGCAAGCCTTGAAACTTCACGGGCCGTGAAGGTGAGAACTGCCGGTGGCAGTTCGCAAGGAAACCTACTCTTCAAAACTTGTTTTGAAAGATGTAGTTTCGGGGTAGCGGGATGTGACCAAGTCCTTTCTCGCCCACCAAAAAAAGTTGTCAGAATAAGAAAAAAGGCGGTTCAACATATTTTGCCAGAACGAATGCTCCCAAAAAAACACCAATAACATCAAATAAAATGTCTGACAGGGAGTTTCTGACCGATTCAAAACCGAAGACGAAACCGTAACGCGCCAAAAGCGGCGATAACACTAATACTTCCAGCGGCTCCCAAAGCACCATTATAGTCAGGGCTATCAGAGGGCTCATCACCCATGCCAGCAGCATGGCCCACACAATGTGCGACAGACTCCATATGTCAACCAATGCGTCGTTTCGACGATGCTCAAAGCCAAGCCGGGTCATCATCCTCTCTTGTTTTTCCATCCGCAACTTTATGCCGTTTTTTGTTTTATCTGCCATGGTTTTACCTTAGCCGAGCTTCTTAAGCTGCTGATATCTCAGCGGTACGACTAGAGAAAAAGCGATGGTTATTAATGTTCCGAGAAGAGTGCCGATTACAGGAACGACATCTAGTAATGCGGCGCCTATACCAATCAAAAACATGACTCCGACAGCGGCTAAAACCTTCCAAAAGTATTTCTTGCCTACCTCATTGCTGGCTTTGATCGCCTCTATTACGCCCATATCTTTGTCTATCATAAAATAAGGCGCCAGTGCCAAGCGGCCAATAGCTATAATTCCCGGTATAATCAGCAAAATAAGCCCCGTTACAATTATCACGCCCGTGATGATTATTACCCCCAGCAATCGGAGCCAATATTTTTTGGCTTTTTCAAAAAGATGGCCAAGACTAGGCTTTTTACCCGCGGTACTTTCAACTTGTAATACGGTCCTCATGACAAACAAATAGTAGCTAATAACGAATAAGATAAGGGTTATTAAAATAAAAAGGGCCAAGCGATTGTCTAGTACAACGCCTTCCGGTGCTAAATATCCTTCTATATCTTTAGAGGCGTAATCGAATTTATAAAATATAAATATAACTGTAGATATTAGCGATAGTATGTTTACCGCAGTGAAAGCTATCCAGTTGCGCTTAACTATTTCAAAGCTTGGTTTTAATAGGTCAAAGGCGCTGCCTACATCCTCGGAATTTATTTGGTTTTTAGTCATTTTTATACCTTTACTTAATTTGCTTTCATTATCCGCCTACGGTTATTAAAAAGCAATGTCAAGAAAAAATGACACTGGATTTATTCTATGTCTTGATTTCGAAGAAGTTTTATTATCTGAAAAATCACTATGGCAGCAATTGAGCCTGCGAGCGCAAAAGATAATATTGCTATGTCAGCTACTGTGTTCATAAATTAATATCTCATTGTAAATTATTTTATATACAGCTTAAGTTTATTATATTAATACGCACTAAACAACCAGTAAGTACAAAAGTTAGAATGGGCATAGAGATAGCACAACTGACGGAAGTGAAAGAATTAATGTATGATGGATATAACCATGGCTCTATCTATACAACCATATAAGGGGACTCGGGATTTTTATCCGGAGGATATGCGCCTGCGCAAGTGGATGTTTGATAAGTGGCGGGAAGTTTGCGAGAGTTTCGGCTATGAGGAATATGACGGGCCGGTGCTTGAACCGCTGGAACTTTTTACGGCCAAAACCAGTGAGGAGATTGTTGACGATCAATCTTATAGTTTTACAGACCGAGGCGAACGCAAAGTAATAATGCGGCCGGAAATGACGCCGACCGTTAGCCGGATGGTGGCTGCCCGCCGCCAAGAATTGGCTTATCCGGCCCGGCTGTATTCTATCGCCAATTTTTTCCGTTATGAGCGGCCGCAAAAAGGAAGATTGCGGGAGTTTTGGCAATTAAATGCTGATATTTTCGGTATAGAAGGGGTTGAAGCCGACGTTGAAATAATCCAGCTGGCTGACGCACTGATGAAATCATTTGGCTCCAAAGAAGGCAGTTATGAAATAAGGTTAAATTCGCGCGTGTTGCTTGACAATAAAATCAATGCAGCCGAACCAAAAGTCGAGATCGACAAAATCATCCGATTGATAGACGGGTTTGAAAAAATGGACGAGCTGGAGTTTAAAGCAAAACTGACAGAAGCGGTCAATAAACCGAATGATTTGTATCAATTTTTGATGGACGACCGGGAAACGGAAGCTACAAAAGAAATAATTGAAAAATGTGCTAGCTTAGGTGTAAAAGTAATACCTAAAAATTCCTTGGCCCGGGGATTTGATTATTACACTGACATAGTTTTTGAAGTTTTTGATACGAACGATGAAAATAACCGCAGTTTATTCGGCGGCGGTCGCTACGACGGGCTGGTGGGACTGTTCGGTGTTGAGCCGGTGCCGACAGTCGGGTTTGGCATGGGCGACGTGACGCTGCAGAATTTCCTGCAAACCAATAACCTAATTCCTGAACTAAAAAATACGACCGATCTCGTTTTAGCAACAGTAGGCGATGTTTTTACGGAGGCCAACAAATTAGCCAGCGGATTGAGAGAAAAAGGGCTGAATGTCAGCTTAGATGCATCGGACAGAAAACTGGACAAGAAAATCAAAGCCGCCGACAAACAAGGAGTAAAATACGTACTTTTCGTAGGTGAAGCCGAGCTGAAAGTCCAAAAATTCAATTTAAAAAATCTTCAAACAGGCATAGAAAATCAAGTTCCGCTTAGTAAAATTAACAAAACGTTATTGGCCTAAGTCACCACCTTTTGGCCTCTTTTGATATGTCTGCTATAGTGTTTTTTTATGCACTCAGAGATTCAAAAGTTATCAGATACTAAAGTTAAGCTCACCATAACTGCTGCGGAGGAGGATTTGAAGCCCCATAAACAGCAAGTTTTGGCTAAATTGTCTGACGAGGTGAAGCTGGACGGATTTCGCAAGGGAACGGCGCCGGCCGCTTTAGTGGAGAAATATGTTGACCAAAATGTTCTTCAGCGAGAATTTTTAGACACGGCGATGAGCGCTCTTTACAGCCAGGCAGCCCAGATGCAAAAAATCCGCCCCGTCGGACAGCCGCAAGTTGAAGTTAAAAAGTTTGTGCCTTTTTCTTCTTTAGATTTTGAAATTACAGCCGATGTAGTCGGGGATATCAAACTGCCCGACTATAAGAAAATGAAGCTGGCCAAAAAAGATAAGCCGGCCGTAACCGCCAAAGACATTGACGAAGTCTTAAAGTCAATTAAAACCAGAATGGCCGAACGCCAGCCAGCCGACAGGCCGGCAAAAAAATCCGACGAAGTTTTGATAGATTTCAAAGGAGTAGACGAAAAGAGCCAGCCGATAGCCGGCGCGGAAGGCAACGATTTCCCGCTGATTTTGGGCAGCAACGCATTTATACCCGGCTTTGAAGATAACTTGATCGGCGCGAAAGCGGGCGAGGAAAAGACCTTTAGTCTGGCCTTTCCTAAAGACTACGGAGTAAAAGCTTTGGCCGGCAAGAAAGTTATTTTTACAGTCAATGTCAAAGCCGTCAAAGAAATAATCGAACCTGAGCTAGACGACGCACTGGCTTCTAAAGTCGGTCCGTTTAAAACCGTCAAAGAGCTGAAGGACGATATTAAGAAGCAATTAACTTTGGAGAAACAAAACCAGCAAGACCGCGACTACCAAAACGAGCTTGTCGGCAATATAGTCAATAAAGCAGAGGTGGCGATACCGGAATCTATGGTTAAGCACCAGCTGGAGCATAATTTGCAGGAGGCCAAGCGCAACCTGACTTACCGCGGAATAACTTACCAGGAATTTTTAGAGCAAGAAGGCCTGACGGATGAAAGCTACGTCGAAACAGTGCTAAAGCCACAAGCCGAACAGCAGATAAAAACCAGCCTGGTCATGTCGGAAATCGCCCAAAAAGAAAATCTGACAGTAACTATAGAGGAGCTGGAAGTCCATCTGCAAGTTCTAAAAGGCCAGCACAAAAACGACCAAAAAATGCTAGCCGAGCTGGAAAAGCCGGAAAACCGCCAGGACATAGCCAACCGCATGCTAATGGAGAAAGTTCTCCAGCTGCTAACTTCTTCATCGGCTTCATAAAACGCAAGCAATTTACTGATCGCCGAAGGGTTTATGTGAAAGCTAGTATCAAAATCCAGGCGGAATTTATCCGCAAGAGGCCACAGTGATTTATGGTTTAGCACTCTGGGTTGACGAGTGCTAGTTTATTGATATAATTATTTTCATACTTAAGGAAGGAGCTTCTAAAGGGATGAGCGAACTGGAAAGCCAAGTATTAATACCGACAGTTATAGAAACCGAAGGCCGGGTTGAGCGGGCCTATGATATTTACTCGCGGCTTTTGCGCGACAACATTATTTTTGTGGGTACGGATATCAATTCGCATACGGCAAACTTGATTGTGGCCCAGCTGCTTTTTTTGGCAAATGAAAATCCTAAAAAAGACATCAAGCTATACATCAACAGCCCCGGCGGCAGCGTCTATGACGCCCTGGCGATTTACGACACCATGCAGTACGTCAGCAATGACATCCAAACTGTCGGCATAGGCGTACAAGCCAGCGCCGCGGCATTTTTACTATCCAGCGGCACCCGAGGCAAGCGCTCGTTGCTACAGAACGCAACAGTCATGATGCACCAGCCGTCCAGCGGAACACGCGGCAAGGTAACCGACCAGGAAATTGATCTGAGAGAAGCTCTGCGCATAAAGAAACTTCTGGAAGAAATTATGGCTAAAAACACCGGTCAAAAAGTCGACAAAATCCACGAAGACCTGGAGCGGGACAAGTGGCTAACCTCGGACGAGGCCAAAGATTACGGCATAATCGACCAAGTCATATCGACCGTTCCAAAAAACCAAAAAATAACATCAAGGATTGACTAAACTGAATATTATATTATAATATAGAGCATGAGTGAGTTTTCGGAATTAGAACTATATGGCGACAGATTGACAGAAAGAATGTCACTAGAGCATTTTGATCGGAATTATCTTAAGGAACGTGATATGTTTGCAGCAGTGATGCCCAACCCTGTCGTAAGAGATTCTCAATCACGACAAGAAATGGTAGTTAGCGCTGATTCAATATGCTCAAGTCTTGAGCGTTTGCAAAGAGGGGAGGCTGGTAACGCTAACGGCGGTCATGGAGTAATTATTGACAGAGAACAAAGAACGGCATCCTTATATGCTAAACACGGTGCTATGACTTATCTCCTAGACCCTCATACGTTGAGAGCCGTAACCCCTGGATTCCACGAATTTAGATCGGTGGGCACTGACTTTTATGTAGCAAAAACAGGGGCTGCATCTTATCTTGCAACTCCAGAAGAATGGCTTAGCCTACGGGCAGAAAATTTACCAGCAAAGAGCACAACTAGTCACGCAACAGGGGACTGGCAAGCTGCTAGTAGGCTGGCAAGTTCAGGTTGGGGATTTCCAGTTTTATGCATGGAAGATAAAATAGCAATAGGGAGGCTAGGATCAATTATAGGAAGAACGCCGGTATCTAAAGCACATGAAAACGATGAAGACCTATTTAATTTACGAGGAAAAGATACTCATCCACATTTGAGAAAAGCCAGTGAGATATATCAAATTGGAATGTCAAGCTTAACAGCATATGCCGCTAGAAATAAACCTCTTCGAAGAGATATCAGTGCTAACACCACGGAGATCCAATTACCGGAAGTCCCGATGGAAGCTGGTAGCTCAATGCGATTAACTATTGCTCAGACAAATGACGGAAACACACAACTTATACTTGATGGCCTAAGGTTGGATGGAACCTTTATAGAAAACAGTGGATTTCATTTAACTAGAGATGCACAAGGAAATTCATTTATTGTACCAATAGATAGAAACCTTGAGTCTGATATAGGAACTCCTGGATATGGGCAACAATTAGATGCAGCGTTAAATGCGATACAGGGTTATTTTAAAAGATTAAATACTACAACGGAACTTGGAATCACGAGTTTGAATATTAGCCTTTCGGATCTTTCTGCCCAGCTGTCTGGCCAATCAGGAAGAAAATCTAAAGCTTTATTAAAAGGTTTACTCAGACAATAAGCTGTTTTAGTTATCTATAATTTTACTATCGAAAAGTAAGCCTTTTAGATTCTGCTTTTGGCTAACATTTGGCAAGACCGATAAAAATAAATTGCAAAAAGTCGAATCCAGCTGAAAACCAGCCAGCTCCTTTCTTAGTTTAGTATAGTATGAGCTGGACCGACCAAAGGAGTCTTTTCAGTTCGGCTTTTGGGTGGTTTATTTTCAATAGTTTTTGGCAATCTGCCTGGGAGTTTTTCTGGTTCGGTTTTTGTCGGCACAAAAATGGAACGACTTGGCTCTTGGTCGCAAGAACTTTGGATTGTTTCTTTTCTAAAGGAAAAGCTCGAAAACTCTTGACTCCAACCCCAAACTCTGTATTCTAGTAAATAAGAAGTAGTGGTCGGCATAGTTGATATTGCTTCAAAATTAAAGCAAATTTCACAACGTTGTACGC
This sequence comes from Candidatus Parcubacteria bacterium, assembly GCA_019347895.1. Taxonomy (GTDB): domain Bacteria; phylum Patescibacteriota; class Saccharimonadia; order Saccharimonadales; family 2-12-FULL-41-12; genus JACRNE01. The sequence goes on along the minus strand of JAHWKM010000007.1, from coordinate 5,094 downwards.
AGTATTCTTCGGCGCCAAATCCTTTAGAAACTATTTCTAAAGGACAAAACTTTCTAAAAACCAGAAAATGCTGTTTTCTGGAAACCCAAAAATCATAAATTTCCGGCAATAAAACCACATTGCCGGCTAGTCTTCATAAACGTTACAAGGAGTTATTTTACTAAATATATGGCTAAACCAACCGTGTCCACTGCGCAAAAAACAAACAACAAGCAAAATAAGCGAACTTATTTATCTGATACTTATTCGGTTTTAGACCTGCCTAATTTGGTCGATCACCAAAACCGCTCCTGGCAATGGTTTGTAGATGAAGGCTTGGGCGAGCTGCTGGCCGAGATCAGCCCGATTGATGACTATACGGGCACTAAATTAAGCCTCAGTTTTAAAAAATACCATTTTGATAAGCCAAAGATGTCCGAAGCCGAAGCCCGGGAAAATAACGTGAGTTTTGAAGCACCGCTAAAAGCCCAGGTGCAGCTGACAAACAAAATCACCGGCGAAGTAAAAGAACATGAAATTTATCTCGGTGATTTCCCGTGGATGACATCTCGCGGTACATTTGTAATTAACGGCGCCGAGCGCGTAGTCGTAAGCCAGCTGATCCGCTCAGCTGGCGTTTTTTTTACGGCTGAAACTACAGCCGGCCATAGCCTTTACGGCGCTAAAGTTATTCCGGGCCGCGGCGCTTGGCTGGAATTCGAAACAGCCGCTAACAGTACTCTATACGTAAAGATTGACCGCAAGCGCAAAATTCCTGTCACTACCTTACTGCGCGCTCTAGGGATGACGGAAGCCCAGATAAAGGAAACTTTTGCCCATGTCGATCAAGGTACTATTAACTATCTGCAAAACACTATAGATAAAGACCCTGCCAAGACAGCTTCCGAAGCTTTGATAGAAGTTTACCGGCGGCTGCGTCCTGGTGATCTTGCGACAGTCGAAAACGCCCGAAGCTTGCTGGAAAACATGTTTTACAATCCCAAGCGGTTTGATTTCAGCCGGGTTGGTCGGCATAAAATAAATAAACGCCTGGATATTAAGATTCCAAACACAGCCGAAAATCGCGTTATGCGCCTGGAAGATCTGACGGCTATCGTCGCCGAAATAATTCGCCTGAACAACACACAGGAACCAGCCGACGATATCGACAGTTTGGCTAACCGCCGGGTTAAACTTGTCGGCGAGCTTGTCCAGCGCCAGTTTAGAATCGGATTGCTTCGAATGGAGCGCAATACTAAAGACCGCATGAGCATGTCTGAAATTGAGACGGTCACACCCGGCCAGCTGATAAATGCCCGGCCTGTCGTGGCAGCCGTGCGCGAATTTTTTGCCAGCTCGCAGCTGTCCCAGTTCATGGACCAAATTAACCCGGTAAGCGAACTGGCCCATAAAAGGCGCCTAAGCTCCATGGGTCCCGGTGGATTGTCGCGGGAACGCGCCGGATTTGAAGTCCGCGATGCCCATGAAACCCACTATGGCCGAATCTGCGCTGTGGAAACGCCGGAAGGCGCCAACATCGGACTGGTATTAAACCTGGCAAACTACGCCCGGATAAATGATTACGGATTTATAGAAACACCATACAAAAAAGTAATTAACGCGGTAACTGCTAATGATGCCGCCGGACATATAGCGGCCCATAACCTGGAGGATGAGAGCGGCAAGCTTATAGTCAAAGCCGGCGCTAAAATTACTGAAGCCGACGCTAAGAAACTTGCCGGCGTCAAGTCCCGGGCTACCTGGCCGGTTAAAGCGACTGTAAGCAATAAGGTTGAATTTTTAGATGCTGCCGAAGAAGAAAAAACTATCATAGCCGGTGCCGGCAATGCCGTAGATAAGAACGGACATTTTGTAGACGAGCGTGTAGCTGCCCGTGTCCACCTGGAAGTTGGCGAGACCGACGCTAATGACGTAACCCATATGGATGCCGCCCATAATCAGATTATCGGGTCCATCGCCGGCTTAGTGCCGTTCGTAGAACGAGACCGCGTTGACCGCGCTTTAGTCGGTTCTAACCAGCAGAAGCAAGCCGTACCGCTTGTCCGCCCTAAAGCACCGACTATTGGCACCGGGCTGGAAGCAACCGTAGCTGCCAACAGCGGTCAAATCGTCTACGCTGAAGATTCAGGCGAAGTCATAAAGGCTACTGCCGATGAAGTAGTGGTTAGCTACGGCAAATCAAAAGCGACCTATAAACCACTGCATTTTATCCGCAGCAATGAAGGCACCTGCATAAACCAGCGGGTAACAGTCACCAAAGGCCAAAAGGTCAAAAAAGGCGACGCTCTCATCGAAGGCATGTCTATAGAAGGCAGCGAGTTAGCGCTGGGGCGCGACCTGCGGGTAGCTTTCATGCCATGGGATGGCTATAACTTTGAGGATGCCATTGTTATTTCCAGAAGGCTGGTTGAAGACGATACCCTGACCAGTATCCACATCGTGGATTTTATGACCGAAGTCCGCGAAACCAAGCTGGGCCCGGAAATCGTTACCGGCGACATTCCTAATGTGTCGGAAGATGCGCTTCGGCATTTGGACGAAAACGGAATTGTCCGGATCGGCGCCGAGGTACATCCCGGCGACATTTTAGTCGGTAAAATTACGCCTAAGGGCGAGCAGGAACTTTCCAGCGAAGAGAGGCTGCTTCGAGCTATTTTCGGGGAAAAAGCCAAAGAAGTCCGGGACACCTCGCAGCGCATGAGCAACGGCAAGCACGGCAAAGTCGTGGGCGTTAAAATTTTTTCCCGCGAGAACGGCCACGAACTAAAGGCCGGCGTTATCATGCAAATCCAAGTATTTGTCGCTCAGATGCGTAAGATACAAGTCGGCGACAAGCTGGCAGGCCGTCACGGCAACAAAGGCGTGATTGCCCGTATCTTGCCGGTTGAGGACATGCCATTTTCCGAAGACGGCGAGCCCGTAGATATCGTACTTAATCCGCTAGGGGTACCGTCGCGCATGAACCTGGGCCAGCTATTTGAAACCCACCTCGGTATTGCGGCGGAGACACTTGGACTCAAGATAGCCACTCCGTCATTTAGAGGCGTCAGTCTTGAGAAGATCGAAGAACTGCTAAAAGAAGCCGGCCTGCCTCAGGACGGCAAACGCCAGCTTTATGACGGGCGATCCGGGGAGGCTTTTAAGGAAACTACGGTAGTCGGCACGATGTACATTTTGAAACTCACCCATATGGTGACCGATAAAATCCACGCCCGTTCGACCGGCCCCTACACTATGGTTACCCAGCAGCCGCTCGGTGGAAAAGCCCAAAACGGCGGCCAGCGCTTCGGCGAAATGGAAGTCTGGGCGCTTGAAGCTTACGGCGCGGCCCACACCCTGCAGGAAATGCTGACCATTAAATCCGATGATGTTTATGGCCGAAGCAAGGCGTACGAGTCAATAATTAAGCAAACCCCGATTGTCGGTCCGAAAGTTCCAGAAAGCTTCAATGTGCTGGTTAAGGAACTGCAAGGACTTGGGCTGAAGGTGGATTTGATCGAGGAAGATCTAGTGGTTGACGCGGAGGCAGTTCTGGCCGAAAACATCAAAGATGAGGCCGCGGACCTATCGAACGTAGACGTTCCCGATAACGAAATAAACAATATCGACGTTACGGAAGAGGCGACCGCCGACGAGTATATGGTAATGGAGCTGGAAGACGATATTCCGGCCACGACAGTAACGTCAAGTACTTTTGATGAAGAACAAAGCGAGGAAAATAGCTAATGAAAATTTCAAACTTCAAGAACTTTAAACGATTAGGAGTTTTATAATGAGACGATATAATACCGGAACGAATATTGCAGATTTTGATGCGGTGCAGTTAAGCGTTGCTAGTAGCGATGACATTATGGATTGGAGTTACGGCGAGGTTACCAAGCCGGAAACCATCAATTACCGCACCCAAAAACCAGAGCGCGACGGACTATTCTGCGAGCGCATTTTCGGCCCCGCGAAGGACATAAATCCGCATGATACTAAATACAAAGGCGTGCGTTCCCGCGAAGCGGCGGTTGATAAAAACGGTGAAATAGTCACTAAATCTATCGTCCGGCGCGAGCGAATGGGCCACATTACCCTGGCCACGCCGGTTTCGCACATCTGGTTCCTGCGCGGAACTCCAAGCGCAGTCGGCTTGCTTCTGGGCATGACTGTCAAAAGCCTGGAGAGAGTTTCGTATTTTGCCAGCTATATCGTTATTTCAGTTGACGCTGATAAACGCGACCGTATGCTGGCCGACAAGGAAGCTGAATTCGCCGCCGCTGGTGAGGCTATCAAAGCCCGCTATGAAGCCGAAGCAAAAAGCGAAGACGCTAACGTCAAGGCTTTAGCCGAAGCTCAAACCAAAGAGCTGGCTGAAGTCGAAGAAGACTTCAATACTTTGAAAGAACAGCTGGACAGCCTTTTAAAATATAATTTGATAAACGAGAACGAATATCGGGCTATGCCTGATGAAGTCCAGAATTTGATAAAAGTCGGCATGGGCGGATCAGCGCTCAAAGCGCTGCTGGAAGAAATCAACCTGAACCAGCTAATTGCCCAGTTGACTAAAGAAGCCGAGGACGCTAAGGGACAGCGCAAGAAAAAAATCATGAAACGCCTGCGTTTGCTTGAGAGTATGGAGCGTGCGGGAATCAAGCCCACCAGCATGTGCTTGAGTGTTCTGCCGGTGATTCCTCCGGATCTGAGGCCGATGGTTCAGCTGACAGGCGGACGGTTTGCCACCAGCGACTTAAACGATCTTTACAGGCGTGTAATTAACCGTAATAACCGGTTAAAAAAATTAATGGATTTAAACGCCCCGGAAGTAATCTGCCGCAACGAACAGCGCATGCTCCAAGAAGCTGTCGATGCCTTAATAGATAATAATAACGCCCGGTCAGGCCGCGCCGTAGCCGCTACCGGCCAGCGCCGCCGGCTGAAATCTCTGAGTGATATGCTCAAAGGCAAACAAGGACGATTCCGGCAGAACCTGCTTGGAAAAAGAGTCGACTACTCCGGACGTTCAGTTATAGTTTCCGGACCTGAACTAAAGATGCACCAGTGCGGCCTGCCGAAAATGATGGCCCTGGAGCTATTCAAGCCTTTCGTTAT
>JAHWKM010000006.1 GCA_019347895.1 Candidatus Parcubacteria bacterium | reverse complement strand
CCGCTGGGCTTCCAATAACTTTCCGTTGCTTTTAAAGTACGCTAGCCTCTGGTCCAGCTCGGTTTCGATTTTGCCAAGCGCTACCTTAAGTTTTTGCTCAGGCGTGACATAGTGGCTTCCCGGATAAACCTTCAGCTGGTCCAGTTTTTTGGTAATTTCGCCTGTCAGCGAGTCGATCTGGGTTATCTTCTCGATTTCATCGCCAAAAAATTCCACGCGGTAAGCCATTTCCTCGCCAGCCGGGAAAACATCGACCACATCGCCGCGAACCCGAAAGGTAGCACGGTGAAAATCTACGTCGTTTCGCTGGTATTGAATGTCTGTCAAATGCCTTAATAGCTTGTCGCGCTTGCGAATCTCGCCGACACTGACAACCACCGCCATATCACCGTAATCCTCGACAGAACCTATGCCGTAAATACAGCTGACGCTGGCCACTATCAGCACGTCCCGGCGGCTTAAAAGCGACGAGGTAGCAGCATGGCGCAACCGGTCTATCTCCTCGTTTATCTGCGAGTCTTTTTCAATATAAGTATCGCTTCTGGGCATATAGGCTTCCGGCTGGTAATAATCAAAATAACTCACGAAATAATGCACCGCATTGTCAGGGAAAAACTGCTTAAATTCTGAATATAGCTGAGCGGCCAGAGTTTTGTTATGGCATAAAACCAAGGTAGGCTTTTGCACGTTTGCCACCACATTAGCCATAGAAAAAGTTTTGCCCGAGCCTGTTACGCCAAGCAGCGTCTGATTTTTCTCATCGTTATCCAAGCCGCCAGTTAACGCGGCAATCGCCGCCGGCTGATCCCCGGTCGGCTTAAACCCGCTTTTTAATATAAATTTACTCATTATGTATATTCTAGCAAGTTAATGGACGGGGTCGTCCGAGGGGCGGGTGTGTTTTAAGAACCAATGTTCATCGCGCTCTTTTAGTTCTTTGTGGATATCAACGTAGCGTTTGTCGACGATTTCTATTATGCGTTTTACTAGACGCTCGGGGTCCTCGTCATAAATAACGATGTCACCGCGAGGAGGTTCCAGGGCTTCCATGAGAGCCGGAATAATATCGGCCGCACCACCGCTGCCGACTAAAATGCCGCAAGGCTTGCCCGCTTCAATAGCCGATGTAAATTCATGCAAACTGCCGAACCGGCCTCCAACAGTTAAAAGGGCGTCGCTGGACTGAACTAGGTACAAATCACGGCCCACATAATTCATACCCGTAAAGTTTACAAAATCAAAACAATCATAAGGCAGACGGTACTTGCGTAAATGCTCGCGCAGTGAACTAGCCGGTGAAAATCCGATGGTGGTCCCGCCCGCGTCCTTGGCGCCAACTGCGGAATGATAAGGCAAGCCAACCGTAGCTCCGGTGGTGAGTACATGTCCTGATTTGGCTATAGATTTTCCCAGCTGATAAGCAAGGTCAGCCGAGGCCTCGACCGTATGGCCGGCGGCCGCGCCTGAAACACAAATCGAATATTGAATTTTTTTGCTGTGTCTTTTATCCACGGCTTGCCTCTTTTTGTACGTATTTCCTTACTTCGGGCAACTGCAGGTAACGGCCAAATAATTCGTCTTGCAGCGAAATCTGGCCAAAGCGGTAGTGGGCCTGCCCCGGCTCATAGCAGTTTACGGCATTTAAAATTACATCAGACAAATTGCATGAGGCCATAAAATTCTCCCCGGGCGCAACCAAAAAGTAATGCTGCCAAAACGATTCATCGTCAAGCAGATCTTTTATCTCTAGTAATTTCACGTCATCTTCTATTGCGAAGTCTGGACTTTCATCTTGTAGTATATTTTGATTATTAAGGTATTTAGAGTACGCGTTCCAGCCAAAATTTTTATAATTTGAAGCTACTTTACTAAATCCGTGCTTTCTTATCGACTCTAACCGGGATGAAAAATCGGATTCCATACCATGAAGCTTTAAGTAAAGGCTGTGGGATTTTAGCAGCCTGATATTTTCTAAAATTGAATGAACCAAAAACAAAACATCGCCCTCGAAACGTTTTTTCGGCGTGATGATTATTATGCCGGCGACGTCGTAGTTTATATAAACACATTGGTTTAAATTTGGGCCGGCTTTTTTAAGCTGTGCTTGTCTCAGTCTATGGACCTGCGAAATTTCGATATTGTGATAATCAAAATCTGTTGGGTTTAGTTTGGCGGCTTGGGATATATATTTTTCATGCCATTTTTTAGGCTCGGTTTTTTTGGCGAAGGCAAACAGCATAGACAGCGGTTCTCTTTTTAGGGCGGAATCAATCGATCTCAGCGAGAAAATTCGCATAAGTTTCTTGGGCGGGTTTTCTTTCAGCTGCTTTTTAGCAGCTGCTGATTTAAGTGTCCAAAGCCTGTTATCGCCCGTGGCTTTGCGCACGAATTCTATAGATTTCTTGACGGCTAACTCCGGGCTGTCCGCGGGCACAATGCCGATTTTGCCAGCTAAAGATTTTGAGTCGCTTAAGGCTTTATCTACCAGCGCGTGGTATAGCTCCGCAGGATTGGTGTCTGATTCATCCAAGCCCAACTTACAGAGTATATTCCTTTGTCTCTGAATCAAATCACCGACCAAACGGACATCAATGCCCGGCTTGCCGGCAATTTTTTCCAGCTCAGCGATCTTTTGGCTGAAGTAGGGTTCGCGGGCCTGCAAAATATCAGAGATAAACCTAGCCACAAGATTCGCTCCGCTCAGAAAACCGAAAAAAGAAATTCGAAATTAGAAACAAATCAAACAGAAATTCGAAACTCGAGACGTTTCTGGTTTGAGCATTTCGTTTTTGTTTCAGTTTTCGTGCTTCGTTTTTCGAATTTTCCATACTTATAGTTTTTTGGGTTTATACCATTCCGGGGCCTTTTGCAAAAGTTCAGCCAGTTGCTTTTCGTTTAACAAACCGGCTTGCGCCCCTACGTGCTGGACCACGTTCATTGAACTTATCGGTGCCCATTGCAGCGCTCCGTCAATAGTATTGCCGTGCATTATCGAAGCCACGAAGGTAGAGGTGAAAGCATCGCCGGCACCGGTCCGTTCATAGGGCGGCTTAGGGTCGGGATAAATTGGCATTTTGAAACGGCTTTCGCCGTCAGACGCGTAGCTGCCATGAGAGCCGTCGCTTATCAGTACAATTCGCGGCCCCAGCTTGTGCAGGCGATCAAACAAATCATTAACGTCTTCCACTTTGCCTCCGGTGATAAAAGCTGCTTCTTCCCGGTTAACCGCAACAAGCTCGCTTCTTTTATAAACGTTTCCCAGCCTCTCTTTGCCAGCCTTCATCTGAAAGGTCCCGGGCTGAAAAGCCAGCTTAGTCTCCGGATTTTTATCCAGCCACTCGACTACATCGTCATGAAAGTCCAGCGCATTGTCGCTGATTGAGCTGAAATAAACCCACTTGGGAATTTCCTTCTGGGGAATATGCGGCCAATGATATTCATATTCTTCATGCTTTATCAAAATCGTACGTTCTTCCTTGTACCACAGCACGAAATGATAGTTGCTTTTCTTGCGGGTATTTATGCGGACGTATTTTGTGTCCACATCGGCCTGATCAAGCGTGTTTATAATATCGCGCCCTGGCGAATCCCCGCCTACATTGGCCACTAACGCGGTGTTCAGGCCTAACTTCGCAAAGTTAACTGCCGCGTTAGCCGAGTTGCCGACAGCATTCAAAACTTCGGTGTGGTCAAAAGGAATTTTTGTGGCAAACGGCATGGCTAAAAGCGGGCCGTCATTAGATTCTTGTACCTCCGCTTTATCATCAAGTAATTTTATAAAAGCGTCAGTTACGACGTCTCCTACGCATAACACATCAAATTGACTCATTTTTTGCCCACCTTTAATCTCTGTATTTTTTATCCTTATTTATCCTTGTATTTTGTCAAAATAAACCATTGATTGCAACCTGTTTATGCTTAAATTATCGTCTTCCCGGCGGAACCAAGAGCGTCGATCTTGCTTTCGACTGCCTCTTGGACGGCGTCTATAACTTCGCCCATTAGCTTGATCACGGCATATTCATCAGGGTGTTCCCGCAGGACTTTCTCTAAGGTATTGCGAAAAGCTATGCGCAGATCCGAGTTAATATTGACCTTGCTGACGCCGATTTTCGCGGCTTCCACGAAATAATGCTCGGGCGTGCCGCTGCCGCCGTGCAAACTGATGTTGCAGTCAATTACTTCGCGGATTTGTTTTAATAAATTCAAGTCCAAAATCTTTGGGACAGGATATTTTCCATGCAGGTTGCCAATAGCCGCCGCGAAAGTGTCGATTCCTGTCATTTCAACAAATTGCCTAGCGTTTTCCGGAGTACTAAATGTTTTTTTGATTTCCTCGTAATTTATTTTTTCTTTGTGCATATTGGAGCTGCCGCCAAAATAATGCGGTTCGCTCTCCACCAGCGCCCCCGTCAACTTGGCGTATTCCACGACCCTGAGCGTCTCGTTGATGATTTCTTCATCAGTCGCCTCATGTTTCGCCTGTGAAACGTCAATGTGGATAAATTCATAGCCAGCTTCAATCCCGGCAATGGCCGCTTCAACGCTCGGGCTGTGATCAAGGTTAATGTACATCTCGATTCCGGCTAGAGACTTATAGTTGTCAACCATATCACGGATATTATCCATGCCCATGGCCTCGACTTCGCCTTGGCTAACCTCAACTAACACCGGCGATTTCTTAGCCAGCGCGGCCCGCACAACCGCCTTCAAAGTTTCCTGGTTATCAAGATTAAAAGCCCCTACGGCAAACTTCTCCGCCCGTGCACGCTTCATAAGCTCCCGGGCCGCCGCTGAGTTTTCTCGCATTTGCCTAAGCGTTAATGCCATTTACTTCTCATCCATTATTTTATGGGCCGCGAACTGGATGTGTTTGGCGGTCAGGCCGAAATGTTCTAGCAGTTCGTCGGGTTTGCCGGATTCGCCGAAGCGGTCTTTCATACCTAGGCGCTTTATTTTGACTGGGTATTTTTCGCTCAATAGCTCTGCGACCGCTCCGCCTAAACCGCCGGCTATCTGGCCTTCTTCAATGGTTATAACTTTTTTAGACTTGCGGACAGAATCTATGATTGTTCGCGTGTCTAGAGGTTTAATAGTCGGCACATGCACAACCTCAGCGTCAATTCCGTCTTTATATAATTTCTCGGCGGCTACCATAGCGTGATAAGTCATGGTACCAGTGGATATCAAAGTCAGGTCGTCTCCCTCAGCGTAAACATAGGCCTTGCCGATTTCAAAAGGCGTGTCTTCGGTCGTAATGATCGGTGTTTTTTCACGCGCCAGCCTGAGATAATTCGGCCTTTTGTCCTTCGCCATTGCCAAAGTTGCTCTGGCGGCTTCCAAGCTGTCGCAAGGCGCGATCACAACCATATTTGGCAAAACCCTCATGAGCGTAATATCTTCCAGCATTTGATGAGTCGCGCCGTCCGGCCCAACACTGACTCCAGCATGCGAACCGACAATCTTAACCGGCCGGTCATTCAAGCAAATAGTTGTTCTGATTTGCTCCCAATTCCTGCCGGGGCTAAAAGCCGCATAGCTGGAAACAAATGGAATTTTGCCCATGGCGGCCATCCCCGACCCTGTAGTCACAAGATTTTGCTCGGCCACGCCAATCTCAATAAATCTCTCCGGAAATGCTTCGGCAAACAAACTCATCTGTGTAGAATCCGTCAAATCCGCACAGGCCGCTACCACGTTTTCATCGATCTTACCCGCTTCTAAAAGCCCTTTGCCAAAACCTTTGCGAATAGGCTCCTGGGCAATCTCCTTATCCAAAATATCTTTCACTAAATACAAATTCATAGAGCAGCTCCAAGAATAAGGCTTGAAACAACCTGCGAATCCGGGGCGTCACTCGCGCGCAGACGAGTAAAGTGTTCACAATTTTTTAAGTATTTATTCGCTAAACTATTCATGTTCGCCCCGGATCTTGCCTTTTAGGGTGCGCAGGTCGTGCAGGGCTTTTTTGGCTTCCTCTTTATTGGGTGGTTTGCCGTGCCAGCGGAAGTCGTATTCCATAAAATCCACACCTTTGCCAGGAATTGTCCTGGCAATAATAACCACCGGTTTTTCTACGATTGAGCGGGCTAATGAGCAGGCATCAATAAATTCTTCCATATTATTGCCGTCAATCTCCAGAACATGCCAGCCGAATCCCTGCCATTTTTCAGCCAAATCATCCAGGGGCATAACTTCTTCGGTCGGACCGTCGATCTGAATATTATTTCTGTCAACTATGCCAATAACATTGCCAAGCTTGTATTTGCTGGCCAGCATGGCCGCTTCCCATATGTTTCCCTCGTCCAGTTCGCCGTCGCCCATAACCACATAAACCCAGCGGTGCAAGTCCTTATTCATTCCGTTAGAGCCATCGTCTCTAACGGAATTCATTCGCATAGCCAGTGCCATTCCGCAAGCTTGGCTCAGTCCGCAGCCAAGAGGCCCGCTAGTCGTTTCCAGCCCCGATAATTTTGTCCGTTCCGGATGTCCTTGCAGCCGCGAGCCGAATTGCCGCAAAGTTTTCAACTCCTCGCGGGCAAAATAGCCGGCATGGGCCATCGCCACATATTGCACCGGCGCGCAGTGTCCATTGCTCAAAAGAAAAAGGTCCCGCTCACTCCAATCCGGATTTTTAGGATCATGATTTAATATATCAAAATAAAGCGCCGTGAATATATCTGCCAAACCGAGCGGACCAGCCGAATGCCCGCTGCCGGCATGCTCCAGCATTTTGATGATATCCACCCGGATCTCGTAAGCCTTAGTTTCAAGTTCAGCAATAGAATACTTCTTAGAAATCATCTTGCTTATGATTATATGCTAGTTTATTAAATCATCAAGCAACCCGTAGGCCGCCATTGGATTTTCGGACTTTTGGATGAAGCCGCCCACGTTTATCACGTCGATACCGCTATCGGCTAATTTTTTTGCATTTTGGTCATTGGCGCCGCCGTCCCAGCCTGTTTCAATATTCGGATTAATTTCTTTTGCTTCGCTGGCTTTGTGAAGCTGGGATAAATCGGCCTGACCGCCAAAATGTCCTAAATGACCGCCAAAAATTAACAAATGATCAAAGCTTCTTAGTATCGGCCTGATACCCTCTATCGTAGTTTCAGGCAAGACGCAGAGCCCGGCTAAGATGCCATTTTTATTCAGCTCGGCGGCCATTTGCACATAATCGGCTTCGGCTTCGGCGTGAATAATCACCATATGCGGCTTGAGGATCAAAATTATCTGCAAATACTCCATGGGACGCTGGTACATCAAATGCAAATCAGATTGGGTATTATCGGGCAGCCAAGCGTCTTTCAGATCTATTGATTTAGTTTTCACAAACTCGCCATCCATAAAATCCAGCTGAATTCGCCGCGCGAAACTAACCGTATCTACCTGTTTTTTAAAGTCCGCTTTATCGGCAGCCAAAACCGTCGGGCAAATGATAGAGCTCACCTCTCAAGCTCCGTCTATTTTTTTGATCCGCCTTACATGGCGTTCTTCGTCCGCAAATTTTGTGTTCAGCCAGATGGATACGGCCAGCTCAATCCCTTGATTATCTAAAAATCTGCCGGCTAGAGACAGCATGTTGGCATCATTATGCTGGCGGCTAAGACGCAAAATTTCAAAATCATCTTCGGCTACGTGACCGCTAACATCTATCGCGTCCACGGCTTTGGCCGGACCATAATAAACCGCGCAGCGCGCACCTTTGACGCGGTTGGCGGTCATCGCTTCGCCTTGGCCGCTGCCGCCAAAGATTATGCCGACCTGGCATTCGCCGCTGGCTACAGCCTCGGCTGCCGGCCGTATAAAATCCGGGTAATCATCATTCGGCTCATATGAAGTTGGTCCGAAATTGACGCATTCATGGCCCGAATCCGACAAAAATTCTTTTAGCTGCTTTAGTTTTTCGAAGCCGGCATGGTCGGTACTCAATGCGATTTTCATGAGGTTTTACCTCCTAAAAATTGGCGGTAGAAAGTAGTTTTGTGTTCCATGATTCTTATTTAATGATTCATGATTCTTATTTAAAAAGCAAATTTAGCTCTGATCCTGAAGCAACTTTCCTACGTCCGCCACCATTTCAATTAAACGGTTGCTATAGCCCCATTCATTATCATACCAAACCACAACTTTAGCTAAATTGCCGTCGACAACGTTGGTAAGCAGCAAATCGACAATGCCGGAGTGGCTGTTGCCCACGTAGTCGCAGCTAACCAGCGGCTCTTCTGAGACGTCTAAAATTCCCTGATAAAAAGGTTCTTTGGCGGCATCTTTGAAAATCTTGTTAATTTCTTCCTTGGTTGTGTCTTTTTTAAAAAGCACGGTTACGTCACTCAGCGAAACCACGGGGGTTGGCACGCGAATGCTCATACCGTCAAATTTGCCCTGCAGCTGCGGCAAGGTTTTAGCGACAGCTATAGCCGCGCCGGTTGTGGTCGGCACGATATTCTCGGCGGCATTGCGGGCTTCACGCAGATCTTTAGCCGGACCGTCCTGCAGGCGCTGGCTGGCCGTGTAGCTGTGCACGGTTGTCAGCATGGCTTTTTCTACGCCGAAAGCTTCGTCGAGAATCGCCATTACGGCAGCTACAGAATTTGTCGTACAGCTGGCACAGCTGACGATGTCAGAAGCCTCTTTTAACTTTTCCTCGTTAACGCCAAGCACGATTGTGCTTAGATCTTCGCTTTTAGTCGGGGCAGATATCACCACTTTTTTCGCGCCGGCCTTTAAGTGTATTTCGGCATCTTCTTTTTTAGTAAAAAATCCCGTGCATTCAACCACTACGTCAACCTTTAGTTCACCCCAAGGCAGCAGGCCCGGATCGCGCTCAGAAAATTTTTTTATTTTCTGTCCGTCAATCGTAAATGAATCGTCGTCAAACTCTACTCTGTGTTCGTACTTCCCATAATTGCTGTCATGTTTTAGAAGATGGGCCAAAGCCTTGCTGACGCCCGGGTCGTTTACGGCCACTATCTCCAGGTCGTTACGGTCAAACGCGATCTTAAAAGCGCTGCGGCCAATCCGTCCGAATCCATTTATGGCAATACGTGTTTTCATACCGTTAAAACCCACTTTCCTTTTAGATAATTTGTTTGTCTGCCAGCACTATAAATTGTTTTTAACATTATAATATATTATTCCTTTTTAATGTTTTAACGGAATTTTTACCTTGTTTAATTTGAACTATTATAACGGCTAAACATAAGGATTTTCAAGCCAATATATAGATTCCCAGCGGTATACCATTTTTTTTCAGGTGCCTTGTGGGCCCAGGCAACCAATAGTTCAAATTGCCCCTCGCGAGCGGCTTGTTCAGTTTCGTAACGATCAATTCTGGTAATAAGTAGTATTCGTTAAGAGATCAATACTTCTCCACTCTCCGCAATTTTAAATTTAGCAAAAGAAAAGAAGTATGAAAAAAATCTAAGCTTCAAGTTTGGGCTGAATTTGCCCCATCAGGAACCGCACGCCCTCGGCCGGACGGGCATGCCCGTCCGACCTGCGAGAGCCGAGCTCACCGCCCTCCGAGGAGACCGCCATACCACCGTGAGCGAAGTGGCCGCGAACGTCACACGGTTTTATATCGTGCTGTACCAACCTAGAAAAGGTAGAGCCATCCAAAGTCACGCCATCATAGGCCTCGGCTTCTGCGGCGTACGCGGTAATAAAATCTCCCCAAGAAGGTAGACATAAACCAGTATCAGTTCTATCCTCTGCGTAGGCATCTATATTAGCTTGAGCGGCCATTTGCTGATCTGACCAGGTTTTACCCACAAGATGCAATCCTTTTTCTGTTGGATGATCACCCCCTTGGAGCCAACCAACAACACGACCCTGGAATGGATGTTTCGGCTCAAACACTTGCTCGCCTGGACGACGCTTGTTGAGCTCTATGTCTGTAAACAGCGAATTTAGTGGCTCACTCCCCAACGCGTATGCTTTATGGCCGGCAGCTCGATATCTTGCAAGTAAGCTGTAGCGCGTTAACACTCTTGAGTCCAAATCAATGCTGTAGCCTGTCAATACCTCCGTGTCGCCAGTTTTCTTGTCTGCTTCTACGGCTTCCTCAAACTGGTTTACTTGAGCGTTAATTACATCAGTAAGTTCATTGCTTCTTTCGTAGATAGCTAGCGATACCAGTGCCGCAACGATAACACCTGCTCGGTCGCTTCGGCTGGGTTGCTGCGTTTCTGCTCCAGCACCGATCGGTATGCCTATCCGAGCAATTTCACCTGTCACAAAATCTGGCATTTCGGCTGGACTCCTTAGTTTAGCACCAATTATTCATAATTAATTGTGATTGTCAAACACATTTTCCAATAAATCCAGTCCAGCTGGCTTTTTACTGTCTCATCTATGTACTTGCCGTACCGAATGAGAGACGTCCATGTTCTCGCAGTTCAGGCACGATAAAGAGCAATGTAATGACTCTCAAGCTTTATAGCGTTCGATGCATTCACGGATGATTTTTTTAGCGTCTTCTATATTGCCCCAGCCCAGAACCTTTGTGGAGCCTGGTTTTTTGAGGTCTTTGTAGTGCGCGAAATGATGCTCAATTTTCTGTTTCCAGCGTTCGCCTAAATCTTCCAGTGAACTTATACTATCGCCAGTATTCCTGTCATCGGCCGGTACGACCACAATTTTATGGTCCATTTCTCCATCGTCTTCAAAGTTCAATACGCCCAAAATTTTAGCTTCCAGCCAAACGCCTGTCGGCAACGGCTCATTGCAGACAATCAGCGTATCAAGTTCATCCCCGTCCTCATCAAGAGTACGCGGAATGAATCCGTAGTTGCAAGGCTTGGCAAAGATTGCCGGCTCAACCCGGTCAAGCATAAAAGCGGCGCGCTGGCGGTCCCATTCGATCTTCATGATCGAGCCTTCAGAAATTTCGACTACCGTATTCAGCAAACCATTGTCTATATCGCCTGGTGTTAAAACCTTGTTGAAATCAGCCATAAATCGCTCCTTACAGTCACTTTAGTTTAAAGCTAAAAGTTAAAAGATAAAAGACTGTGGCAAATTTTAGTCTTTAATCTTTATTCTTTCTACTTTATCCTTTATACCATATGTTGAAAGTAATCTCCCACCGCGGTGCAGCCGGTTTGGCTCCGGAAAATACCCTGGTCGGGATTGAAACAGCTAAAAAATATAGGGCCGACATTATTGAAATAGATGTTCAGCCTACTTCAGACAACCGATTGGTTTTAGTTCATGATGACAACTTGTCGCGTGTTGCCGGTGATTCCCGAAAAATCCGGGATTTGCCGCTTAGAGAAATTAATTTGATCCAGACCAAAAGCGGCCAGCCAATACCCACGCTGGAAGAAGCTTTGGAAACAGCCGGCCGTAAACAGCTTCTTATTGATTGCTATGGATTTAGCTGGGCTGCTCCTTTAGCAGATATTATTAAGAATCACCGCGGTCCCAAACCTTTGGTCGCTAGCAATAACTTCCAAGAGCTCCTGGAATTAAAAAAAGCCTGCCCGGAGGTCATGACCTTTTATTCCGAGTTAACCAAACCGTTTGAAGCCATACAGACCGCTAAAGTTCTGAGATTTTCCGGCGTCTGCCTGCTCTATTCGCTTTACAACCCGCTGGTTTATTTTCTGGCCAAGCGCTTAAAGCTGCAAATGACCATGTACACGGTTAACAGGCCGATTGTGGCCTGGTTCTTGCATTTGCTATACCCTCAAGTAATGATTACGACTGATCTCCCTAATAAAATCAAACCGCACCGCCGCAAAATACAAAAATGAAGGTTGTCTTTAACCGCAGCGAAGCAAGCGCTAAAAATATAATCACCTGCTGGTTTAGCAAACCGGCCCATATTCATCACATTGCCGGGCAATTTATTGAACTTTACTTGCCGCATGAAAATCCCGATGCCCGCGGCGAACGGCATTGGTTTACCCTCTCCAGTTCGCCCACCGAAAAAACGCTTTCTATCACCACTAAAATCAGCAGCGAAGGCAGCAGCTTTAAGCGCACACTTAGGAATTTAAAACCCGGCGACCAAGTACTCATGGCGGAACCGATGGGTGATTTCGTACTGCCTAAAGATCCGTTCATCCCGCTGCTTTTTGTGGCGGGCGGAATCGGCTGCACGCCTTATCGCAGTATGGTCAAATATCTGCAGGACTGCGGCGAAAAACGCTCTATTAAATTAATATACGCTGCCCTTGTGGCGCAAGAAATTGCCTTTAGAGATATTTTTGATCAATTGGGCGACGATTTTATACCGCTTGTCGGCCAAAAACTTACCTCGCAAAAAATATTGGCTCACGCCAGCCCCTCTCACTATATCTATCTCTCCGGCCCCGAACCAATGGTCGAAAGCCTCGACAAACAACTCAAACAAACCGGGGTTAGTCCAGACCACATACGTACCGACTTCTTCCTTAATTACTCTAAAATTTAATTATTCGGAATTGCTTAGGTGTGGACTTGGGGCGTACGGGCTAGGTGGTCAATGTATTCGCGCATCAGCAGTGCCGCCGTGGCGCCTTCGCCGGCCGCACTGGCAATCTGCATGGTCGCTCCCGAGCGTACATCGCCGGCACAAAACACGCCGGGCAAATTAGTCTGTAGTTTGGTGTCGGTTTTTATCAGTCCGATCTCGTCAAGCTCTATGCCGCTGCCGGCCAAAAAACCGGTGTTGGGCTTGAGCCCTATAAATACAAATACTCCGTCAGTTGGGAAGTTGACGCTTTTGTTGTTGTGCGTGCTTTTGACCGACACCACTTTGCCTTCTTGTCCGACAATCTCATCAGTCGAGGTATTATAATGTACGGTTATTTTTCCGGCATGCTTTTTTACCTCATTTTGCAGCACTTCCGAAGCGCGCATTTTCGGGCCGCGGACCAGCATGTCTATATGTGTGGCGTACCGGGTAAGAAAAACCGCTTCCTGGGCTGCCGAATTGCCGCCGCCCACCACTACCAATTTTTTGTCGCGATAAAAAGCTCCGTCGCAGGTAGCGCAAAAATGCACGCCTCGGGCGTAGTATTCGTCTTCGCCGGTGATACCCAGGCGCTTGTAATCACTTCCTGTAGCAATAAGCACGGTCTTGGCGCGCTTGATTCCGTCTGTAGTTTCGACTTCTACCAATCCTTTTTTTGGATGAATACCGGTCACTTCCGCCAACTCTATTTTGGCACCGAAGCGCTCAGCTTGCTTTTGCAAACGCTCGCCCAGCTCCAACCCGGCGACACCATCCGGAAAGCCCGGATAATTGTCCACCCAGTCTGTAATGGAGGCCAAGCCGCCGATCACGCCTTTTTCTAACAAAACCGTGTCCAGATCTTCGCGGGTAGTATAAATCGCCGCACTCAGCGCCGTCGGACCCGCCCCAATAGTTATCACATCATGCACGGGGTTATTTTCTGACATCAAGTCTCCTATAAATATTTATTACTACAGCTTATCGTTTTTTACACTTTTAGTGCAAATATCCTGGCGGGGTAAGCGCGCTATTTATGCGAGTAAGATGCAAGGAAAAGCTGAGCATTGAAGCGAGCCGTACTTTTTTAGTACGGTGAGCGAGACGCGGAAGCTTTGACGCCGCAGCTTGCCGCAAAAATAGGGCGCCTAAGTTAAGGCAGGAGCTAGTTGGGCTAGGTTATAGCCGACTACCACTTGCTGGCTGTCATCTTGCTTAGTAACGACTGTCACCGGCACTGCCAGCTGGCCGCTCAGCGCGTAAGCGTCTTTCTGGCGTTCCGGATGCTCGTCAATGTTGACTTCTTCGTACGTGGCGCCTTTTGAGCTAAGATACTTCTTAACCATGACGCAGTAGCCGCAGGTATTGCTGGTAAATATAGTGATGTTCTTTGGCATTTTTTAACCCCTTTTTTAGATTTTATTGTTTTTATTGTATGGCTGTATGTTAACTCTCTAGCACACAACCCACTGATTTAGTGAGTACTACTAGTATATATAGCGGGTATGGATTTTTCAAGGCGCTAGATGTTGTGTTTTTTGCTATTTATTAATCAATCGAGACCAGTTCGATATCGAAGACAAGTGCTGCGTTGGGCGGAATGTTGGAACCTTGGGGTGGAGTTTCGCCGTACGCTAATTCGGCGGGTATGACAAGTCTGCGTACGCCGCCGACTTTCATGCCCGGTACGCCTTCTTGCCAGCCCTTAATCACACCGTCGAGAGGAAATTGGGCTGGCTGACCCGTGTCCTTTGAGCTTTGAAAAATCTTTCCGGAAGATGCTACCGCACCCGTGTAATGCGCCGTAACGGTTGCGCCTTCTTTTACCACTTCGCCGTCGCCTTCTTTTAGGTCGATCTTCTGCAGTTTATCTACGCTTTGTACCGGTTCAAAGTTTTCTAATTCTGTTCCTTCCAATTTACCCTCCTGATTTTGTTGATCTAATTGTTCTTGCAGCTGCGCCTGAATATCTTCAGTGTCAGCGGAGTTGTTTTGTTCGCTTCCTTTGGTAAGTTCCCAGATTACCAGGCCGCTGAAGGCAAAAGACGAAAACAAAAATGCCGCCACGATGACGTAAATAAAAATTTGCTGCCCTTTTGATCTTTTACTCATAAATACTTAGAAAAATTATAACACACCTATTTTCTATACCCGCTCGGCATCCAGCTTGGTTTTTAAATCTTCGGACGCTTTGTCTAATAATCTATTAATGATTTCGCTCGTAAGAGTCCGATTGTAGCTCAGCGCGCTAATACGGAAGGTAGTATGCTTGCTCGTTTTGTCCTTGCTGAATATATCAATGCAGGAAGTTTTAATTTCCAGATCATCAGGCGCATTGGAACGTAAGCTTTCATCAAGACCATTGAAAATGTCAGCAAACGGCAAATCAAAGCTTGTTTTTAGGCAAATATCCTGCTCAATGCCGGGGTATTTAGAAAGCGCTGAGTAGGATGGTAAATTTGATTTTAGCATGGGATTTAAAAACAATTCGAATCCGGCAGTTCTTTGAGGCAGCTTCAAACTGTTTGAAGCCGAAGCTTGGAATTCGCCTACAATTCCCAGCGGTTTATCAAAATTATAGACAACCGCGGAACGTTTTGGATCAAACGGCGCCCTCATCTGGCTAAACATTTTATGTTCTAATTTCCACTCACTTAAAGACTCGAGACGCACGCCGCCAAAACGGGAATAAACTATATCAGCCATTAGGGCAAATGCTTGATAGTAAGCGGCACCGGCGTCAGAGTTTTTCTTATCAGCGAAAACCAAAGCCAACCGCTCGAGTTCTTTTGGCAGGTTATCCTTGTCTTTTTCACTCTTGCCGTGCACTTTGCCAATTTCGAAAATGGCAAATTGATCAAATCCGGCCTTGATATTTTGATGCACTTTATCTAACAGGCTAGGTAATAGGCTAAGCCGGTAGTATTCAAGCTCCGGACTGAGTGCGTTAGAAATCTTAAAGGCCAAATCCTTATCCTGTCCGGCCTTTTCCAGCAAATTGCCGCTGGCGAAGCTGTAAGTCAAAACCTCATTGGCGCCCATTCCGCTGAGCTGGGACCGCAGTTTTGATTTTAGATTTAGCAGATCGTCCGGACCGACAGGAACGATATTTCTTTTCGGCAATTCGATTGACAGGCGGTCATAGCCATACAGCCGGCCGACTTCTTCGACCACATCTTCGGCGATTTCGATATCCATGCGCCAGAAAGGAGCTTTGACAATCAATATATCTCCGCGGGTAACTTCGACTACAAATTCTACGCTCCGCAAAATTTCGACAATTTTATCCGCCGATAGGCCCAGACCCAAGCGCTCATTTATAAAATCAACCGATACTTCCACGGGACTATTTACAGACATGCGGTTAAGCACTTCTGAATCCAGCCGATTATTGTCCAGCAAGCCGCTGGCCATATTCCCGCCCGCAAGCTTTATGATTTCTTCAATGGTTCTGGCGGCGACCGCCGGATTTTGCAGCGGGCTTTGACCTTTGGAAAACCGGGTAACGGCGTCGGTAAATAGCCCGTGCGTCATACTGGTGCGGCGAATAGAATAAAGATCAAAGTTAGCGCATTCCAAAACTATATTTTTGGTACTGGCGTCTACTTCGGTATCCGCTCCGCCCATCACGCCGCCAATACCGACCGGTACATCGTTAGAAGTAATCAGTATGGTGTCTTCATCCTCAAATGATAGTTCTTTGCCGCCGAGTAATTTAAGTTTGTCGGCTTTGCGTGCTTTCCTAGTTTCTAGGCTTACCGCTTGCTTTTCCTGAGCGTGTCGAATGGGCTGCTTGCCGCTTATCGCTAGCAATTTATCGTAGTCATAAGCATGCAATGGCTGGCCGGTCTGGTGCATCATATAGTTGGTAATGTCGACGATGTTATTGATGGGCTTCATATCTATTTTTGTTAAATAAATTTGAAGCCAGAGCGGACTGGGTTTGACCGAAACGCCGCTTACAGCTTGGGCTATAAATCTTGGTACCAGCTCCGGCAATTCATTGCGAACTTCCAAAGGAAGTTCTTTGGAATTTGGAATTTGGAATTTGGAATTTAGCCCTAAGTACCAGTCCGGAGACGTAAATTCATGTCCTTGTATGCCGGCAATTTCCCGGGCCACGCCAAGCAGCCCGAAACAGTCCGGCCTATGGGTAAACATCTTGTTTTCTATATCCACGATGAAGTCATCCAGGCCAAATACCTTGGCGAAGTCATCGCCTGGATTGCCCTGGTCCAGTTCCAAAATGCCAGAATGATCGGCGCTGAGGCCAAGTTCGCTGGCGCTGGCCAGCATGCCGCTGCTGAGTTGTCCGCGTATTTCCCTGGTTTCAAGCATCAAAGGGTCTTTGTCAAAAGTTGCCGGAACAATGGCGCCCGGCGGCAGCCAGGCCACCAGCAAGCCTTCGCGCACATTCGACGCGCCGCAAACCACCCGGACTTCTTTCTGGCCGTTATCAATCATGCAAACGTTTAATTTATCTGCGCTAGGATGCTTTTCGCAACTTATAATTTTGGCTATGACGATACCTTTGTACTTTTTACTTAGATCCACAACCGCCTCAACCTCGCCCAACTGCGCCCCGATTTTGGCAACCAGCTCGTCAACCGCTGCATCAACCTCAACGTACTTTTTCAATTCATTAATGCTAATTTTCATTTGTCTTTCCTGGCGGCAAGCGCGAATTGAGTAAAATATTCGTCCAGCTTTGGATCATCTTTTTTTATCAGTATGGCTTCACAAAATTGATCGCGAGCAATCAAGACCTCGCGAAACCGAGGCGATTTGCGCTCAACCAGTCCCTGAATCGTGGCATTAAGCAAGTCTAGGCCTCTGTAAAAAGCTCCCTCAAGACTTCTTTGATCGCCTTTTTGTTTGGCCCTTAAGGCTCGTCCCACCTCTGCGCTTATGTTGCCCATTTGGTCAAAGAGCGGCATTTCCATCCATTTTTTTTTGTCATATACGTGCTTACTCATGGACAACCTCGTCAATTACTGCAAGGATTTGCGCTTGAATCGCCGGATCATCTACGCTTCGAGAAAAATTACCATAACCCGGCTTAAGATTTATCATTGATTCAAATTCAACAAAACCGTCAGTGCCATACTTGGCAGGGTGTAAATTTATACCCCATATATCTTTTTGTTTTGAGCCTTGTTCAAGCAGCTCTGCTTCGCCGTCATAGTGCATCGGCATATCTACGATCACAATCTTTTTTGATATGTCAACGTCGGCTTTGACTAGACTCCCATACATTTTCTCAGCCATTTCCTGTAGCTCTTTTACCGAAATATTGTCTACTTTTTTCATTTAAACTGCCTTAGAAATTTTAAGTTGGCAGAATTAAAATGGCGGATGTCTTCTATGCCATATTTCATCATGGTCAGGCGCATAGTACCGACGCCCCAGGCGAAACCGGTATATACTTGCGGGTCAATCCCTGCCATTTTAAGTACGTTCGGATGAATCATTCCGCAGCCCAATATTTCCACCCAGCCGGTATATTTGCAGACGCTGCAGCCGGTTTTGTCGCAAAACGGACAGCTCATGACTAGCTCAAAACTTGGTTCGGTGAAAGGAAAGTAAAATGGCTGGGTTTTGACGTCCAGCTCTTTGCCATAATATTGCTGCAAAAAAGTTTTCAATGTTGCTATCAGCATGCCCCCGTGGACGCCCTTGTCCACATAAACTCCTTCCAGCTGGTCAAGCGTGTGCTCGTGAGTCAGGTCGACGTCTTCGTTACGGAATACTCTGCCCGGTATAACGTAAGCTATCGGCTGGCCCTCTTCCAGCAAATGCTTATTAGCCTGCAAAATACGGTTCTGCATGGTAGAAGTATGGGCCGGCGCCACGAATGGTTTGCCGTCCTTGTCTTTTTCCTCGGTAGTAAAAGTGTCCCAATCGTCTCTGGCCGGGTGGCCTTCGGGAAAGTTAAGACTGCTGAACATGTGCCAGTCATCATCAATCTGCCGCGATTCTATAGCCGCAAAACCCATGCGCGCAAAAATATCCAACAGCTCTTTTTGATCTCTCATCAGCGGATGAACTGAGCCTTCGGTCGCCGGCAATAGTTCCGGTTTTTTAGAATTGACGTCCCATGGAGCCGTCACATCAATTGGTTTTCTTAACTCTTGACTCTTAGCACTTGAGCTTTGAAGTATTTTTTCCAGCTCTTGTTTGAGGGCATTAACTTCTTGGCCAAAAGCTCTCCGATCCTCGCTCGGCTTAGTCTTTAGCTCGTCAAACAAGCTCCTAAGCTCCGGGCTCCTCAGCACCGTCTGATCGCCTTTTTCAGCGCGTGACTTCAATACATCGACAATATTTTTATCTAGCATCTCAGGCCATATTGTACCAAAGAAGTTTATGTTAGATTAGGTATATGGCAAATTTTTCCTTCGACATAGTTTCCGATTACGACAAGGCAGAGATGAATAACGTGTTTGACCAAACATTGCGCGAGCTGGGCAACCGCTATGATTTAAAGGGTACCAGCGCTGGGTTGGAGTGGTTGGATTCAGATAAATCAGGCTTGAAGATCACAGGCGATAGCGAATATCATATTGAGGCGATTTTAGACATCGTCCGCAAAAAATTAGCTTCACGAAACCAAAGCCAAAAAGTACTGGATGTCAGCAAGGAACTGGTGGTAAGCAACCTGAAAACCACCAAGGATGTACCGTTCAAGAAAGGCCTGAATCAGGAAAACGCTAAAAAAATTACCAAGCTTATCCGCGATTCGTACCCGAAGGTAAAACCCACAATCCAAGGCGAGGAAATCCGCGTGACCAGCCCCAAAAAAGACGAGCTCCAAGCCGTGATGCAGCTGCTAAAAAGCCAGGACTTCGACTTCCCCCTCCAATTCACCAATTTCCGCTAATTCAATTTCCTTGAAATTGACGAGCCCTTTGCGAAAATTTATTTACTGGTATTAATTTTTCATTAAAATCTTCAGGCATACAACCTAATAAGGCGATAGACGCGAATAATCTTTGATAGTGATCTTTATATGCTTCAATGGTAATATTGTCAGCATTAAACATATTTCTTGTTGCTAAGGCACTGTCCATATCATCTCGTATTATTCGTGCGGTCCTTAGGAAATTTCTGTGCATGACCATTTCTGTACGAAGCAAAGAATCAGAAGAACGAACATACGTAACAACCCCGCCCAAAAATTCTATCTCTAAGTCGGCCTTCTTGAAAAAATCATACACACCTACGCGTTTTAGACGACGATGAACTGCTTCCTTATCTTCAAGATCAATCATTAAATTACTTTCTAAACCTTGAGCGTCAGATTCAGATATTCTTGCAGGAGATATACCATGTTCGACGGCATTTTGACTAAAGGTTCTAACATAAGTAAAATCCCCTTCTTTTGGTAAGAAAATTCCACTAACCGCACACATGAATTCATTACGATAACCCAGGCCGGTAGCTGTAACATTACCATGGTTCTCACCTTTTAAATCAGCTAATTTAGCGATTAAAAAACCTTCTTGGGGCGTATATTCTGAGCCTGGGCATTCTTCAGTAAAATAATCATCTGGATTCCAATATAAATCATGGCCTGCAGAAGCTATGGGATCACCCCATATAACAGACTCAGGTCTTTCCGGAATGTAAAACATAATTTTTTACTATAACACATATGATATAATATGTCTATTTAGCCTGGGCTTTACTTTTAAAAAAGTAGCATCTATTTTGGATAGAGATGAAGTTCCGAATCACTATAGCTTGAAACGTTGTATCTTCGCTAATGTTATTATGTGGTCATGATTGACCGCGATAGGTTATTGACAGCTTGCCGAAAAGTTCTTGACGATAACCGGCGCGGCGACCATACGATACCGTCCGGCAAAATGTACCCGCACCAGTGGCTTTGGGACAGCTGTTTTATCGCCATCGGGCTGAGCCATTACGACCCTGAACGGGCCAAAACCGAGCTGTTAAGTTTGGTCGAAGGTCAGTGGAACAACGGCATGCTGCCGCACATGATTTTTGAACCCGGGCTTCGCTATCTGCCGGACCGCTGGCTCTGGAACAGCCATGTCAACCTGAATTCTCCAAAAAATTTAACTACCAGCGGAATCACTCAGCCGCCGGTATTAGCGGAAGCCGCCAAACAGATCGGCGATAAACTGTCTCCTATTGAACGCAAGCGGTGGTACGCGCAGATGTTGCCGCCGCTTATCAAGTATCATAAATGGCTTTACGAGGAGCGCGAGCCCAATGAAGACGGCCTGGTTACACTAATTCATCCTTATGAAACCGGCCTCGACAACACGCCGCCCTGGACCCGCCAACTGCACGACCACCATAAGCCTTGGTGGCTGCCGCTTTATAAATATCTGCCGGTGGATTTTATCATCCACCGCTTCCGCCGCGATATAAAACGCCGCAATAAATACCAGCGCATCAGCAACCTTGATGCCTTGCTTTACCTAGACATCGTTTGGCTTTACAGAAGCAGAAACTATGAGATAAAAGCCATACTGCCGCATGACAAATTTTTAGTTGAGGATCTGACTTATAACTGCATATTAATCCGCGCCAATAAGCATTTAAGGCAAATGGCTGATGAAGCCGGCTATAACTTGCCGGAGGATTTATTATCTGCCGCGGCGCGTTCTGAGTCGGCGCTAGAGGCGCTTTGGGACCATGAAAATAAAGAATATTATTCGCGCAGTTTTAGTGAGGGCGGATTAATAAAAATCAGCAGCATATCCGGTCTCATACCGCTTTATTCCGGCGCTGTCAGCCAAAAACGCGCCCGGCAGCTGGCGGAAAGGTTGAAGGATAACAACACTTTCGGACCCGATTATCCAGTGCCCAGCGTGCCGGTTAATTCTAATTGGTTCAAACAGCACGGCTACTGGCAAGGACCGACCTGGATCAACACTAACTGGCTGATTATCCAAGGTTTGAAGGACTATGGTCTCGACAAAGAAGCCAAAGCATTAACCGAAAAAACCCTAAAACTGATAGAAAAACATGGAAGCCGCGAATATTTCTCGCCGCTTAAGGGCACGCCGGCCGGCGCCAAAAAATTCAGCTGGACCGCGGCATTAACCATAGATCTATTGAATTAATTATTCCGTTCCTTGCCGGATCGACTCTTTGGTATTCTCTATTATCGGTCCTATGAACGGAATGAAGTCAAAAAGCGACAATATCCAAAGTAAAAGCGCGATCAATACCGTGGCCCCTAAAACGCTGCCGGCGCCGAAGAAAATACCGCGTAAAAAATTTTGAAGCAGCAGCTGCTTACGGTCAATATGCTCAGCTTTGGTCAATACCTCGGCTATGCGTGCCGCCGATAGTTTGGGATTTTCTTTTTTTGGTTTGGCCATTGCTAACTAATATAGCACTTATTCATCTTTGGTTGGCTTATCCAGGGCTAGCGGATCGATTTTTAGTTCGACTTGAGAGTGGCCGCTGATCTGGTCTACTACTTTGGTCAGCTGGCGGTTTCGGGTGCCTTCTACTTCAAGAAAGGTTTTTTGAGCGGTGGATAATTGGGTGCCGAGCCGCTGCATGCTGTCGCCGAATTTAGCGTATTCTTCCTGGAATTTAGAAACCAGACCGAAAATTTCCTGCAAATGCTTTTCATAGCCGAAATTCTTGTGGGCCTGCATGACCAGCCGCAGCACTGCCGTGAAGCCGAACGGTCCGGCCAGCACCACTTTTCGCTGATTACAATACTCGTTAATATCCGGCAATTTTTCGTAAATAAAACTAAAGATCATTTCATTGGGGATAAACATCACCACGAAATCCAGAGTCTGTTCCTGCGGGTTAATATAATCTTTGGTGGTAATTCCTTTAACTTTTAATTTCATAGAATTGCTGAATTTACTCAGCGCGGCTTTTTTAGCGGCTTCAGTCTTAGCGTCTTGATATTCCATCAGGTCGTCGAACGGAAACTTAGCGTCAACATTCAGTTTTGAGCCGTCCGGCAGCAGAATTGTGAAGTCCGGCCGACCTTCGTTTGTCGCCGATTGCTTAACAAAGTTTGAACCTTCAACAAACCCGGCTGCCAGCAGCAAGTCCTCGGCTACTTGCTCACCCCAAACTCCTCTTAGGCGGTTATTCGATAATAGGTTTTTTAGACTATCTGTAGAAACTTGTAATCCTTCGGTAATTTTGTTGGTATTAGCCAATTGCTCGCGTATAGCAGCATTTTGTTTAGTCAAATCTCCCACATCTCTACGGCTGCTTTCAAGTTGTTTTTCTAAGCCCTTAGTGATTTGGGCAAGAAGTTTCTGGTTGTTTTCCAGCATGTCTTTAACGCCAGACTCTATCTCTTCCTTACTGCCTTTACGTTTTTCTTCATTAGTATTTGTAAGCTGCAGCACAAACTTCTGCCCAAAAAAATAAATTGCGATAATTATAATAACCGCTGTTACAACCGCGCCAATAATAATTCCCACAATTTCCATGTGTTTTATCCTATTTTGTTTGAAAATGAGCGGCTTCGCTAAAAAACCTGCTCTTTGATGGGGGCTTGGAATCAGTAAGACTGTCGTCAGAGATAAATCTCCTGGACACTTGATGCTGAAACCAACTTTCCAATATTCCTGTGCTCTATAAAGAGCCTGTCTATAATTATATGCTTCTTTCGACTGTTTGCAATCGGCCTACCCGGCTTCTTGGTGTTGGCTAGTTTCTGAGTGGTCATGGGATTCTTCAGGGAGTTTTTCGTGGGCTTGGTCGGTGGCAACCCCGACTACCAAAACACCTAGTATGAGGAGTAGGGCAGAAAATTTTCCGAGTCTTCCCTTAGCTTCTTCGTGAATGATCGGGATAAGGTCGCTGGCGGCAATATATATAAATAGTCCGGCCGAAAGAGCTAAAATAGCACCCAGCGGCAGCGCCTCATTGGACCCTAAATGAAAAGTGTAAAGCGCCGCCACTAAAGTGATGAGAGCGCTGGCAAAGTTGATTATAAGTACGCGCATCCTTGTTAAGCCGCTCTTTAATAAGATTCCGAAATCACCGATTTCTTGTGGTATCTCGTGGGCAGCGACGGCAATTGTCGTGACAATACCGACCGGAAGACTTATAGCAAATGCCGCGCCGATAACCACCCCATCAATGGCGTTGTGAATCGTATCACCGATTATAATAAGCGAAGCTTTTGGCCTTTTTATTTTATCGACGTGTTCATGGTGATGGTGAAACCAGTGCAAATAATGTTCCAGCAAAAAAAACAGCAAAATGCCAACCACCGCCCAGCGAAAAGCAGCACCCTCGGCATTTATTTCAACGGCCTCAGGCAGAAGGTCAAAAAATGCCGCGCCCAGTAACGCGCCGGCCGCAAAAGGCGCGGAAATTTGCGCCAGCTTATTAGCGGTTGATTTATTAGCAAGCAATATGGCACCGCCAAGCAAAGAAATAATTCCGCCTGCCAAGGACCAAAATGCTACATCTATATAATCTGCCACTTGTATTAATTTATCTCTGCTGCGTATAAATTGCAATTTTGTCGCAAATTGCTAGAAAAATGCAATTCTTTTTTAATAATGCATCAAACCTTGGCGTAATATCGTACGATTTGCAATTTTGTCGCAAATTGTTAGAATAAAAAGTAGTTTACCTTAAATAATCAAAAATGAATAAATTGTGATAATAGATAAAAGTAAAAGCCATGGACGTTGAGATTAAGCAGTTTAAAAAACTTCTCCGTAAGAATGAACATTACGTGACAAAGGCCCGGCTCCGGCTTTTTATAGCGCTGCAAAAAACCCCTGCCCTGTCCATTAAAGACCTTGTCAAAAGGCTGCCGAAACACGATAGGTCCACAATTTATCGCAATATCACTGCATTTGAGAAGCTGGGGATTATCGCGCGGCTGCAAATGGGCTGGAATTCCAAGGTCGAGCTGAGCGATATGTTCCAGCACCATCACCACCATTTTACCTGCCACCGTTGCGGGCAAGTCATGAACCTACCGGAAAACTCCGCGCTAGAAAATGAAATCGCTAAACTAGCCAGTTCACAAAATTGCAAACAAACCGACCATCAGCTGGAAATCCGCGGTTGGTGCAAAAATTGTCTGGCTGATTAGTCGTTTTTCGTAGCTTCGCTGGTGCCGGCTTGATTGTTCTTGATGAGTAAGGATGAAACGACGACGGCTGACAGCGCTAGGCCGACCCCGACTAACAATCCATTGCTGTAACCATGTACTTGGGCGGCTACTGGCTGCACCTGGTTGGCAATATCCGAATTGAAGGTCGAAACAAAAACAGCCGACAGTATTGCCAGCCCTAGTGCACCGCCCACCTGCTGGCTGGTATTAAGTACGCCGGAGGCTAATCCGGAAATATGCTTAGGAACACCTGTTGTAGCGGCCAGAGTCATTGACACAAAAGTCATTCCCAGGCCGACGGCAAAGATTGCCAGGCCGGGAAATACATCTTGCCAGTATGACCCGTCTACCTTGATATGGCTAAGCATATATAAACCGACGCCATTTAGGACAGCGCCCGCTACGAGAGGCGGCTTGTAGCCAATCTTGTTAACCACGTTTGACACTAAGCCGGATGTAATACCGATAATTATAGATACCGGCAAGAAACTCAGCCCGGTTTTAACCGGTGAATAGCCCAAGACACCCTGAACATATAAGGTCATAAAGAAAAACATAGAGAAAATTGTGCTGGCTACGGCCATGGCTGTCAGGTTGCCGCCAAGCACATTCCGGATCCTAAATAAGCTAAGCGGCATTAATGGGTGCTCGCTGCGTTTTTCGTTAACCAAAAATACTGCCAGCAGCAAAACTGCGGCGGTGATAAACCCTACAACTGTCGGCGAATTCCAGCCTGCATTAGGAGCCTTGGACAATCCGTACACTAATGACATGAGACCGCCCGTTGCCAAAATGGCACCGAGTAAATCCAGCTTTATCTTTTTAGTTTCTTCGCCGATGCGGTGAGGCAGCAATTGGACCGCAGCGAAAACAATAAAGGCCCCGATAGGCAGGTTTACAAAGAAATTCCACCGCCAATTTAGATATTGGGTCAAAACTCCGCCCAATAAAACTCCGACTGCAGCACCTCCAGCTGATACACCCGCCCAGACTCCCATGGCCCGGTTGCGTTCCTTGCCTTCTTTAAATTCACTGATCACTATCGACAATGCGGCTGGAGACATTATGGCCGCGGTTAAACCTTGGATAGCTCTGGTGATAATAAGCGCGCTTTCGGATTGCGCCAAGCCGCAAGCTAGCGAGGCGAGCGCGAAGGCCGCGGCTGCCCCGATAAAAATCCGGCGCCGTCCGTAAAGATCGGCCAGCCGTCCGCCTAGCAGTAAAAAACCGCCGTAAGTAAGGGTATAAGCCGTGACTACCCATTGAAGATTATTGGGAGCAAATTTTAAATCAGCCGCGATAGACGGCAGCGCCACATTCACAATGGCAATATCCAGCACAACCATGAACTGAGCTAAGGCTAACACGGATAAAATAACCCATTTGTTTTTAGAGTGCCGGGAAAGTTCGCGTCGGGCCAGGTTTTTCCTTTCGGATTTTATGTTTATCTCATACTATCAGATTGCTCTGCAATGGCCTACAAAACAATGATCCCGGCGGCGATGCCGGGATCGGTGGAAGCCTCACACTTCCATACATAACTTTAGCCCTGAGATAATTATTTGGCAAGGCTACCTTCGCTTGCGCTTATTAGGATCTAGCTCCTTTTTGCGGAGGCGTAAATTTTGGGGCGTTACCTCTAGCAGCTCGTCGTTTTCTATAAAATCCAAGCACTGTTCCAAACTAAGAATTGTTGGCGGCGTTAGCTGTACCACGCCGTCGCTTGACGTACTACGCATATTAGTCAGCTGCTTGGCCCGGCAGACATTTATTTCCATGTCATCCGAACGGGTATTGAGACCGATTATTTGACCGCCGTAAACTTTGACACCGGCAGCTACAAAGCAAATTCCCCTGGCTTCGACGTTTTGCAGCGCATAAGGCGTGGTGGTGCCGGCTTCATAAGAAATCAACACACCATTCCTCAATTGCTGCAAGGTCGACCCCTGCGTTTTATAACCGGCCATGAGGCTATGCATTATAACAGTGCCTTTGGTGTTAGTGGTGAGGATGCCTTTGGCGCCTAGCAAAGTGCGGGTCGGCAATTCATAGATAAGTTTGGTGACGCCTTTAGGGCTGGCGAACTGCTCCTTTAAAGTGGCCCGGCGGGAGCCCAGTTCCTGCTGGACCGTGCCCACATGCTCGGCTGGAACTTCCACTATTAATTCTTCTATAGGCTCTTCGATTTTGCCGTCTTTCTCCCGAGTAACAACTTGCGGCCGGCCGACTTCAAATTCAAAACCTTCGCGCCGCATGGTTTCGATAAGCACGCTCAAATGCAGCTCGCCCCGGCCGGCTACTAAAAAGCCGATTCCGTCTTCCTTTACCTGCAGGCCCACATTGATTTCCAGTTCTTTCTTTAGTCGTTCGCTAATTTGACGGCTGGTATTAAACTCGCCTTCCGTGCCTTTTAACGGGCTGGTGTTCGGACCTAAGTAAATCCTTAAAGTCGGAGCTTCTACTTCCAGTAGCGGCAGCGCCTGGGGATTGTCCCCGTCGGCAATCGTCTCGCCAATTTGGGCGTCCTCCAAACCTGTCAGCTGCACGATGTCGCCGGCCACGCCTTGGTCGACCTCAAACCTGGAAACGCCGTGGCTCATAAATACCAGGTCAATTTTATCTTTTTTAATTGAGCCATCTTTTTTGCAAAGCGCTACAGGACGTCCTGCCTTAACACTTCCCCGCGTAATGCGGCCTACCGCGTATTTGCCTTTGAAATTGTCCCAGGCCAGTGCCGTAACCAGCATTTGAAACGGCCCGTGGGCTTCGACTTTGGGCGCCGGAATATGTTTGGTAATGGCATCAAATATCGGCTCTAAATCCGCCTCGGCCTGCGGGTTATCCGGTACGCTTTCCCAGGCTTTCCCAGCTCGTCCGATGGCGTAGTATGTCGGATAGTGCAACTGGTCTTCGTGGACGGCCAATTCTAAAAACAAATCGTCCAGCTCGTTTATTACTTCACTTATCCGGGTGCCGGACTTGTCAATTTTATTGATAATAACAATCGGTTTGAGCTCGGCGGCCAGCGCCTTGCCAAGGACAAATTTAGTCTGGGGCATCGGGCCTTCCTGGGCATCAACTATCAGCAGGCAACCATCAGCCATATTTAGCGTCCGCTCGACTTCACCGCTAAAATCAGCGTGTCCGGGAGTATCAATGATGTTGATGCGATAGTCTCCGTGCTGGACGGCCGTGACCTTGGCGGTGATGGTAATCCCGCGCTCTTTCTCCTGATCGCCGCTGTCCATTATCAGGTCCTGGCTCATTTCTGCCTGATTGTCACGAAATGTTTTGGATTGCTTTAGCAGACCGTCAACTAAAGTGGTCTTCCCATGATCAACATGAGCAATTACAGCAATGTTGCGTATTTTCGTCGGGTCTTGGTTAGTCTTCATATCATTAAAAAAAGCGCTTTGCTCAGGTAAGCGCTTACAAGTGCTTTCTTATCTGTAATTATAGCATAAGAGTGTTTTTCTCACAACTACGCGCGGCCTAGAGCCATTTATTGCGGCTGAAAATCTTGGCCGTGATAAAAACGCTGCTGAAAATAATCAACAAGACAAAGTAAAAAGCGTACCTGTGGTCGGCAAGCGGCAGCTCGACGTTCATACCGTAAAGCCCCCCGATAACAGTGGGAATAGCCAAAAATATCGCCAGTGTAGTCAAACGCTTGAAAATTTTATTCAGGTTGTTGGTGGCGATCACGTCATAAGCCTGGCGGACATTTACCACCGAACGAAGACGTGATTTACATTGTTCGATCAACTCATTGGTGTTTAGCATTATGTCATCCACCAGCTCGCGGTCGTTGTCGTAAAGACGCATGTATTTGCCGCTCTCCAGCGCGTTTAGAACGATTCCTTGCGGCTGCAAGGCTGACAAGAATTCGTTTAGGTCTTCTTCCAGCTCAATAAATTTCAATAAATCCGAGCTGCTGGCTTCTCTTTGGCGCATTTGCGAACGGAATCGTAAAATTTGTTTGGCAATTTTTTGCAGCTGCTGGCGGTATGAGCGGTTAATCTGGGCGAATATGTATAGGAATGATTTGGTTTTTTGGGTAGTAAGGACCTCAATGTTGCCGTTTATCAGGTCGTC
The DNA here is from genome assembly GCA_019347895.1 of Candidatus Parcubacteria bacterium. Lineage (GTDB taxonomy): Bacteria > Patescibacteriota > Saccharimonadia > Saccharimonadales > 2-12-FULL-41-12 > JACRNE01. Next base: position 28,476 of record JAHWKM010000006.1, on the reverse strand, counting down.
CAATACACTGTCGTCGCTGCGCATTACGGTAATAATATTGTTATTGGTGTAAATTATCAGCATCGGTTCAGTCGGAATGTCCGGATCTTCCGGGCGGCAATAACGTGCGAAAACATACGTCGTACCATCACTGACTTCTACGCGGGGGGCCTCATGGGGGTCGATAGCATCACGCAATATATCCCGGTCAAGATTGAACTGCTGGCTAAGCCGGTCGAGTTCTTGTTCGGTGGGCGTAACGGCATGGACCCAGGCGCCGGCCTTAGCCTCATCTAAAGTCGCGATTTTTCTTGCCCTCGCGGTGCTATGATATATGCTGATCATTAACCAAGATTATACCTCAGTACTTCATCGCCAACCAAACTAGCCCAAAATGTTTTTAAGTGTCGTCTATTAACAAGTTTCCAATTTCTCTAGTTACTCGGGCAAATGCAGGTGATGAATTTGAACATTGGTTACAATTATAGCCTACCTCCATTCCTTCAATGACTGCTCCATGTTCTTCTGAATCGTCATTTCCTAATAAGTTTAAACCCCATTGTTCTTCTGACATTATTGTAGCCGGTCCGCAAAAAGCTTCGATACCGCAGTTGCCCGCTTCCCTACAAGTAGCTCGTTCTTTTTCAGCACGCCTCCTCGCTACTTCCCTAAGTCCCATTCCTTGCTTATTTTCAATTTTCTCCACAGACTTTTTGTCGAAGAATGTTCTTACCCAATTATTCCTCGCGCGTTTGGCCATAAACTATAATCCCTTCAAGTATGTCCAAATTATATCTATCTGAACCATTTTGCAAGCGTTAGTCCGAAGCAGAACACTGAAATATTTTAAAGCTTGTGGAGTTTTTCCCAAGGTAAGTTTGGCTTGCCGAAGTGGCCGTAGGCGCTGGTTTGGCTATAGATCGGACGGCGCAAATCCAGCGTTTCGCAGATGCCTTTGACTGATGTATTGATTAATTTCTTTTTAAAATCATGCAATTCGTTCTCTAATACTTTAGCGGTGCCGAAGGTTTCTATGGTTTGCATCAGCGGGTCGGGTTTGCCGATGACATAAGCCAGGCCGACTTCGCATTTGCTGGCTAATCCCGCAGCCACAATGTTTTTGGCAATATACCTGGCCGCGTAAGCGCCGGAACGATCAACCTTGCTGGGGTCTTTGCCGGAAAACGCTCCGCCGCCGACTCTAGCGTAGCCGCCGTAAGTATCAACCACAATTTTGCGCCCTGTCAAGCCGGCGTCCGACTCCGGGCCGGGGATGTGCCACAGACCGGTTCCATTAACTACTATGTCCGCATCTGCCGGCAGGCTTAATTTATATTTATCTAATACGGTTTTGAAAATCTGGACGATTACTTCGTCGCGCACGTCTTTGGCCGTCATCGTTTCATCATGGGCTACGGCGGCCACAAGTTTTTCAATGGCTACTGGTTTTGCCCCTTCGTAACGCACGGTTACCTGGGCCTTGCCGTCCGGACGCAGCCATTTTAACTGGCCTTTTTCGCGGGCTTCGTCGATCCTTCTTGCCAGCGCGTGCGCCAGTGCTATCGGCAGCGGCATAAGTTCCGGAGTCTCATCGCAGGCAAAGCCAAACATCATGCCCTGGTCGCCGGCGCCGTCTTGGTCTACGCCGAGCGCAATTTCCGGCGACTGCTGGTGGACGTCATTGCTAAAACTTGATTCGCCGGAGAATCCCCAGGCCGGATTGGCGTAGCCTAGCTCGGCCACTTTATCACGAACAATCTTCTCAAAATCAATATCGGCCTTGGTTTTGATTTCGCCAAATAGACAGATTTGATTGGCTCCGGCGACAGCTTCTACTCCCGCCCGGCTGTGCGGATCTTGGGCTAATAGCGCATCGACGATGGCGTCGCTGATGGCGTCGCAAATTTTATCCGGATGGCCGGCGCAAACTGACTCGCTTGTAAATAATTTGGCATGATTGGGCATTAAAAAATCCTTTCTTTAACGCGGAAAGGATTTAAAAAATAAATATCTTTCCGCAATTTTTATTACGGTCTAGATTTAGCACCGTTTCAACAAATAGGCTGAAAGCCATGAGCTTGTCGAATGGTTGCTGGCAGGTCATCGGGCTAGTTCCCTGGCTGCGCTCTTCATATTTCCAAATTGTTAACTAATTAATAGTACCACAGCCTTAAATAAAGATACATCAAGCTTATATCTCATGCTTGTCCTTGTCGATCTAGAGCACTAAGTATCTTCGGTACTGCGCGTAAAGGCGGACCTTCTTCAGCTGTTACACCAATATGTACTGCTCTGTCAATCTCTTCTGGTGTACACACTGCAAGAGCCCGATCTTCTTTATTAATATGCAACAGATTATCGGCTGTTTCTAACATATCTTCTTGTGTCATGCCTACTTCATGAATAACTTCTCCTATTGAAGCGCTGGCGTTTTGGTCGTCAAGCTCACTTTGCAAACGGGATCTTACTGTTTCAAGATCTTTATTATTATTGACTCCAGGTAGTAGGATAGCGAATTCATCACCGCCGGTACGTGACACTGAAACAACATCAGGCGGGCGGCTTGGATCTTCTGTTCGCAGATTTTTCTGCATAACTCTAGTAACCTTTTTTAAAAGCCTGTCGCCTTCCTGATAGCTATCTTCATCGTTAGCTTGTTTTAAGCCGTCAACATCTACTACTAATAGCGCAAAATTACCTGGCATCTTTCTTTCTATTTTTTTGTACGCTTTCTCAAAACCTCTTCTGTTAGAAAGTCCGGTAAGGGTATCTGTATGCGCTTCCTTATTAAGTTTTCGGTTTCGCAGAAACTGCACTCCATTGATAACGACTGAAGCCGCAAATATAGCTAATAAGGCTTGCTCCCGAGTATTTTTCTCAGGTTTTTTTAGACTTTCGATTCCTCTCATTTCATATATTATAACAATATAATTGTAAGAAGTCAAGCAATCTGGAAACCTTGGTAATTTTGGACTTCGCCTGGAGTGGTTTCAATTTTTTCCACGTAAGCATGTTCGGGCCCTGATTTGCACCAGTCTAGAAATTCTTCTAATTTATCTTCGTCCGCTTCGGCTTCTACCAGCACCGTTCCGTCAGGTATATTCTTAACCGTACCATTTATGCCCAGCCGGCTCGCCTCCTCGTAGGCACTTTGACGAAAAAACACACCCTGTACCTTGCCGTAAATTTTTATGCTCAGATGTTTTATCATATTTTCATTATTATATAGTTGTATAAACAATGGCTATCAAAAAATTTATAATCCGGGACGCAAAACGATCTGACCTAAAAGAGCTTTCGCGGCTAGCCAAAGAAACTTGCATCGAGGCATTCGGACAGGTTTTGACCAATACACAGCTTGAGGAACAAATTGCCCAAACCAGATCCGAAGATTATTTCAATGCAATTTTGGGCAAAGAAAATATCATGTTAGCCCTTTCAGAGAATCAAATTGTCGGCTATGTTCAATTCGGAAGTCTTAGGAGTTCTTTTAAAAATTCGACCAAAAATGACCGCGAGCTATGGCGGCTTTACATTGATTCGGATAATCAGGGCCAAGGTATAGGAAAAGCCTTGCTGGAAACAGCGCTAAATAATCCGGATATGAAAAAAGCCAAAAATATTTATCTGGATGTATGGGATCAAAACAAGAGAGCGATTAATTTTTATAAGAAGCAGGGATTCAAGGTAGTCGATAAAAACAAATGGTATATTGACGGAGAATATATCTTGAACTATTTAATTATGAAGCGCGAACAATAGCGCAAATACCGGTCTATAAATATAATTGCCAATCGTATGAAGTAAAAAGTGTATCATTTTTTCGACGATCGTCGATTTTTTGTAGACTTTATCCATATGGTTAGCTCAACTTTCTAGCAACAAATTGACAATTATTCATAAACCTCTATCCAACTGCTATATATGGTACGCAAAATGCCTGAACCTACCCTGCGCGGCATTAACAAGATATAATTGAGTAATTATATTTCGGGATCGTCTAATGGTAGGACACTGGGTTCTGGTCCCAGCAATCTAGGTTCGAGTCCTAGTCCCGAAGCCAAAAGAATAATTTCAGAACAAGATTTCAGTCTCATGTTTGTTACTATAAATTCATGCTGCGTTTGCAGGTTTTGCGTTAGACTTAAGGCAACAAAAAAGTACCTCCTCATTAACATAAAATACAGGCAAACCAGTAAGCCATAGAAACTATCTCTTACTCATGGTAGGCTACTTATAAAATGAGAGTGACAAAATCGAGGCAATTGGTTGGAGCTGAAAGCATAGTAGACAAATTCCTCTCCTCCCATATTCGTCAAGGCAGGCTCACGATAGTTTACCCAAGCGGCCAGCAGCGTAGCTATGGCGATAAGTCTAAGGCTGTCAAGGTAACTATTAAACGCTTACCGCTTTTAGGACTGCGCAATCCGACTATGTTCTTGGGCGAGTCATATATGTTCGGCAATCTACAGGTAGCCGAGGAACAGCTGGATGATTTATTCCGGCTGATGAGTGATAATGAATCCGATTCTTTCGCCACCCATTTGATTCAAAAACTGCCTAAGCGCCAAGCCAACCGGCGGAAGCGCCAACGCCAGCAAATTAGCCACCACTATGATATCGGCAACGACTACTACAAGCTGTGGCTCGATAAGACGATGACCTACTCGTGCGCGTATTTTAAGAAAATTACTGATTCACTAGAGACCGCACAAAACCAAAAGATTCACTACGTACTCCAAAAGCTACAATTAAAAGCAGGCCAGAAGCTACTGGATATTGGTTGCGGTTGGGGATATTTGGCTGTCGCGGCCGCTAAACAATACGGCGTAGAAGTGGTTGGCATTACCCTGAGCCATGAGCAGCTGGCCAGTGCTAACAAACTGGCTCAAAAATCCGGCGTTGGACATTTAGTAACCTTCAAACTGGCCAACTACCAAGATCTCTCTGGTGAGCAGCAATTCGATCGTATTGTCAGCGTGGGTATGTTCGAGCACGTCGGCCAGCAGAACCACGCAAGTTATTTCCAAAAGATACGACAGCTGCTGAAAGATGAGGGCATCTCGGTCCTTCATACCATTACGGCGAGAAACGAACAAGCAACCAGCCCTTGGATCGACAAGTATATTTTCCCGGGAGGATATCTACCCACGGTAGATATGATTGAGAAGCTCCTTTCAGATTATAAATTTTTCTCGATTGACCGCGAAAATCTCTGGCAGCACTATGCTATGACGCTCGATATATGGCGCGCACGCCACCGGGCACACCGCTCGCAAATCATCGAGATGTTCGACGAGAACTTCTATAGAATGCAGGACTTCTGGCTAGCAGGCTCTGCTGCCGCATTTCGCTACAGCGGTACATCTATTAACCAGTTTATTTTTACCAAACACAAACCCTCCTTTAAAACCTGGCCGCTTACACGGAAGTACTTAACACACTAAATGCATCACCTGAGCTACTCGGTAACGTAATCTGAAAAGGGGCTTAGGAGGACAGTCCCCCTTTGCCCATAAGGTAGAATATGTCAGGAATAAATTAGAAAACATTTCGGGATCGTCTAATGGTAGGACACTGGGTGAGGACTGCCTATTCGGCAAGCATAAGCGTAATAATCTTACAATATAAAAGTGCTAATATTAGTATTATGAATCCCTCCCTACGCTTACCTGCAAAAGTCTTATTATTGTTACTGCTGTTTTTATTTTCGGCTTTACTATTACTAAACGGACTTTTAGGTGTGGGTGAAACTAAAATGGTAGAAGGCACCAATAGTTCGAGTGAAAGAATTTTAGCACTAGTTACTGTTGTAGGCGCAACCGTATCGTTTCTCTTCTCTTTTATGTTGATACCATCTAATAAACAATTGCATTCTATAATCGCTATCGTTGCCATACTCATTGCATGGCTAGCTTTTGTACTTATGAGGGGTTTTGACGCTTCAATGGATGGAGTAGCGTTCTCTATCATGGCAGCCATGCTGGCGTTATCTAAGTTAGTATCATCGCGGTTCTAACTTCGTCCACTATCCCCAGCCAATACTTAAAAACCGCGCTATTATAGAACTATGGAATGTCCGGTTTGCAAACAAGCAATGAAAAAAGTTCGTTGGGACATTAGTCATAATCCAAATGAAGATAACAAGGAATACGACCGCACTGTATATCAATGTGTAACAGATGACGTTTGGGTTACGAGCGAAATTCCAAAAACCGAATCAAGCTAGTAAAATAGCCACGTCTGTTTTGCTTTTAGCAAAGTCTGGATGAACCGTTTCAGTTCTAAACTCATCATCCCCAGCCATACTTTTGTACTTGCAGTAGTTGCTAGACTTAAGTGGGAAAATAGAGTTTTTGCTATGATTAGAGCATATGAACTGGTACGAAGTAGATAACGAATTAAAGTTACTGGCATCCAAGTGCTCGAAAAAACCAGACATTATTATAGGAATAGTTCGTGGCGGGCTAATTCCCGCAAGGCTTTTGGCAAAACATTTAGGCATTAAAGATATGTACTGCCTCACTGTTAAAAAATATGGTGACGAAAGATTGGTCACGAACGAAATAAACGAAAACTTGGCGGGGAAACATATTCTATTGGTAGAAGATGTCTTGGAGTCTGGGACAAGCTTGATTGCAGCCAAAGAATATCTAGAATCATGTGGAGCCAATGTTGAAACCGCCTCTATGTACTGGCAGCCTCATACCAAAATACAGCCTGATTATTATGTTGCCGAGCGAACAGAAGTACCTGTTTTTCCGTGGGACTGATTATGGTTTAGGAGGACTATCCTCCTAAACCAGAAAATTGTTGCATAGTAGATGTAACACTTTTTCGACGATCGTCGATTTTTTGTAGTCACTGATATAAGTTTTGAAACCTTTGTTTTCCCGCCAAATTTTTTTATGGTTAAATGATACATGTAAACTATGCCCAAAAAACAAATAAATAAATCATACGCGATGCGCTTACTGCGGATACTTTTATCCGCGACAGTGTTGATTTTTTTTATGCACTTGCTGCTGCAGTATCTTAACTGGCTAGTTTTCTACCAGCAAAACGGCTTAGTATACGAGCTGGCGAATCGTTTCGATTTGGACGACGAATCAAGTGTTCCTACCTGGTTTTCGCAGATATTGTTCTTTTTGATTGGAGTCTTAGCACTTTTAGCGGCTTACCTCGAAGCTAAGATAGCGCCCCGCCGGCTATGGCAGGTTATTGGAGCAGTGGGGCTGATTTTTTCTATCGATGAGGTGGCTGGACTGCATGAGTTTGTTTTGCAGAGCCTTCATGTTTTATTTTTTAAGGATGCCACGCCCACTAGTTCCGACAATGCCTGGCTGCTAATTGCACCGATTATTTTGCTGGCTGCATCGGTCTTTGCTTGGAAAATGTGGCGCTTGCTGCCCCGAAGAACGTTATTTCTTTTCGTGGCTGCGGGCAGTATTTTTTTAGTCGGCGCCATAGCTGTCGATATGCTGACTAGTGTCGTTCCGAGAGAATCTTTTTTGAACCAAGGAATGTTGGTGGCATTCGAAGAAACGCTTGAGCTGCTAGGAACCGTCATCGTGGTTTATGCTATTGTTGACTTTTTGGAGATCCATCACCGCATGGCTCTGGGAAAAGCCAGGAAACAACTAAGCTCATGAAAAAAAACAAATATACCTTTCCCCAAATTCACCCCACCATCCACCTGGCTTTAGCTATCGGCCTGTTTATCATAGCTGTCGCTTCATCTAGATTTAAGGACGTGGCCAGCTGGGAAATAAGTGTTTTTAATTTCATGTACAACCTGCCTAATTTTTGGCGTCCGGTATTTTTTGCAATCACTCAGCTAGGCAGTATTCACATGCTTGCTCTTTTGGTAATTTTCTATCTGATAAAAAAGCATCACCATATTGTTATAAGGTTGCTGATGTCGGGCACGCTAGCTTATTTGTTAGCTGGATTCGCCAAGGACATTTGGGGCCGGGGGCGCCCTACAGAATTTCTGCTGGATATTGTCAGTCTGGATTACGTTGTGCGCGGCCCGGGCTTTCCCTCTGGGCATACGGCTTTAGCAACGGCCTTGGCGCTAACAATCGGCCATTACCTGCCAAGAAAATACCGCTGGATAGTCGCGGTCTGGATTATCGGAGTCGGGCTGTCCAGAATGAATCTTGGCATACACTTCCCTATCGATATCATCGGCGGCTTTGCCATTGGCTGGGCCAGCTACGCTATTTTCAAACACGTCAGGCTGTATGACGTCCGATTCCGTAAAATCCGTAAAATAAGATCTCCAAAAAAGCAGCCAGCAAAAACCTGAGCGATACTTACAAAGGTGTATCACTTTTTCGACGATCGTTGATTTTTTGAGGGTCTTTGTCCTGCTTACTTTTCGGCTACTTCAATTGCCTGGTCCACTAATTGCTCCACATATTCCAGATCAATGCTGTCAAGACTGGCTACCTTAATGTGGCGCATATCTTTTCCCGTGCCTTCCAGCAAACCCTTAGGATCATTCAGTTGCGCCCCTTTGGTCAACCCGAAGTTAGCGCCCCCTTTTGTGGCCACTATGTACGCCACGTCTTTGCCATTGAGGGTATAGACCGGCTGGTTCCATTTAAATTCTTCTTTAAGTTGAGGAAAATTGGCGACAACAAGGGACCGAAGTTCCGTAATAATTGCGGACTGCGCGGGATCCAGCTTAGCTATGTAATTATCAACTTCTTCCATCTCAATGATTATTTCTTCCTGGCTTATAATTGTCAAGAGTCACTTTAGTTCACCGCACTGGGATTTGTCTATGGCATTTTTAACGTGATTCAGAAAATAAGATAATAAGCGTCTGTTACTCCAAAAATATTGCTAGAATAATAATCATGGCTAAAAGTAAGTACGCGATTCAGGCAACAAACATCCACAAATCCTTTGGAAAACTGGAGGTGCTGAAAGGCCTTGACCTAAAAATACACAGAGGTACTATCGTGGCTCTGCTCGGTCCAAACGGTGCCGGTAAGACAACTATGGTACGCATCCTTTCTACTTTGCTTCGCCCGGATAAAGGCGCTGTGAGTATCGAGGGATATGACGTGGTCAAAGATGCTCACAGCGTACGCTCGATCATAGGGCTAACCGGCCAATACGCTGCCGTGGACGAATATTTGACCGGCAGGGAAAACCTGCGGATGATGGGACGGCTTTATCATCTCAGCAAGGAAGACACCTTGCGGCGCAGTGAAGAGTTGCTGGAGCAGTTTGATATCGTAGGTGCCGCCGACCGGTATGCCAAGACTTACTCTGGGGGGATGCGCAGACGCCTCGATCTGGCCGCCAGCTTGATAGCTACTCCGCCGATTATTTTTCTAGACGAGCCAACTACCGGACTTGACCCGCGGAGTCGTTTGGCAATGTGGGATATCATCCAGAATCTTGTTACGCAAGGAACAACCATATTGTTAACAACCCAACATCTGGAAGAAGCTGATAGGCTGGCAGAGTATATAGTCGTCATTGACGAAGGAAAAGTCATAGCGGGCGGCACAGCAGACGAACTAAAGAGTAAAGCCGGCAGAGAACGCGTACAATTCACTTTCGAAAGGGATAGCGACCTCAAAAAAGCTGAAAAAATAATAGACGGGAAAACCCTGGAAGTCGACAAGAAACTAAAAGGCTTGTCGGTGAGCAATGATAAGGGTGTGGCTAGAGTCAGGCAGTTGTTAGAAAAATTTGAAAATGAAAAAGTTCGAGTTACCGGCATGTCCCTTAGCAAACCGACGCTGGATGACGTATTCATGAAACTAACCGGGCGCAAAGCTACTCATAAAGATTCGCACGACGAAAGCAGCGACAAAAAAGAGGCACAGCTATGAAGCGCGTAAAACCAGAGCCAAGAAGTAAGATTTATTGGGCATTGAGCGATTTTGCCGTGCTCACTAAGCGCAGCATGGTGTACATCGTCAGGAATATGGACCAAGCGCTTTCGACTGTCTTTATGCCGATCATGTTTCTAATGCTGTTCCGTTACGTTTTTGGTGGAGCTATAGAAACACCCGGCGTATCTTACGTAGATTTTCTATTCGCCGGTATTTTAGTACAAACCGCGGCCTTCGGCGCGACATACACGGCTATCGGGGTTACTACTGACATTCGCAGAGGCATAGTTGACCGCTTCAAGAGCCTGCCCATGGTTAGCTCCGCGGTGCTGGTCGGCCATACCGTTACAGATTTGGTCCGCAATACAATCTCAGCCGTCATCATGGTTTTAGTGGGGCTGCTTGTCGGATTCAGGCCGGAAGCCAACGCGTTCGAGTGGTTGTTGGTGCTAGGAATTCTCATGGTATTCACATTCGCGATATCTTGGTTATCGGCGATCATGGGGCTGCTTTCTAAAACGGTCGAGGGCGTCCAATGGATGACATTTGTTTTTGTGTTCCCTGTCACATTTATTAGCAGTGCTTTTGTACCGACCGCCAGTATGCCTTCGGCACTTAGGGCCTTTGCTGAAAATCAACCCGTAACCCATGTCATAGAAGCAATTCGCTCCCTAACCGTCGGTACGCCAATGGGCAGCCATGGCTGGTTGGCACTAGCCTGGTCGCTGGCGATCCTAATAGTTTCCTACTTGGCAGCCGTCTACATATTCAAGCGTAAAACAACAGCCAACTGATGGCAGAAATCAACTTAGTTTTGCAAGACCGACAAAACATTGCCGGCCGGCCACGTGAATTAGGATGTTTGGGTTTGGGACGTAGTGTGGCTCAGTTTAATGTTAGCTTTATTACTGCAAGGCGTAAGAAAAAAGCCCATATTATCTTCAAGAAAATAACCTTTAGGAATTAGGAGTAAGGAGTTACTTATGGCAACCACTAAACAGCGCGAAGCAGCCCGCCGCAATATAAAAAAGGCCCAGGCTAAGTGGCAGAGTATGTCCAAACGGCAGCATTCATTGGCCCAACCAGAAGGCCGCAAGCGAGCTAAGCCGGGTACTCAGGGCGAAGGCGAGTATTACCGCGTCGTGGTCCGGCCTAAGGAACAGTTTGTTACCTTTCGCAATCAAGACGTTGGCGACCCGGGCGGCTTGCAGCGGCTGGCTGGTAAACGCTCTAGCGGTTCATGGGATACCCAGGCCTGGCTGGTGAGCAAGGATTATGCGCACCCGTCCAACGGTAAATTAGTTCCAGACCATAAAGACGCCAAGGATCTGTTTGCTAAACTCGGCAGCCAGCCAAAGCATGAAAAAGGCGACGTATTTGCGGCCAAAGACCGCCCCAATGTTCCGGAAAAAGACAAGCCTACGCCGTCCCAAAAACGAGCTCGACAAGAGAATATAAAGAAGGCCCAAGCCGCCCAGCACGAATAAGTCATGGCTCAACACCATATAAATGCCTCAGAGCTAGGCTTAGATCCGCCGTCCGGCGAAGAAAAACAATTATTCAAATGGTTTTTAGCGTGCTTTTTGTTCGGTAAGCGAATACAGCAAGATATTGCCCGAAAAACCTGGGAGGTATTTATAAAACATGGCCGCGACACGCCGGCCAAAATATGCAGCTGCAGCTGGCAGAAGTTGGTAGATTTGCTGGGCGAAGGCGGCTACGTGCGCTACGATGAATCCACGGCTTCGTACCTGCAAGACATATGCAAAAAGCTGGAAGAAGATTATAGCGGTAAGATAACGGATATTTATAAGGCTTCCGAAAACAAAAAGGATTTTGAGGCCCGCCTTCAAGAACTCAAGGGCGTCGGGCCGAAAACAGTTGAAATTTTTATGCGGGAAGTTCCAAGTTCATGGTTTTGAATAATAAGCACAGCTGGATGTGGTACGCTGTAGGCTATGGTAAATAAATTTAAATCAAGCGGCAAAACAAATGCAAATGTAAATTCTGGCGATAGTCTGCTGACACGGCGGCTCCGCAATATCAGCTACATCGTATGGTCGGTGGTTGGAATTATGGTGATCATTCTTCTTTCCGTGGCAATATTTCGCAGCGGTACTTGGGTCGAAAATCTAAACTTAGCCGATACGCCGCAGCCGGCGGAACAAACTCAGCAACCGCCGCAACAACAACCGCAGCCAACCCAAGAGCAGCTGGATTGTGTCAGTGAAAAACTGGGCGAAAAACGCTTCGAGGAATTGCAGCAAGGCGAGCAGCCGAAACCGGAAGAAACCTCAGCAATCCAAGCCTGCCTGCAGAGTTAAGCCTTAACCCCGCCGGAGAATGTCGACCTCATCCGCGGGACGCACGATACTCATTGCGATGTCTATCATCAGCGTAGCATTTGTTAATTTTCTAACTGCAGAGACTATGTTTTGCGCATTAAATTAGCGCATCAATATTTTTAAGTGATAACTTTAGATTATGCAAAAACTACATTATTCCGTGCAAATTGACGCCCCTAAAGAAAAGGTCTGGCGTACCATGCTGGGGGATCAGACTTACCGTGAGTGGACAAGCGTTTTCGCACCCGGTTCTTATTTTGATGGCAACTGGGACAAAGGCAGCAAGATAATGTTTTTGGCCCCTGAAAAAGACGGCAAGCTAAGCGGTATGACCAGCCGAATTGTCGAGAATAAACCCTTTGAATTCATTTCAATAGAGCATTTAGGGGTTATAAGCGACGGAGTGGAAGACGCCTCAGCCGAAGCAGCCAAAGGCTGGACTGGTGCCCATGAAAACTACACGTTGCGGGAAGCCAATGGCCGGACTGAAGTTTTAATAGATATGGACAGCGATGACGAGTATGTAGAAATGTTCGAGCGAACCTGGCCCAAAGCTCTCGCAAAGCTCAAAGAACTAGCTGAAAAATAGCAGTATTGCCAGATTGACTATGGCTTTTGCTGAGGGGTCGGCGGGAGCTCTTCGGTGTGGTCAATCTCCAGCGAAGTATCTTCTTCTTGGTCGGAGGGCTTCAGGACGCTGTCGACCAGCTGGTCAAGCTGGTCATTTGATAAATTCATTTTAACAGCATAGCCTTCAATCCCCTGCTCGCGCAGTCCGGCCGGGGCGTCGACTTCATTTAAGTTCGAGATAATGTAGACTTTGATATTTTTGCCCCATTCGCTTTTGCGCATGGTTTCCAAAATTTGGTCGCCGGCGATTTTCGGAACCATCAGATCAAGTAAGACTAAGTCCGGCAGCTCCTTTTCTATCAGGGCAAGGGCTTCGCGGCCATCATAGGCAGTAAAACAGGTGTAACCCAGCAGCTCCAACCTGGTTTTGTAAATATCCGCCAAGGCCACATTGTCTTCAACTATTACGATTTTTTGCGATAATCCGAATTGATCCATATTATTTGCCGGCAAAATGGTCTATGAATTGTTCTTCGTGTTTTTTAGCGTAATCGGCCGATCCGACCAGATAATGCTGGGACATATCGGGCGAGTACTTGCTGGCCAAAACGGTGCGGCCTAACGCTTCAGCCATAGCCCGGACATGATGCGGTCCTGCGCCGCAACAAATTCCGATAAAGCTAACGCCCAGTTTTTGGGCTTCGGCTGCAAAATCAGCCATTTCCTTGCGGGTGCAAAGGAATTCATCGAGCCCAAGCGTGTAAGCGGGCTGGCCGTCGGAGTTTTTCAGGGACTGGAAAGAGGGATTGGCCGGACTGGTACGGTAAGCCACCGGCAAGGCGGAAATCGGCCCGACAACAGCCTCCCGCAATCTTTTCAGCAGCGGCAGCATGGCAGCGGGGCCTCGGCTGCAGTTGAAGCCTACGACGTCAGCCCTGTTATCTTTGAGAATCTTACAGGCTTCAACCAAATCATAATCATCTTTGGTTTTTTCCAAATTGCTTGCGAAATTAATGACGGCCGGCAGATTATGCTTCTTTATGACCTCTAAAGCGACCAAGGCTTCGCCGACGTATTCAAGGGTCTCGGCCAGCACAAAATCTACTCCGGCATCGACAGCCCACTGAAGCTGTTCCGTGTATTGGCGCCGAACTTCTTCGTCGCTGGCGGCTTTGTTATTGACGTCGTAAGCGCTGGTATTGCAGATATCGCCGGCGAACAAAGTGCCGGTCTCTTTTGCTACTTCACTGGCAATCTTAAGGGCTGCCCGGTTCATAGCTTCCAAGTCATTTTCGCGCCCTATAGCTTTGAGTTTTTCGCGGTGCGCGTAATAAGTCAGCGCCAAAGTTACATCGCTGCCGGCCCGGACGAACTCGTGATGCAGCTGGCGTACAACTTCCGGATGCTCCAGCAAGACTTCCGGCACAAAGGCGCCCGCTTTGACATAGCCGCGCCTTTCCAGTTCAAAAATATAACCCTCGGCGCACAGCACCGAACCTTCTTGCAGCCTTTTAAGCAAGCTCTCATTTTGTGACATACTCTTCTCCTACAAATAAACTGCTGTAGGTTGGCCCTACATAAAATATACTTGTGACTATATCTGGCTGCTCGCTAACATGCAATCAGAAAATATAATATGTTGTTACTTTTACAAAAATTCATCCGATCTTCCAATCTCGTTACACCGGTGGATCTTGGGCTTCATCAGCGGCTTCCCCGGGAAGATCGACGCCTGACTCCGCTTCTATGCCGGCATCGTAGTGTTCATGTTCAGCATTTATGTCATCAGTGACTTGATGCGTATCGTCTATCCGGTCTTGGACACCGCTGGGCGGCGAGAAAGGCGTAGCGTGATCCTCCGGCAGCTGTTCATCTTTTTTGATGTCATCCATGGGGTTTGTGTCATCGGGATTATTTACCAGAAACTGGTCGTCATTGTTTAGGTCATCGCTCGTGTTGTCATTCGTATTGTCGTCTGCCATAATTTCCTCCTTAATAAAATAGTGTATACGGCAAACAAGCAACTTACTGTTAGAAATTAAACAAACCCTTTGCTACACCCCGCACTTCTCAAAGCTTTCCGCTACCTGAGTTTTTTTAATTTTGCAAGCAGCAGCTAAACGTAACCGTTAGCTGCCGCATTTTATGTTTGTGAGTTTTGTCATAGCGTGGGATATTGATTGCATTTAGCATAAAAGTGTAATGGGAGGCATGATTATGCGATATCAAAACAGAAGTGAGGCCGGACAACTTTTGGCTAAGAAAATGGATAAATATAAGAGTCATGACGCGGTGATCTATGCCCTGCCCCGCGGCGGCGTAGTGCTAGGTCTAGAGATCGCAAAATATCTGGATGCGCCGCTGGACCTGGTGATCCCGCGTAAAATCGGGCATCCAAGCTACCCCGAATATGCCGTCTGTGCTATCACCGAAGAGGGCCATCTCATCTGCAATCCCGATGAGGTTGACCGGCTCGACCCAGACTGGTTGAGGGGAGCTGCCGAAGCGGAGCAAAAGGAAGCTAAACGCCGCCGGCAACTCTATATGAGGGGGCGTCCCTCGACAGTCGCCGAAGAAAAGTTAGCCATAATAGTTGATGACGGCATTGCCACCGGACTGACGATGATGGCGGCAATAGAAGACGTGAAAGCCAAACAGCCGGCTAGAATTTTGCTGGCCATTCCTGTAGTACCTAAGGATATAGCCGAACGGCTCAGCCAACAGGTAAATGAACTTGTCGCCCTGGAAGTAGCCGAGTATTATCTGGGGGCAGTAGGCAGCTATTATCATGAATTTGACCAAGTCGAGGACGAGGAAGTCATTATACTGCTAGACAGTCTGAGGAACGCGAAAAGAAAGACGGCAGTGAGCCATGGTTAAGCTGGCCGCCGACCCTGTTCGGGCTATAGAGGCCTGCGCCCGGCCTTGGGGCAAGCCGGAAGATATGGACGCTCTCATAGACAGTATCGGCAGTGCCCGATTTGTTTTGCTAGGCGAAGCCACGCACGGCACCAGCGAGTATTACGCCTGGCGGGCACGCCTTAGCCGGCGGCTAATCCGGGAGAAAGGCTTTTCCTTTATCGCTGTGGAGGGCGATTGGCCGGATTGTTACCGGGTCAACCGTTACATAAAGCATTACACAGGCACCGAAAAAAGTGCCCGCCAAGTCCTAAATGCCTACAAGCGTTGGCCAACCTGGATGTGGGCCAACCGTGAACTAATCCCGCTGATCGAATGGCTGCGCCGTCATAACTCTGATTTAAGCATTGATAAACGCGCCGGCTTCTATGGCCTCGACGTTTACAGCTTGTGGGATTCGATTCACGCCGTAGTCGAGTATCTGGAACAGACTGATCCGGCGGCAGCCGAGCAGGCCCGCCAGGCCTACAGCTGCTTTGAACCGTTTAGCGGCAACGGACATAGCTACGCCCGGCACACGGCCTTCGTGCCGCAATCCTGCGAGACGGATGTGCTGCTGATATTGCAGCTGATGCAAAAGCAGCTGCCGCACTACGAGAGCGATTTTGAAGCGGCCTTTAATGCCAAGCAAAACGCTTTGGTGGTAGCTAACGCCGAGCACTACTACCGCACCATGATCCGCGGCGACACCGCTTCTTGGAATATCCGCGACCACCATATGCAAACTACGCTAACCCACCTGATGAAGCGCTATGGCCACAATGCCAAGGCTATCGTTTGGGCTCATAACACCCATGTCGGCGATGCCCGCTACACGGACATGATAGATCACGGCATGATCAATATCGGCCAATTAGCCCGAGAAGCCCACGGCGAAGAAGATGTTTATCTGGTCGGCTTCGGTTCCTGGGAAGGCTCGGTGATTGCCAGCACTGCTTGGGACGGACAGGCCCAGGTGATGTCTATTCCGCCAGCCCGCCCGGAAAGCTGGGAGGGACAGATGCACTTGGCCCAACCGCACGACAAACTGATACTTTCGGAGTCATTACGAGGCCAGGAGAATCTTAATGAGCCGAGAGACCACCGAGCTATCGGTGTGGTTTATCATCCTGGCCGCGAACGCCTTGGCAACTACGTGCCGACTGTCTTACCGGAGCGCTATGATGCTTTTATATATCTGGATAAAACCAGCGCACTTCATCCGCTGCACAGCGAAAGAGCGGATGATGATTTGCCGGAAACCTATCCGTGGGGCATGTAGGCAGCTCTTTTTTAGTATCTAAATCTAATGATCTGAACCACCCACACTTTTCTCCACTCCAGGCACTGCGAAGGAGAAATTGGCTCAAGCGCCAATTTCGTCCATTCTCCGTTTGCAACCCTTACGTTGCAAAAAGTGCGGGTGGTTCAGTCTAATGATATTGCAAATAAAAATAGTTAATGATTTTGATTCTTTACGGCAAGAGTAAAATATATTATAGAAACAAAACTAAGCTAATACTATACTGCTTTCTTAGTATCAGTTTATAACCGCTGATCGGATGGAGGCAGACATGAAGTTGCGAATAGCTTTGGCATTTACCATATCAATGCTCGGCCTAGGCGGCACTGTTTCTGCTGCTCCGTCTGGAGAAGACACGAAACCGGCGCCATCATTTCTCTCTACGGTTATTGACAATGTGCCTGTGCCCTACGATGTTCTGATTTATGCGCAAATGAAATACCAAGGCCACGCGGTGACAGAAGTCAAGCAGATTTCACTTTCTGACAGACAAGTATACCAACTTAGAGTAGATGATGACGACGTTTTAAACGATTACACAGGCATTCATTTAATTTATGATACGGGCTGGAATCTCCTCGATCAGAAAAAACTGACACCGCCGCCACCCGTGGTTGTGCCCGAGCAAGAAGACGAGGAAGATGAACCAAAACCGCAAAAGCCGGATAATGATAATACGGAAGAAAAAGAGGAAAAGGTAGAAGAAAAGGAAGACATAGAAGAGAATCGTAGAAATCCGGGCAATACCACCGAAGACGAAACCGAAGACGAAGATGCTGAAGAAGATACCACCGAAGAAAAGAAACCCAACGCTACAGGTCAAAATGACGACGCAGCTAATACCGAAGAATCTGCCTAATCAGTCATTGCGAATACACAAAGGCCCGGAGATAGCTTAATGAAATGGCTCCATCTATGTCTTCCGGTTTAATGCTATTTAACTTCCCGGTGGCAGATTTTTTATCAATTAGGGACTCATACATTACCAAATAATCCTTAAATTTGGCCGGCTGGTTATTGCCGATTTCTTTGTATAAGGCTTTAAGATTTGAGCTGACTATCTTTTCGGACTGCAAATAATTACTGCCCGGGCCGAGCGGTATGAGCTGGATTGCCAGTTTGGCCTCCGGAGAGTTATCAAAAAATGTCGCGTAATCCAGCTTGCCGCTCCAGACTAACGGAACTATGGCATGATTATACTTTTCAAACCCCGGCTGTTCTTTGTCCACGCTCAGCCATTGCCGCCGGGCTGCTTGGGCTTCACGGCCATATAGACCCAGTGCTAGGTTTTGCACCTCTTGGTTATCTGTTACTTTGCCCCACCTGTATAACGCTTCCCAGGCATGTACAGCCTCCGAGGAAGATTCCTGGTTTTGACCGGCATCAAACTTGCCAAAACCCGAAGCCCAGCTGTGACCGCTGTATTGGTCAGACACCCGCTGGTAGGGAAAGTCGTTATCTTCCCTGTTATTGTTGGCGATATCTTTAATTATGAGCTCCACAAAATCCCGATAACCGTTTAAAAATTCCCTGTCATACTCGCTCAATATAGCCGCCGCGTCCAAAAAATATCCGTAATGAAAATGATGGTCATTGAACTCGTTTGAACCAAAAGAGTGCTCCATGCCAACTATTCCCTTCAGAGCATTGTCATAGTAAAAATACTTGACGGAGCGGTCTTTATAACCTTTCGGATCCAACCACATTTCCAGTTGTGTTTTTAATTTGCCTTGAATAGTTGAAGCTGCAGTCTCCTCGCCTAATTGTTTAGCTAGCTTTAACAGATGCGCCGCCCGATATAGTTCCTTGCCGCCAAAATATGTATCGTTTTTGCTAAATTTTAATTGGTCGGCCTCTTTGGCAAGCGACTCTTTTATATTTTCTTTTTGCCTAGCAGACAAGTTAGATACATCAAGTTCTAAATTCGGCGTTAGCAGTTTTGTTTTAAATAAAAAGCTATTTCCGCTTTTTACGGTCTGCTTACCTTCAAGTGTGTTAAACGAGCCGTATTGGCTAGAGCTTTGCCGGCTGGCAAAAGGCAGCGTACCGTATAGAGTTGGCTGGCCGTCTTCGGTTTGCAAATCATACTTCGTGGTTATTTCCCCGCCCCGTATATCAGTTTTAACTTCAGTTTTAACAAGCGGGCTTTCTGCTGCTTTAAAATATGCTTCACTGCTAGTTTTACCGGGGATGGCAAATAAGGCCAAATCGCCTGGTTGGCCGGTGGTTTTGGCTTTAATCTCTAAGCCGGCGCGCACAATTTCTACGGCGTCTTGAGCCAGCAAACCGTATTGGACAGTTCCATCAGAAATAATATAAGAATTCTCCCCCCGCTGGGTTATTGGCCCGCCTAAGCTTTTTAGGCTAAGCGTTTGGCCGCGCACGAGCGACATAAATAAAAAAGGCGAACCGCGCGTTAGGCGAGCCGATAGTTTTTTGCCGTCAGCTTCCTTTTGCTCAAACCGCACCGATAAATCGTCATATTCCACTACCTTATGCTCTGCTTTCTCCCGCATAGTGACTTCGATCTGCGGCTTAAAGGGAGCTGCTATGGTATCCGCGCTGGAATTAATCTGCGGCTGGGAAATCTGAAATCCGGATATAGTGGGCTTCAAAGCTAGGGGCCAGGCATAGACAGGCTGGGCCTGAGGCGCCCGGGAAAATATCAAAGAGCTAAACCACTGGTTGGTCGCGGGCATAACGCCGTCCGCGATCTGCAGGTTTGCCGTTACCAGCGAGCGTTTCAATAAATTTTGCAAATATTTGTTATCCGTAGCGTTTGATTCATCCAAGCCGGTATTTCTGGCAACCGCGAACAGCACGAAAGCCGCTAGCAGAATACTTATGGTTATCATGCCTTTTAAGCTACTGGTAGTCCTGTCTTTTTTTCTGAACATCCGCTGGGGGCCTCCTATTTAAGCGATCTAAAAAAAATTAACCATTTTCTGAAGCTGGGTATCTTGGTTTAGAAATAAACGGGTCGTTACCGGCGAGCCAATCAGCAGGTTGTTGTCCGGTTCAATGTCGCTCTTTATGGTTACGTTAAATTTCGAATTTATTTGTAAGTCTGAAGCTTGTTGGATCGAAATAGTGTCAATGGGGCTGGTAACTACTGAGCCGTTGGGTAGTTCGACCTGCATTTTCGTTTGCTCATTTAAAAGCTCGAAATCATTTTTGCTGAGTTGGTATTCGGCGATGACAAACGGGTCTTGGGCGGCGGTGATCTTCATTATGTCATTATTAGCCGGCACAAATGAGCCTTCAGCGTAGTTGATTTCGCTGACCTTGCCCGATTGGCTGGCTTTGATAATAATTTGCTGGTCGCCCGAAATCGGATACAGTAAATCCTTTTTATTAACCCGCTTAGCATTAATATCTTCCAGCAATTTGCTTGATTTAATATATAAAAGTTCCCGGTCTTTTTCTATAAAATCTCCTTTTTTAACAAGTTGTTTTGTTATTAAGCCCGAGTAATCGCTGCCGACAACATACTCTTCGGCGCTTATTTTGCTGTTTTGCGAAACCTTCACCCCGCTTCTGGCATCTAGAAAAATAAAGGTGGTAGCGGAAATCAAAGCTAATATGATCAGACCTTTGATTAACGATTTAACTGCCGCTTTATTCATTGGTCTGCCTCCTTTATATCGGTTTTCTTCTATATTCTCTGAACGCTATGTATATAAAATAACCAAATACGTAAGTGTTTATAAGGTTCCACATCAAAGCTACTGATATAGATATGTCGTCATAAAAATTAATAAGCGCGACGGCATCGATGATTAATAGAAATATAAATAATATAATTTGCGGAACAATATAATTTAAGGGGCTGTCGCGACTGGCCCTGCCTGTGACATTCCATTGCACGTCCACGCCTTTTATAACATTTTTAAGAGCGCGCAAATAAACCGGAAAGGCGGCGGTAGATAAAATAAATGTTTCCAGCCTGAAGCCGCGCATACTATAGGAGGCAATAATAACTTGCAGGCCGTAAAAACCGCCGTAGATTAAAGCCCATTGGAATGTCTGAAGATTGTCATTAATCGGCGACAGGCCGAACACTATATAAAGAGCCGGCAAAAAGAAAAGCAAAGCCGTAGCCAATCCATGAAAATAAAAAGCCGTCGTCCATAGATATTGTAACTTTTGGTTAAGGCTCAATTTTTTTATAAAAAGCGGGTTCCTGAAAAAAAATATTTCCATACCGCCCGTAGCCCAGCGCTGCTGCTGCTTTATGTAAGCCTTGATAGTATCGGGGGCCTCGCCTTTGGCTAAAACTTTCGGTTCAAACACGGATATCCATCCGCGTTCATGCAATCGCAGCGATGTCCATATATCTTCGGATTTGGACTGCTGGAACAGCCCGCCAATATCATAAAGCGCCGAACGGCGAAAAATCACGTTGGTACCGACGCAAAAGGCCGAATTAAACTTGTTCTTTCCAGGGCATATATAGCGATAGAATAAATCCTGCGCGAATGAAGCGCCGCGTGAGATGTGGTTTATTTTATTGGTATAAAACTGAGGTGTTTGGACAAAGGCCACTTTTGAGTCCTGAAAAAACGGCAGAGTTTCATAGAGGAAGTTTGCCTCCGGTACATGGTCGGCATCAAATATAACCACGAAGTCGCCATCGGTTTGCGATAGTGCATTGTTTATGTTGCCTGCCTTAGCTCCTGTTTTTTCTTGGCGGGCAATATAGTTAACTCCCGTCTCGCTGGCCAGTCCGGCTACTTCAGGCGACCCGCCGTCGTCTAAAATATAGGTAGCGTGCATTCCCAGCATGTCTCGCGCCGCTATGGCAGTCCGCCTGATTTTTTCTATATCTTCCCCGTAGACAGTAATAAAAACATCAACGCTGACCCGCCGGCCGTTTAGGTATAAATGAACCAGCGGCTCAAACCCGGGCTTAATTTCATGAGGCTCAATAAGCTGGTGGGCGGACTGAGAAAAAAGACGCTGCTGGGTCTTATAGTAAGCTTTGTCGTGCGGATCATGATTACCTGATAGCACTGTCCAAGAAGCCGTCAAAGCCTGGGAAATTATATATATTTCCGCGAGTATTACTATTAAAAAAGGCAGCCAGTCGCCGCGGAATCGGGGATTTAGGAGTAGAGCTATATAAAATACGGCAACAATTACGGATAGAAGTATCAGCAGCGAAAGCAGTATTGGGTTCTGGTAACTATTACTAAAAGGCTGAGGTTTTGCTTTCAACTTTCTATCCTTAAAATTTTGATTTAAATTTGCCTGTAAATAACCAATAATCTCAATTGCTCTTGGAAGAACTTAAAGAAAGTTTACAGGGTTAGAAGCTGCTGATCTGTGAATTAACGTACACATCGTGGCTAGCTCTATTCTTCAAGGGTTGACTGATTTGATTCAATCATTTAGCATAAGCATATTATCAAGTAAAATAAATATGGATATATAAAATGAAAAAAATTGCAAGCTTATTGATAGCCTTGGCATTTACGCTTGTTATAATTGCGCCTGTTTCAGCGCAAAATAACGGAACCGCAGGAGGGGTACCGCCAAAACGCGAACAAGCGCGAGCAAAAGCCAACGAGCGCATTGAGAAAATAAAGACAGAAGTCGAGGAGCGCAAAGCCACCATCAAACAAGACGTGTGTGAACGCCGCCAGCAGCAATTGCAAAAAATAATGCCGCGTTTGAGCAATGGAGCTAACTCAGTAAAGTCTTCTATAGATAAAGTTTACGAGCGGGTACAAGGTTTTTATGAAAAAGGCCAGCTAACTGTTAGCAACTACGATGAACTGAACGCAAATGTCGCTGCGGCTAAAGTGAAGGCCGAGGTCAGCTTGGAGGCCATAGAATCATTTGAATTTGAAATCGATTGCGACAACAAAAGTGTCGGGCGGCAGCTGGACGGTTACAGGGAGATAATTAAAGAAGCTAGGGAATCGCTTAAGGCTTACCGCACAGAATTAGTACACTTAATTAGAGAAATGCGCTCAGCCTCAGCAGAGACCTCGAGCAACAGTGAATCCATAAATTCTGAAGATAACTCGCAGCAGGAAGAAACAGGAGGCAGCAGCGATGAATAAAAATCAAAAAGGCTTCGGTATTGTCGAAATACTACTTTCTCTAGTGGTATTGGGTGTTTTAGGGTTTGTTATTTGGACTTTCTACCAAAAGCAAAATGACGGTAATTCCAGTTCATCCAACAATTCAAACGGGCAGGCCCAGCCGGAAAATCAAGCACCACAAATAAATGAATCGAAAGACCTGCAAAAAGCTGAAAATTATTTGAACAATACAGATATAGATAAAAAGCTCGATACCACCGAAATAGATAACTCGCTTGGTGAGTAACTAGTACGGCTACGAGTGGACGTAAATGTCTTTTTAATAGAATGTATTACTGCTAACGCTTTTTACAAATAACAATTTTTACAAAAACTTATAAACAGATCTTCAATATCCTGGTAGAATTATAAGGGTATAAATGTTAAATAAGCGCAAAGAACAACCTAGGAAATACGGGTTGCATAGGACACTGGCTAGCGGAGTTTCCGCAAGCAGCCAAGGCCTGGCTATCCCTCATGCCAGCCCTGATATTTCCCAAAAAAACCGGCGGCTCACAAAAAAGAAGCTGGTGCTTTTGATATTTTCAGTTATTTTAATACCTCTTTTAACTATTGGAATATGGGACTATCGGAATTTCGCGTCGGCTAGCTCTAAAATATTTGGCACCAGCAACCCGTTGGGCGTTTTTGCCGGCAAACCGCTGGACGACCAAGATAAAAGAGTAAATATTCTTTTGGTCGGCTACTCGGCTGATAATCCGGGGCATGGCGGTGCGTTATTGACTGACTCCATAATGATTTTGAGCCTCGACAAAGACAGCAAGACCGGCTACATGCTGAGTATCCCGAGAGATCTTTATGTCAATATTCCGGGTTACGGCAACGCCAAAATAAACGAAGCTTATCAAGCTGGCGAACGGGCCGATTTTAGCGCCAGCGGCTATCCCAATGGCGGAATCGGCCTCCTGCAAAAAGTATTGTCAGACAATTTGAATATAGAAACTCAATATTACTTCTTGATAAATTACTCGGCTGTCCGAGATACCGTGGACGCCTTGGACGGTATTGAAGTATCGATTGAGAGTTCGGATAAGCGCGGTATATACGATCCGAATTTCCAGCCCCATGAAGGCGGACCCTTAAAATTACCTAACGGCAAGCACCAGATTGATGGACAAACTGCCCTGCGTCTTACGCGAGCCCGGGGTTCGACTTCCGGTTCATATGGCTTTCCCCAGTCTGATTTTAACCGTACACAAAACCAGCAAGCAGTTTTCGCCGCTATAAAAAAGCAGCTTAACTGGACATTGGTGCTAGACCCCCGAACCAACGGACAAATTTTCGATGCAGCGGCCGAGAACCTGCAAACGGATTTAGACATATCCGAGGTATTGCCTTTTTACCGCTTAATGGCAGCCATACCGGAAGAAAAACTTCAACCCGTTAGCCTCGGAGATTTAAAAAGCGTAAATCTACTCAGAGGATTCAGGACTCCGACCGGCCAAGCGGCCCTCGTACCGGCTGCCGGGATTCAAGACTTCAGCCAAATTCAAAACGCCATCCGCAGCCTAAACCAATAAACCTAGAGCCTTCTATGAAAACCCTTAACGCTTTTTAGGAGGCATGTAGCTGCCCTCTTGCAGTTCTTCTAGCATTTTCCTCAGGCGCCTTACTCGAGTCGCATCAAGTTTGGCAGATTCTATCCACCCTATATAGCCTTTTTGCTGATAGTAAGCCCGGCTCCAGAAATCTTTTTCCAGGCCATGGGCTTTAAGCTCAGCCGCCATGTCATCCGGCAATACGATTTCTTTTTTAGCTGCCGGAGTAAACTTGATTTTTTTGCCTGATTTATTGTTGGAGACTGCTTGCTCGACTAGTTTTTTTATAAGCAGTCCATTTATTTTCTCATTTTTTCTAATTTTAATAGTACGGTTAATTTTGCTGCTACTGCTATCTTCTTCGAATAAACCATGGCTGCTATCCAGCAGGGCGCCTTGCGGGAAAGAAAGGTGAACCCAGTTTTTTGCGCAAAACATCCAGGCCACCGGGCCATGGTCATCAAAAGCCGGCGTACCCCATTTAATTTTCTCTTCAACCGCCGGGTCCGTTTCATGAATTAAGCGTCTAAGCTCTTTTAATATGATTTGTTGCCACGAGGTTTGACGGGCAATATAGTCATTGATTTGCTTAATCATAAAATAATAATAACACCGGCTAGCCGCAAGAATATAATAATGCGACTAACATTTTAAACACTAGAACTTTTTTTATTGCAAATTTACTTTATAGTTGGTACGGAAACTTTTAGAGGAGAATATGCATCAAGCTTTAGTGAATCTTAAACCACTGTTAATTAAATGGGTGGTTCTTTGTGTTTCTCTAGTTTTCTTAATGACGATTTTATTATTTCAAGGTTCTGCCTCCTCAAACAATACCATTAGCCAAAGAACGGTTGGAAGAAATAATAACAGCTATACGGAAGTTGAAACCAATAAAACTAATTCTAATCACCGGCAGTCTATTCTGCCGCCCTTTAAATCCGAGATGGACATTGCCGTGGCACAATCAAGCTCATCCGCCGTATCATCCGGCAATTATTTTAGCGCTAGTTCTGCGGGCAACACTTATTACCGCGGTTATTGTACATGGTATGCCAAGTCCAAAAGGCCCGACCTTCCAAATAGCCTCGGCAACGCCAATACGTGGTATTCACGCGCCCAAGCTCTGGGCCTGCCAACCGGCTCAGTTCCCAAACCTGGCGCTATAGGCCAGCAAGGCATGCATGTAGTTTACGTAGAAAAAGTGAACGGCGACGGAACAATCTTTGTCAGTGAAATGAACTACCGGGGTTTTGGAGTAGTGAGCCACCGAACCGTCCCCGCGAGTACATTCCAATATATCTATTAGAATTCGCTTGCTATATTGGGTATAGAGACTACCTCTGAGAAAGTGTGAAAGGTGAGACCTCTCACAATAACTCTACGTATTTGACATGGAGGTTAGGAACCTGGCCTCGGCAGCCATGTCTGTGTAGCGGACAATTGGACCGTGGATAATAACCGATTCTTCAAGCTTGCTATCGGATTTTTCTATAGCCTTGACCACGAAATCTTCTATCAGCCATTCGCGGCCGGGGGATGTCTGACCTTCCGCCGTTATACGCCATATCTCACCAAGCTGGTCTTCTTCTATTATTTTCATAGGTTTGGTTATCATAGTCGGACCGGTAGGCATCGTTGGCAAGACATCATTAATAAGTTTGCGGCCTTTTTCCAGATCGCTTACGAATGTGTCGACCGACATAGTTCGCAGTCCGTGCTCTATCACCCGCACTGCTTGAATGTGCTGGTTATGAATCCATATCACCTCGCCGCTGAGGGCTCTGAGTTTGGTGGAGCGCAAATTAACCTTTTCTACCACGCCGCCGAGCTCCCAAAACGGATCCACCACCACGTAGTCTCCGACGTTATACCACTTTTCGGCAATCATTATTACCCCGCTGGTAAGATCGCGCAGCAAAGGACCGATAGTGGCCAAACCGATAATAAAAAATACCGTACTGGCACCAATTAAAGCTACCGGCGCATTAGTCGGGTTGAGCAGCCGGAAAGCTATATAGAGAGCCGCTGCTACTACTAAAGCCCGGCCGATGGCGGCGGCAACCAGCAGCAAAGTTTCGGTGCGCCGGCGCATTATTATGCGCTCTTTGAGACGCATCTTTTTATCTACGGGGGCCATCCTTTGGGCTATTTTAGGAAGCAGCCGATTTATCACCCGGTTAATTCCGTAAGCGGCTAGCAATGCCGCGATAACCGCGAAAAACAACTTGAAAACAACTAAATCCTGCTCAAAGTTTTGTTCAGGAAACAAATCCGCGAAATTACTAACAAAATAATCCATAACTAAACATAAATGTACCCCACAATCAAAAATAATTAAAGTATTTAATTGTTAACTCTAACTGTTTTTATTGGCATTCGGGTGGAATCTGCCCTTGACCATCGTTGTTAGCTCTATCTTCGTAAAACTGAGAACACTTTTTTAAAACTTCCTGTTCCTGGGGCGAATATGTTCGTCTAATTCCACTTTGAGAGGTCGGATCATAACCAAACTTACGCAAAATCTCTGAAATAGGGATGGCGCCGGCAGGTTTTTCAGTGTTTATCTCGCCGGCGTATGGCTTAGTATTAATGCTCCCCCTGCCTTTAAATCCGCTGCTGCCCTCTTGGCTAGCCGTCAATTCGGCTTTAGAATTGACTGTCTTAAGATCAACATCAAGGGTAAATTTGATGTTTAAATTATCCTTATCTTCATGGTACAAGACAAAAAACTGTAGTTCGTCGCCGCCAGTGTAGATTTGCCCAATGTCAGTATATTTATCTTTTTTATCCTGCTCGTCATAAATCCTAAATTTGTGTATGATCTTGTATTTAGTATTTACCCACATATCGAATGTTTCATTTTCTTTAATATCTTTCCCTGAGTCGTCGCAATCTTCGTTGGCTGACTTTTTCTGTTCTTCTATGGCTTTATCGTCAGCATCCATAAATTTTTTAGCGGCTCTCGTAGATAGTACTCTGTCGCTTATAACTTTGCAGTAAATAACCGCATTTTCGCGATTTATTCCTACCTTGTAGCGGAAAGCGTCGATTCCTTCAGCAGTTTTTTCTTTGCCTAGATACTCCCGGTTTTCGAGTACTGCTTTATCGGCGTCGGTACTAAACAAGTATTCATTATTGACCTCCGAAACAGTTCTAATAAGTTCCGCGACATCTTCAGCAGATACGTTTTCTTTATTCTTTTTCTCTTTAGGCGGCAAGAAACCACTGCCTAATGTTTCTAAATATTCAGCTTCGACAGCTATCCATTTGCCATCGTAGTCGGATATGCCTGGAGCAAACGCCTCCAGTTCCAAAGCTTTTATGCCTGATAACTGGAAGTAAACATCGGGAAATCTCTTGCCGTCTTGCAGCTCAGTTAGCAGTTTTAGAGCGTACTTTTGTTCAGGACCGGTCTTTTCTTTAAAGCTCACATCCAATCTGGTATCTGATTTAGTCGGATCTGACTTGATATTAAAAGATCCGTTAATGTTGCCTTGGCCGCTTGTAATTTCAAGCGAGCCTTCAAATTCGGATTTTTTAATCTGTTCTAACTTTTCTGTTTCAGTCGACTCAAGTACCATTTTATGTATAGTGTCACCAGAGCGGTTAACGCCGGTTCTATAAACATTGTCCGGCTGGTTAGGAATATAATATCCAAAAACAAAACCGGCAGTCAGGCCGACTACAGCTACAGCAAGACCGGCTGATATAAATAATTTTTTCTTCTTATTACTTTTAGGCGGCGGAGGTATATTCGGCTCAAAGTTGCCTACTACGGTCGGCGGTGAATTTGACTGAAATGTGCGGGGTGCAGCCATCTCAGTATCAGGGCTGGGCGACGGATTTGTATTATTTATCTGAGGATTTTCT
>JAHWKM010000005.1 GCA_019347895.1 Candidatus Parcubacteria bacterium | reverse complement strand
GCTACTCCGTCTGCTCCTACGGTTACCAACGTTGGTACTATCGGCTCTACTACCTACGACTACTTCATTGTGGCTAAAAACGCCAACGGCGCTACCATCCCCGGACCGGCCGGTACCACTAGCACCGGCAACGCCATCCTTGATGCCACCAACTACAACACCATCTCCTGGACAGCCGTAGCTAACGCCACCAGCTACGATGTCTTAAAAGGTACTACCAGTACTTCACTGGCTACCAGCGTCACCGCCACCACCATCAACGACACCGGACAGGCCACCAGTGCCTATACTCCTAACACCACCAACACTACGGGAGGTGATCTGACGGTTAATGGCAGCGGGCTGTTCAAGAACACCACTGATTCCACCACCGCCTTCCGGGTACAGAATGCGGCGGGGAGCAACCTGCTGGTAGTCGACACTACCAACCAGCGCCTGGCCGTAGGATTGGCTGCCGTACCGGCAGGCGGTGTTCTTACTGTCGGCACAGACACCACTACAGCGGCTGGCGGCCTGTACTTTGGTACAGATACGAATCTGTACCGTTCAGCGGCTAATCTGCTGCAGACCGACGATCAATTCCGCGTCTACCGGGGGAACGCCGCCGACATTGCATTTAGTACATACAACAGCACAAACCCCCAGCTTAGTTTCTACATCCAGGGCAATGGTAATCACTGGTGGGGTGATGGTGCAGGTGTAGTGGATACCGTATTGTTCCGCGGAGGCGCGGATATGCTCGCCACCAACGACCAGTTCAACATTAGCCGGAGCAGCGCCACCGACAGCGCGCTCAGTGCCGGTGTCAGTGGCGACGCCTTTAACCGCTTCGTGCTGCGCCAAGACGGAGCACTGCTGTTTGGAGACGGCACGGCAGCTACCGACACCAACTTATACCGCTCTGCCGCCGACACCCTGCAGACCGATGACAGCTTTGTTCTCAACGGTACCGGCTCCAATCTGACGGTGCAGGGGACGGGTACTTCAAACTTCGCAGGTAATCTTGATGTAGCCGGCCGGGCAGCCTTTGGCCCAACAGCCAATATATTTAGCACTACAACCGTTAACATTGAAGAAACTCGCACCGATACGGCAGGCGGCGGTAGGGAAGCTATCTACAGCAGTATTACTGGTAACCCGGCTGCCGCTTCTAGCTCAAGCTTCCGTGGCGCCCAGCTTTTAGCCAACTCCCAAAGTGGTAATATTCAAAACTTTTATGTTCTGGAAGGCGCCAACATTGGCGGCACTCATCGGGGAACCGGCAGTGTCGATTTTTTGAGCGGTGCTTTTCTCACGGCTCAAAACGTATCTAGCGGTACGGTAACTGACGCCAAAGGATCAAATAATTTTATCTATAACTCTAGTAGCGGAACTATTACGAGCGCAAAAGGCGTTAACGCGATAGTAGGGAACGCTGGCACCGGAACCATCACCGACGGGTACGGCGTACACATCCAATCCGCGTCTAATTCCGGTGGTGGTACTTTCACCAATAACTACGGCCTCTACATCCAAGACCAGTCAGGTGTCGGCTCTTCCAATAGCTATAATCTTTTCTCGGCTGGTGCGACTGCCAAGAACCTTATCGAAGGCAAGCTGCAAGTTGGCAGCAGCCAGACGATTTCCAGAATAAATATCGGCGCAGATACTGACACCGCCGCTGCCGGAGGTATTACGTTTGGCACCGACACCAACCTCTACCGCTCGGCCGCCAACGTGCTGAAGACGGATGATAGTTTTAGTATCCAAACTGCCACAAACTCCGCCACTGCCTTCCAAGTCCAAAACGCCGCAGGGACTAATTTGCTTAGCGTAAACACTAATGATGGAAAAATTATAGCCAATGCTGATATCAATCTAAGCGCCGATAAGACACTTACTCTTGATGGCAGTACTGGCAACGCCACCTTAAAATACCTTTCAGGCACAAGCTCTATCCAGCTGGGCAATTACAACGCCGGAGGAGACATTCAGGTACAGTCTGATTCCTTTAAGTTTCTAAATACCACAGATTACAGTACTAACTTTCAAATCAACAACAACGGCGAGGCTATCTTCAAAAACCGTTCCGACTCCTCTACCGCTTTCCATATCCAGAATGCCGCCGGACAGAACCTGCTGGTAGCCGACACCACCAATCAGCGCCTGGCCGTCGGTCCGGCCGCCGTGCCTGCCAACGGCATCCTGACGGTCGGTACCGACACTACAACTGCCAGCGGCGGCCTGTACTTTGGTACCGACACCAACCTCTACCGCAGTGCGGCCAACACGCTGAAGACTGACGACAGCTTTATCGCAGCCAACATCACCACCGCCATTACCACCAAAACCGCCAACTACACCGCTACCGCCTCCGACTCGGTTATCTTAGGTGATGCAGGGGGTGGCTCGATTGTCATTAGCTTGCCGTCAGCTGTTGGTATCAATGGCCGCACCTACACCATTAAAAAGATTGATTCCAGTTTGAATACCGTAACAATGGACCCGGACGGTACTGAAACCATTGACGGCAATGCCACCACCGCCATAGGTACGCAGTGGACAACTCGGCAGATTACCAGTGACGGCGCTAACTGGGTAATAACGGGTAGCTTAGGCTCGCTATAACGAAAGGAGAATTAACATCCAACACCGCCGTTATGTCATCAATAACGGCACCAGGAGTCTGGGTAAGGCGTAAGAGAACCCGGGTTTTGAGGCTGGCCGGTATCTTAACGCAGGCAGGCTACGTCGATAACGGCATATTATGACGGCCGTTGCTAATACCCGAGAGGCAAAAGGTCGGACCTCAAACAGATAGTGAAATTGCAATTTAGATATTTACTATTGTAATTTTATTATGCCTTCACCAAATATTATTCGTTTTGATGCTCCTGAGTCTTATTATCATGTTTATGCTCGCGGATTGAGCAGGGATAGAATTGCTCACCTATTGTTTAATGAGAAATCATTTCCATTTATTGGTTTATCAGAAGGACAAGAGTACGCTTAGCTTATTTATGAAAAGCCTAATGATTAGTTACAGTCGTTATTTCAACTTAAAATACAAACGTTCCGGCGCTTTGTTCGATGGTCGCTATAAAGCATCACGCATTAGCAGCGATACCTACCTGACCCATATTAGTCGGTATATACATTTAAATCCAAGAAGCTGGAAACGATATCCATACTCGAGCATTGACTACTATCGACGGGGCAATGAACCAGAATGGTTAAAGACCAGTAAGGTACTCGATATGCACGAAGATAGAGAAAAATACATAGAATTTGTCTATGATTATGAAGAGTATAAGAGAAAACTAGAAGAGATTAAGCATTAACTTGCTGACAGTTAACAGATAAAAATGTAAAAATTGTATACCTATTATCTGTTATAGGTCCGACCTCTATCATTTCTATCGTTTCTCTATGTTTGATGTTTCTATTTTTATAACTTATAACTTTGGTTGAAGCTCCAAAACTAATTTTTAATGTAGAATACATCACCGCTTAGCCATAAAGTGGTACCTTGCGCGCCATTTACCGCACATGTCCTAGCAAATAATTAAAATCTCTTAACCCGATCCTAAAATCGCGTAAAAGTAAAAGAGATTAGTAAAAGGGTGCCGCTGCCAGACCAGTGGAGGAATATTTAATAAAGCTAGTATTATATGGCTAGTATCATAATACAAAATGAAATTTATAGTATTTATGATAGTCTAAGAAGGAACAAAGTTTTTAGGATGCTTGAAATTGAAATCAAAAATTATCGCAATATTAAATCAAAAGGGTGGGGTGGGTAAAACAACTACTGCGATAAGTATTGGCGCGTATTTAGCTAAAAAGGGTAAAAAAATACTTGTAGTTGATTTTGATCCGCAAGGTAACGCTACCAGCGGCTTAGGGGTTGAAGATAAGTCTTTAATGGCAACGCTAGCGGATGCAATTGATGGGCATAAAAAGGCGGAAGAAGTAATTTACAAAACTGATTTGTATAATTTGTTTATTATGCCGGGTAATGCGCGGCTTGCTAGCAGCGAAGTTGAATTAGCAGGGGCGCAAGAGAGAGAATTTGCGTTAAAAAATATTCTGTCCGGACTCCAATATGACTTTATGCTTATAGACTGCCCGCCATCGCTAGGATTGCTAACTGTTAACGCCTTAGTAGCATCGGATAGTGTTCTGGTGCCTGTACAAGCGGAGTTTTACGCGCTGGAAGGGCTTAGCCAGCTTTTGCAGGTTATGCAGCAAATAAGGAGCCGGCTGAATCCGGACCTTGAACTGATGGGCGTACTGCTTACAATGTTTGATAAAAGAAACAGTCTAAGCGGTGAAGTATATAATGAGTTGAGCAGTGATTTTGGGGAGAAGCTTTTTCAAGCGGTCATCCCAAGGAATGTACGTTTAGCCGAAGCGCCAAGTTACGGCAAACCTATATCTGAGTATGACAAATGGAGCAAAGGCGCAAGGGCCTATAAAAAAGCGGCTCAAGAAGTAGTTAAACGAAGCGAAGGTTATGAATAAAAAAACAAGCAAAGGATTAGGCAAAGGCTTCGGCAGTTTGCTTCCGGATGATTTTGACCGCTCTATGCTTCTAGACAAAAAAGATCGGATCCAGAAAGTATTACTGAGCGAAGTTAGCCCCGATAAGAACCAGCCCAGGAAGCATTTTGATCAAACAAGCTTAAAAGAGCTGGCTATATCCATTAAAAACCACGGTATATTGCAGCCGCTGGTCGTCAGGCCGGAAGACGGTCAATATGTGATTATTGCCGGCGAGCGAAGATTTAGGGCGGCCAAAATTGCCGGCTTAAATAGCCTGCCGGTTTTAGTCCGCTCCAGCGCAGAGCAAGAAAGGCTGGAGATAGGATTGGTGGAAAACGTGCAGCGAGTTGACCTTTCGCCTCTAGAGCAAGCTATTTCAATCGCCAAGCTTAACCAGCAGTTTAATTTAAGCTATGAGGAAATCGGTAAGAAATTAGGCAAAGCCCAGACTACAGTAGTAAATATGGTCCGGCTTTTAAAATTACCGCCGGATGCGAGAGAGGCTCTGCAAAATGACAAAATAAGCGAAGGCCATGCTCGCACGATTTTATCCTTAAGCGCTAGTCCTGGTCAGCAGAAAAAACTTTTAGACTCCATAATAAAATACGGCTGGTCAGTCAGGCGGGCCGAGCAATATGCCAATGAGCATAAAAAAACCTCTCCAGCTAAAAAGCTTGGCAGCAATAACCTGGAACATTACCGCGCCCGGACCGAGGCGATTTCCAAAAAACTTGAGGCAAAGGTCGTAATCAAGCCCAAATCTGAAGGGGGAGATTTAAAAATAACCTATAAAAACGATAAAGATCTGGAGAGAATATTTAAATTGCTGGCTGAGAGCTAATTTAGCTCTAATACCTTTGAACTTCATCTAAAGGATAAATACGCAGCGCCAGATTGCCAATAATTTCCGAAGTGCTAACCGGGCCAAAAACCCGCGAGTCAAGAGAATTTTGCCGGTTATCTCCCATTACGAAAACTTCGCCTTTGCCGATGGTTTCATCGATATTACCGTCAGTCGTGCTAGCTGCTGTGTCCAGCTGTTCATCCTTGTCTTTCGGGTTAAACCCGTCCGGATTCCCGTCATTGTAAATTGTAACCGCCCCATCTTTGATGACTATTCTATCGCCGGGCAAACCGACCACTCGCTTAATAAGTTGTTTGTCGCCTTCGCCGTTTGTATTGGAGCCGGTGTAATTAAATATGATAATTTCAAATCGCTCGGGCAAATAGTTATGGCCGCTAACATTAGACCAAGTCTTATTTATCTTATTAACTATTAGTCGGTCTTTGTTTTGCAGGGTAGGCTCCATACTATCACCCTCCACTTCGTAAGATTGAAAAACAAATATCGTCAAGATAAAGGCAATCAACGGAGCCGCCGCGATAATCAAAAGAGTCGAAATTACCTCTCTACTGAGTTTCTTTTTTGGCTTCTGGGGCGTTGGTTCGGGCTGCGAAAACGGCTGGGGATTCGGGTCCCCATAAATCGGTATATTATTCATGTATCTCTAGAGATTATCACATTTTTTGTCTCATTGCAGTATGGCAAGAAAGGCTAGAAAAAGTTATACTGGTTCTTTGACAAAGTATATGAACGATAAAAAAAACAGATATAGAAAACCCAGAGTTTCTATCGACGGCATTAAATCCGGATCCGCCTCCAACTCAAGCGGCATCGGATTTAATACAGGCGAACATAATTCTAATCAGCCAGCTGCCAGACCGCAAAATATCAGTGATTTTAAAGCTAGCGGCGAAGGATTCAGCCAGCCGAGAACCAATCAAGCCATAGATGTGCCCTCGGTGGTTCAGCGCCCGGCATATAGCAAACGATCAAAGCTTTTGCCTTGGCGCCGGAAGAAAGAAAACGGAGTCGATGGTATCGATCCTTATGACGCCAAAAAAGCTAAGCGGAAAAAACGCTTAAAAATTGCCGGCGTTATAGTACTTATCTTGCTGGCTATATTTGGATTTTTGGCGGCTAAGGGCTATATAAATTTACGCAAAATTTTAGGCGGCGGAGGTAACGCCGCCGCTCTGCATGGCGGAGTCGACCCATCCAAATTAAGAGTCGAGGGAGACGGACGGGTTAATATATTACTCCTGGGACGCGGCGGCGAAGGGCACACGGGACCGGATTTAACAGATACAATTATATTAGTTAGCATTGACCCTATTGCCAAAGAAGCCGGTTTGGTCAGTATACCGCGCGACTTATTGGTCGAAGTTCCAGGTAATGGCTCCATGAAAATCAACAGCGTTTTTTATACCGGCAAATCATCCGTTCTTAACAATGCCGGCAAAATTACCGACCAAGTAAAAGACCGAGCTGAAAATGAGGGATTTAACTTAGTTCAAAATACTGTCGAAGAAGTTTTAGGAATACCCGTGCATTACCGCAGCGCGATAGATTTTTCCGGCTTTGAAAAAGCCATAGACACCATTGGCGGAATTGATTTTGAAGCGACCCAGCCGATCCATGAGCAGATGCGTATTAACGGAAGGCCCTACACCCTTAGTGTCAAAAAGGGTTACCAGCATATGGACGGCTTCGAAGCGTTGGCTTATTCCAGGTCGCGCTTCTCAAGTAAGCGCGGGGATTTCGATCGGTCTGAAAGACAAAGGGCAATAATCACGGCTACTAAAAATAAGATTATGAGCGCCGAAACTTATTCCAATCCGGCCAAAATTTCCCAACTGCTGGATAATTTCGGCAATCACATTAAATCTAATTTTAACCTGGAGGATTTGGCCAGGTTGCATGAAATATTCAAAGACATTGATAGCTCTAAAATAGTCTCTATCGGTTTAGCCGATCCGCCAAATGATTTCGTGGCAACATCTACCATTGACGGCCAGTCCGTGGTTATTCCAAGGACAGGAGCAGGGAATTACGCGGAGATTCATTCCTATATAAGGAACACCCTCAAAGACAGCTTTATAAAAGATGAAAACGCCAGCGTGCTTGTTTTAAATGGAACGTCCAAATCCGGCCTGGGCAAGGAAAAAGTCGAGGAGCTGAAGTCTTACGGCTACAAGGTTATCGGTTCGGATAACGCGCCTACTCTTAATTACCCCAAGACAATTTTAATTGATATGCGAGATGGCGATAAAAAATACACCAAGCACTATTTGCAGCGCCGTTTTAAAGTTTTTGCTACCGGATCTTTGCCCGATAAAACCATTCAACCGAGTTTTGCTGACTTTGTTATAATACTCGGCAGTGACATCTAGCCGTCAAATAAAACGCGGACAGGCTAAAAAGAGTTTGGAGATAAAATAAGTGGTTAAATATATTGTCGAAAAAATACGTCCCGGCCGGGGTTTTGCTCATGCGTTTCATCTTAGTTTCCTGGCCCTGCTGCCGCCGGTTTTGCTGGTTTTGGTTCGCCTTGATCTAGTATATGTGGCGCTAGCGGTTTTGCTTATGAGTAAATGGCGGATGTTTGCCTTGCATCCCAGATATTGGCTGGCACATCTTAGAACAAATGCGGTTGATATTATAGTCGGTGTTAGCTTTTTAATGTTTATGAGCTCCACTAGCGCTATGTGGCTGCAAATATTATGGGTTGTTTTGTTTGAAATTTGGTTGCTTTATATCAAGCCTGGTGTAAAAGTTGGCCTAATATCACTTCAAGCCTTGATCGCGGCGGTCTTAGGTTTTTCGAGCATTTTTTACGCTATCGATGACGGTGTCCTGGCGGTTTATGTGGCGGCCTATTGGGTGGTTGGATATTTTTCAGCCCGGCATTTCTTAAATGCTTTTGACGAAAAACATGGCAGGCTACTATCTTCTATATGGGCTTTTTTCGCGGGCGCGATAATGTGGGTTTTAGGCCACTGGCTACTGTTTTTTGGCCCCATTGCCCATCCGGCGCTTTTGCTTGGCTCGTTATCTTTCGGACTGGCAGGGCTTTATTATTTAGAAAGCAGCGACCGGCTGTCCTCCACTATTCGCCAGCAGATTATTTTCACCATGTTTGCGATTGTATTTGTGCTGCTTGTTTTCGGCCAATGGGGCGACAAAACAATTTAATTTTTTAATGAATCCGGGAAGGACGTTATAATAAGGCTTATGGAAAATAATCAATCCAAGTCTTTTGAATCAGCTAAGAAGAAGCCGTTTTCAATGAGCGAAAAAATCGGACTGGTAATATTAATGCTTATCGCCAGCGTAGGCGCAGGATTCGTGGGCGGCTACTACAGTAATGATAAAACCGCCGTCAATCAAGGTCGTGAAGCCCAGCAGCAAATTGTCAATAATGAAAGCGGTTTGATCGCCCAGTTAGCCGAAGAAGTAGGGCAGAGCGTAGTATCAGTCAATGTCATCAGTACGGGTGTGACCGATACATTTTTCGGAGCCAGGGAATTTTCCCAAAAAAGCGCCGGAACCGGCTTTATCGTAAGTGCTGACGGGATAATTGTCACCAATCGCCACGTTATACTGGAGAATACTGACAATATATCGGTAACATTGTCTGACGGCACGGAGCTGGATGATATAAGCGTAGTTGGCCGAACGGGAGCGAATGACCCGCTGGACATTGCCTTTTTAAAAGTTAATGATAAAAAAGGTAAAGATCTGAAGCCTGTTAAATTAGGAGATTCATCAAAAGTAAATGTAGGGGACAAAGTAATAGCTATCGGCAATGCCCTGGGCCAATTTCAAAACACAGTTACGGCCGGCATAATTTCCGGTTACGGCCGGAACATCGAAGCCAGTGCCGGTTCAGCCGCTTCAGGCAGCGAAACGCTGCAAAATCTTTTTCAGACCGACACAGCCATCAACCAAGGTAATTCCGGGGGCCCGCTGGTCAATATGAGCGGAGAAGTTATCGGCATAAATACGGCGGTAGCCGCAGGGTCGGCCGAAAATATCGGCTTCGCCATCCCTATAAGCGATATCAGCGGATTGATCAAAAGCGTGCTTGATACGGGGGAGTTGCGCCGGCCTTATCTTGGCGTCCGCTACATCAACCTGACCGATGATATTGCCTACCAACTTAACCTAGATACCAAGCGGGGATCCTATCTCGCGCCTCTCCAAAACGGGTCGCCAATTATTAAGGATAGCCCGGCCGCCAAAGCCGGCTTAAAAGAAAAAGACATAATAGTCAAAGTCAACGATAACAAAATCAACGATCGTAATAGCTTAGCCTCTGTGCTCGGGCGTCTTTCGGTAGGCGATAAGGTAAAGCTCACGGTTATTCGGGACGGCGCTGAGATGACTATAGAAGCTACGCTTGAAGCTGCAGAATAATTTTATTTTCTAAAGATTTGTATTAACACGTCGGTTTTGATTAGCTTGTAACCGGTTTTCTTCGCCAGCTTAATCATTTCTGCGTGCTGAGTTTTTAAAGACTCAGTTAATACATATTCCAACCCTATACTTCTATTATCGATTTGCGACATTGTTGCAATTTGTGTGAAGAATTTACGGTAATGATCCAGGCCGTCCTTGCCGGAGAACAATGCTTCGGCTGGCTCCTGCTTTATCTCCGGACTGGTTACTAAGCCATCGGGCACGTAGGGTAGGTTAGCCATCAAGATAGTATTTCGTAGTTCGTAGTTAGTATTTAGCAGGGGTTCAAGCAGATTGCCTTTTAAGAACTGAATATGCACTTGGTGTTTTTCAGCATTTTTTTTGGCAACTTTTAAAGCCTTTTCGCTATTTTCAATGGCGATTACTTCGCAGCCCGGAAATTTCTCGCGGCTCGGAAGTTCAAGCTTAGCCGTAATAGCCAAGCAACCGCTCCCAGTCCCCACATCCACTATGTGAAAGGTCAGACCTTTCACATTATCATTCGTGATTTGTTTTATAAGATTGATGAATGATTCGGATTCGGGGCGGGGGATCATAACATCAGGAGTGACGTTAAAAAATCTTTTGTAAAACCACGCTTTGTTTCGGATATATGCCAGCGGTTCGCGGTCAATCCGTCGCTTAACAAGCTGGTTAATTTCGTGTAGTTGATGACCTGGAATTTCATATTCCGGATGAGTAATTATCCAGGCCCGATCTTTATTTAGCGTATCTTCCAAGAGCACTAAGGCATCGCGCCGCGGGGAATCCACCCCGGCCTCGCCCAGCTTCTGCATCACATCAAACAACCACTGCGCAATAGTCATGCATGTAGTTTACAGGTTACAGTCGACTGTTTACAGCCCAAATAATACAAAATGTGCCAAGAACAACTGAAAACAAGTTCACTTGTTTTCAGTTGCGGTGCGAAAAGCTTGGTGGAGGTTTTCTATCAAATCGTCTATGTCGCCGGTTAGGGCGGTCGGGATGTTGGAACGGGAATAGCCTATGCGGTGGTCTGTGATGCGATCCTGGGGAAAGTTATAAGTGCGGATTTTTTCCGAGCGGTCGCCAGAGCCAATTAGCTTGCGCCGGGCATCGGACAATTCTTTTTGCTCGGCTTCGATTTTGGCTTGGAGCAAGCGAGAGCGCAGAACTCCCATAGCTTTTTCTTTATTTTTTATCTGTGATTTTTCATCCTGACAGGTTACCACGGTATCGGTTGGGACATGGGTTATCCTCACGGCCGAATCCGTGGTATTCACGCTCTGGCCGCCGTGGCCGCCGGAGCGAAAAACGTCTATTCGCAGATCTTCCGGCTTGATTTCCATGTCGGTTTCCTCGGCTTCAGGCATTACGGCAACTGTTACTGTACTGGTGTGCACTCGGCCTTGGGATTCCGTAACGGGAACTCTTTGTACGCGGTGAACACCGGCTTCAAACTTCAGATTTTTATAGGCTTCATTTCCGTTTATTTCAAAAATAACTTCTTTAAAACCACCGGCCTCGGAAGGACTGTCGTCTACGTGTACTGTCTTAAAACCATGATTTTCAGCCCAGCGGGCATACATTTTATACAGTTCGCCGGCAAACAAGCTGGCTTCATCGCCGCCGGCTGCGGCGCGTATTTCTATGACGGCATTTCGCTCGTCATTGGGATCTTTCGGCGTCAACACTTCTTCCAAAGCTTGCTCGGCAGCCAGCCGCTGTTCTTTTATAGCATCTAATTCTTCATGAGCCAGCTCTGATAATTCTCCACCGGCATTGACTATATCCTGAGTCAATTTTTCATTTACTTGAATTTTATGAAGCTGTTCAAACAGGCCGATAACTTCCTCTAATTCACTGACCCGTTTGGCCAGCTTAGGATAAGACTTATCAGAATAAATATCAGGATCCTGCAGTTTTTTCTGCAATTCTTCGTATTCGGTTCTTAATAATTGTTCTTTTTCATACATGGTTGGTTTATTATTTATTGCTTATGGTTGATGGTATTTTTTCTTTAAGTCTTTTTGAGAGAGATGATAGCATTTTTTGAATCTTAGTATTTAGGGCATATGCTTCAGAAGAGTCAATATTTTGATAAAGTTTTTGAATGATTAAATTAGCCGATTTTTTGAGGTGCTTCTTTTTCTTCTTTTTTGGCCGCGGGCTTGTTAGCTTTGGCTTGGGTTTTGGCGCGGGCGTCGGCGGCGGCTTTGGCGCGGGCTTTGAACTTATCAACCCGGCCTTCGATATCGACTAATTTCTCCTGGCCGGTAAAGAACGGATGCGAAGCGCTGGAAATATGAACTTTTATCAGCGGGTATTCTGCTCCGTCCAGCTTGATAGTATCTTCCGCTTTGGCGGTAGAACGCGTCAAAAAGGTCGTTCCATTGGATATGTCCTGGAACACTACAGGCCGATAGTTTTTGGCGTGAATTTCTTTCTTCATTAGGATATAGATTCTATCGTATACCTGGACATAGGTCAACAGGTGTGATACTGTTCCAGAGTAATAATTAAACAACCGGGGAAATATTCCTCTCACTCAGCGGCCGCTTCGGCACTGTTTAGAGCCCTTCGGTGAAGACGAAAGGAATTAGCGAATGGCTAATGTTGATATCAAAAAACTGCTGGAGGCGGGTGTTCACTTTGGGCACAAGACCAGCCGCTGGCATCCTAAAATGGCGCCCTATATTCACAGCAAACGCGGCGGCAGCCATATAATCGACCTGACAAAAACCGTTAAAAAACTGGATGAAGCTCTAAGCTTCATTGAGGCTACCTCTGCCGCCGGCAAGCAGGTTCTGTTGGTGGGCACTAAGCGCCAAGCTAAAGACATCGTTAGGCAAGCAGCCGATGAAACTAACATGCCTTTCGTGACAGAGCGTTGGGTTGGCGGCATGCTGACCAACACCGCCACTATGAATGACCGCATCAAACATCTAAAAGACCTGGAACAAAAAATGGATTCCGGAGCGCTGGACGCCAAGTATAACAAGCTTGAAGTACAGCGTTACCAGGAAGAAATCGACCATATGAACTATTTATACGGCGGGATTAAACATATGTCCGGCAAGCTGGGCGCGGTATTTATAATTGATGTAAACAATGAACTCAACGCCGTCAAGGAAGCTCGAAAGCTGAAAGTTCCGGTGGTCGCTATAGTCGACAGCAATGCTGACCCGAGCCTGGTTGACTACCCGATTCCGGCCAATGACGACGCCATAAAAGGCGTGCAGCTAATTGTTGATTATGTAAAACAGGCAATTAGCGAGGGCAAATCAAAAGTTAAGACAAGTGATAAAGATGAAGAAGAAAAATCTGATAAGGAGGCCTAGGTGGATATAGAGCAAATTAAACGGCTGCGCGAACTTACCGGTGTAGGCATAACGGACGCCAAAAAAGCCCTGGAAGAAACCGGCGGTGATTTTGACAAAGCCCTGGAGGCCATGCGCAAAAAAGGCTTGACCAAGGCTGAAAAACGCGGCGAACGTGAAGCACGCGCCGGCATTATCGGCACATACAACCACGACAGCAGAATAGGCGTCGTCGTAGAAGTTAACTGCGAGACTGATTTTGTAGCCAGGAATGAAATCTTCACAGATATGGTTAAAAATCTGGCGATGCATATCGCGGCCTCCAGCCCCCAATACATAAGCCAAGATGATGTGCCTGAAGACGCGCGTGAAAAGGTAAAGGCGGAATTCAGCGAAAAAATAAAAGCCGAGGGCAAGCCGGAAAATATGATAGAGCAAATAGTAGAAGGAATGCTAAAAAAACATTTTGCACAGCGCTGCCTGCTTGACCAGCCCTTTATAAAAAATCCTGACCAGACAATCGCTGAATACGTAAAGGAAAATAACGCCAAACTAGGCGAAAATATAGTAGTTAAAAGATTTAGCCGCCTGGCTTTGGGCGAAGTTTCGTAAATAGGGTAAACTTAAATAACATGACTCCAGAGCAATCAGTTAAGCAGGCGGAGAATAAATTTCAGGCGGCGGCCGAGCATTTTAAAAATGAGCTAAAAAAGCTGCGCACCGGCCGGGCCCATCCGGATATGCTGGAAAGCCTTAAGGTAGACGCTTATGGTTCGCCAATGCCGCTTATCCAGGTGGCGACAATTACGACGCCGGAGCCTCAGCTGTTGCAAATTCGCCCCTTTGACCCGAATAATTTACAATCTATTTCAGATAGCATCAGGAACAACCCGACATTAGGCATGAATCCCAGCGACGACGGCCAGGTAGTCCGCGTCCAAATTCCACCGCTAACAGAAGAGCGCCGCCGCGAAATCGTAAAGCAGCTTAATATAAAAGTAGAAGAATGCATGATAGCCATGAGAAATGCCCGCCACGAAGCCATGCGCGAGATCGACCAGGCTAAAAAAGACAAACAAATCGGCGAGGACGAACAAAAACGCTACGCTAAACAAATCGATGATCTAATGACCAAGGTCAAAACCCAAGTCGAGTTAACCGCCAAAACCAAAGAACAAGAAATCCTCACCATATGACAGTATTATTAATGGTTTTAGCTTTTGTGCTCTTCGTGGGCTTGGTTGTGGTCCATGAGTGGGGGCATTTTTTGGCGGCCCGTCGCGGCGGCGTTGAAGTAGAGGAA
Source organism: Candidatus Parcubacteria bacterium (assembly GCA_019347895.1). Taxonomy (GTDB): domain Bacteria; phylum Patescibacteriota; class Saccharimonadia; order Saccharimonadales; family 2-12-FULL-41-12; genus JACRNE01. Next base: position 46,054 of record JAHWKM010000005.1, on the reverse strand, counting down.
TTTGGCATAGGTTTCCCGCCAAAAGTATGGGGACGCAAGGTTAAGACAAATAATAGCAAGTTCCTCTTCACAATAAACCTGTTGCCGCTGGGCGGATTTGTAAAGCTAAAGGGTGAAAACGACGAAGACAGGCGGCCGGCCACCTTCGGCGCGGCTCCGATAAAAACCAAGATCAAGATTATGCTGGCGGGCGTTTTTATGAATTTGGTGGTAGCAATTTTGCTTTTTAGCGCCCTAGCTGTCCTAGGCATGCCGAAGCTGGTCGATAAGCAATATACCATCGCCGGCGATACAAAAGTAATCCAAGAAATAGAAGTTCTTACCAGTAAGGTCACCGAAAATTCCCCGGCCGAGCAAGCCGGAATTAAGGAAGGCGACCGGATAGTCTCAATAAATAATACACAGATCAGCCGCTTAGGAGAAATCGGTGATTTAACAGAAGAAAATGCCGGCCAAACCGTACCGATAGTTATCGAAAGGAATGGCAAGCGCCAGGCTCTCGAGGTGGCGCTAAACCAAGAAAATGACGGAGGCTTCCTTGGTGTTGCTACCGAACCCGGCGCCAGCGCCGTTCAGCTGCAACGCAGCACCTGGTCGGCGCCAATCGTGGGCGTCGGGCTGTCTGCTCAGCTTACAGGCCTGACTTTTGAAGGCCTGGGAAAAGTTTTCTCCAGCTTGTTTAAAGGCGACACCAAAACGGCTAGCGAGCAAGTAACAGGCCCGGTCGGCATAGTCAAAATCCTAGAAGCGGGCAGCCAGATCGGACTTAGCTTCGTACTGGTTATAATCGCCATAATCTCTCTTACTTTGGCTATAATCAACGCCCTTCCCATACCGGCACTGGATGGCGGCAGGCTATTTGTATTGCTACTGTTCAGAGCCTTAAACAAGCCGTTAAAAAAAGAAACAGAAGAACTTATTCACGGAGCTGGCTTCGTGGCTTTAATGGGACTTATTATTTTAATTACGATTGTTGATATTAAACGCTTCTTCTAATAAATAGGGCATATATGGCTAGCGCAAAAAAAGAAACTAGCGAAACGGCAAGAGACAATACCGAAGTTGAGCCTAGCCATAATATGGCAAAAAAAACCGGCTTTAAAAAACGACCCCAGAAATTAACAGAATTTGGACCAATTTCCGCGATCTTAATAACCATCGCTGTATATTTTGGCTCACAGATAATAGCCGCCGTAGGGTTGGGATTATATGCGGCTGCTAAGGGTTTGAACCAAAGTCAAACAGTGGCTTTGCTGAGTGGTTCTACGATAGCCCAATTCTTTTATTTTTTATCTGTCGGTATATTTACCATCTTGCTTCTTCGGCTTTTTTTAAATCTCCGCGGCGTAAAATGGAGCGATATTGGACTTAAAAAAACCAGCCTAAAAAACTTGCTGCTGGCCATCCCGGTTTTCGGGGTTTATTTTGTTTCATTGATTATCGTGGTAGCGGTAATCTCGTCGTTTGTACCGGCCATTAATGTGGAGCAAGACCAGCAGATCGGTTTTGATCAAGCAGCCGGCCAGATAGCATTGGCCATGGTTTTCATAAGCTTAGTGATTGTTCCGTCTGTTTCCGAAGAAATATTGATCCGCGGCTTTTTATACGGCGGTTTAGTTAAAAAATTAGGCAAAGTATCCGCCGCCTTATTAGCCAGCGCGATTTTCGGATTCGCCCACCTTCAACTAGGCAGCGGCAATCATCCGTTATGGATAGTTGCCATTGATACCTTTGTGTTGTCTATGTTTTTGATCTGGCTGCGCGAGAAAACCGGCAACATCTACGCCGGCATGCTAGTTCACGCTGCAAAAAACAGCATAGCTTTCGTCAGTATTTTCATCTTCCATATAAAATAACAATTAAAAATAAAAACAGTACCATTTTTATGTCCGGCCGGACAAGTTTACGGTACTGTATTTGCTAAAATCTTTTTGGTATGTTAATGTTTATGGATAATTATGATTGTTATAAAAATAAACTTAATTGTTCCGCCGGCCCCGATTAACCCCGGAGGCTAAGTTAAAATTAAGTAAATTTAAAAAATCAGCGCAAAACGGCCTCCGGGCCGTTTTTTTGTTTGTGCTGATTTTGGAGAAAACTATGAGTTTGGAAAAATTAGAAATAGGAATTTTAAAAGGTGGTTCAGGCTCTTTCGCTAATGAAAATGGCATTGGATCAGACCAAGAAAAAATAGACCGGACAACGGGATATAACGTTGAACTTAGAGAGTCTGGCTTAGTTACGGCTACAGCTCAAGTCGCGTCAGGTTCAGTCGTAGAGGGCAAACAATATTGTGTTGATCGTGGAATTGATCCCGAGAGACTTACTTTTGCCGAACTGGCTAGAAGAGGCACATTGGGACAGATGCAACGATGGAGTGATTCTGGCGACAGATACGGAGTAGAAACCACTCAAATACTTGCTACTAATCATGAGCTTGATGATGCCTATGAAAGACATTTATTTCAAAGGGCTATTCGGGATGATTTGTATCGAGGAGCTTTGCCTATTATCAATGAAAATCAAGCTACAGGCGAAGAAGAACTTGATGAATTTTTGGCGGCTTACCTTAATAGCGAAGAACACGGAAAAAAAGATTTTGAACCTGACAATGACTGGCTAGCAGCACACATAGCCATTGTTTTAGGGGCAAAATATTTAATTCTACAGAGCCAGCGCACGGATGGTTTTAAAGATGATAATGATGAGGTAGTTGAACAAATAAAGGTAGATGACATTGATATGCTGCTAAAAAAATTTGCTGGGATGAAATCCGTAAGGGGAACAGGAGGTATTGAAAGCAAATTAAAAGCAATGGCTAAAGCGGTTAAGAGCGGCAAGGTCGGTGAAGTAATTTACGGAAACTCTGGCATTAGTCCAGTTGATATGATTTTAGGCAAATGCGCATGTACGAGAATGGTACAATAAGGAAATTGCAAAGGAGATAAAAATGCGTCAGTCGCAGTTATTCACAAAAACGTCTAAAAATGTACCGGCCGATGAGACGGCGCGTAATGCCCAGCTGTTGATTCAGGCCGGCTATGTCCATAAAGAAATGGCCGGGGTTTATTCGTATTTGCCGCTGGGTCTGGCCGTGGCGGAAAATATTAAGCAGATTGTGCGCGAAGAGATGAATGCAATCGGCGGACAAGAGCTGATTATGAGCAGCCTACAATCTAGAGAAACCTGGGAAAAAACAGACAGATGGAGCGATGAAATTGTAGATATATGGTTCAAATCGAAGCTTAAAAATGGCACGGAAGTCGGACTGGCCTGGTCGCACGAGGAAGCGATTATCCAAATGATGAAAAACCATTTATCAAGCTACAAAGATTTGCCGGCCAATGTCTACCAGTTCCAAACAAAACTGCGCAATGAGCTCAGGGCAAAAAGCGGCGTCATGCGCGGGCGGGAGTTCGTGATGAAAGACATGTACTCTTGCAGCCTGGACGCGGATCAGCATGAAGATTTTTATCAAAAAAGCATCGAAGCTTATCATAGAGTATTCTCTCGGTTAGGTATAGGTGAGGAAACGTTCTTAACCGTCGCCAGCGGCGGGGCATTTACGGAATTTAGCCATGAGTTCCAGACCATTTGCGAGGCCGGGGAAGACGCGGTTTATCTAAGCCGGGATAAAAAAATAGCGGTCAATGAAGAAGTTTTTACCGACGAAGTAGTGGATAAACTAGGGCTAAAACGTGATGAACTGGAGCGTGTAAAAACCGCGGAAGTCGGCAATATATTTAATTTCGATACCATAAAAAGTAAGGAAATGGACTTTAAGTATACGAATGAAGCCGGCGAGTCGCAGTTTGTACACCTTGGCTCATATGGCATTGGTATTACCAGACTGATAGGTGTCCTGGTTGAAAAATTTGCCGATAAAAAGGGCCTGGTATGGCCAGCTAACATTGCGCCGTATCAAGTATATTTGGCATCTCTTGGAATCGAATCAAAAATAATAGAAACCGCTAAAGAGCTGTACGAATTTTTACAGAGTAAAAACATTAATGTCCTGTATGATGATCGGGACATTCGGCCCGGCCAGAAATTTGCCGACGCGGATTTAACCGGTATTCCTTGCCGCGTTGTGATTAGTGAAAAGAGCTTAGGAAAAGGCGGTTTTGAATTTCAAAAACGCACGGAAGAAAATGCCGAAATTATTACAAAGGATGAGTTGATAAAAAGGCTTGCGAAGTAGCGTAAGATCGCTATAATCTAAGGCATCCAAAGCAGGCTTAACACGCACATTGCACTTTAAGCCGGGGAAGCCAAAAGTGCAAAAGGCGTATTAAATTGGCCATAAAATGGAGGAATACAGATGAAAAAACAGTTTCACATGACAAAAGAAGGTATAAAAGAACTTCAAGCCGAGCTTGAGGCGCTTACATCCCGCCGCGGCGAAATCGCCGAATCTATTAAAGCTGCCCGTGAACAAGGTGATCTAACGGAAAATGCGGAATACCATTCTGCCAAAGAAGACCAAGAACGTACTGAATCGCGTATTTCTGAGTTGGAGCATATCCTTACGAATACGGAAGTTATAAACAAACCTCGATCCGGCGGCAAAGTCGTACTTGGCAGCAGCGTCAAGCTAAAAGGTGATGGCGGCAATAAGACATTTGCAGTTGTAGGGACAGTAGAAGCCGATCCGTTAGAAGGCAAAATTTCTGACGAGTCGCCAATCGGCCAGGCTTTACTTGGCAAAGCGGTCGGAGACATCGTAGAAATTCCAGCGCCCAACGATACTAAAACTTACAAAGTCACTGAAGTAAGCTAGTCATTCAGAGCTAACCAGCCCGGTCAAAACCGCGTGATCGATTATGGGGGACTCTATTGCCGAGCGTAGCTGGTCTTCAGTAGTGGTATCGGATAGTTTTAAGGTAGTATCAAGGGCGTAGAGTTCAAATATGTAGCGGTGAGTGCCAGTTCCGGCCGGCGGGCAGGGGCCGCCATAACCCGCATTACCAAAATCGTTTGTTCCCTCCATGCTGCCAATAGGCAGGCTATTTTCTTCGATCACGGTAGTTTTAGGATCGATATTCCAAACCAGCCAGTGCGTAAAGTCACTGCCTACAGCATCGGGGTCATGCAAAATCAAACAAAGACTCTGCGCATCTTGCGGCACATCCTTAATATTTAACTGCGGACTGCAATTTTCACCCCGGCAGGTAAATTTATCCGCCATAACCTGATTATTTTCGAAATCTTTACTGGTTAGCTGCATATAAGTAACTCCTTAAACTTATCTATAATAAAAAATATTAAACAATTTTAGCAGCTCTTGCAGTCGCATATCTTATAATAGACTGACGCATGCTGTGGTTAAATAAAATTATTGATGAGGCGGAAAAACTCTATCCTGAGGGAGAGATTCTTGTGGAATCCGGGATTTCTCCCTCGGGTAACTACCATATGGGCTACCTGCGTGAAATTTTGACCTGTGACGCGGTAGTTCTGGAACTAAAACGCCGGGGCCGAAAGTCCAAGCACATACATTTTGTTGATGACCAGGACGGTTTTCGAAAAGTACCGGCTAATTTGCCGGAAGAATATGCTCAGTACCTGGGCCAGCCGCTTTGTGACATGCCGGCTCCGGACGGCTCCGGACAAACCTACGCCGATTATTCCCTGAAGCCATTTTTAAAAAGCGTTGAAGCACTAGGTGTTGAGATGGAAGTTATCCGCAGCCATCGTAAATACCGGGAAGGCTACTTTGTTCCTGCTATAGAACTTGTCCTGTCTCATATAGGGGAAGTTAGAAAAGTATTGGAAGAAATATCAGGACGTCAACTGGATGAAAATTGGTCGCCTATCCAAGTGAACGAAGCCGGCTGTTTAAAGAAAAGGCCTTTCGTGGGCATAAATGTTGACCAGAAAACCATAAAATATCTGGACAAAAACGGCCAGGAACAAACAGCAGTGTACAAAAATGGGCGGGTCAAGCTGGATTGGCGGATTGATTGGCCGGCACGCTGGTGGCTTCAAGGCATAAACATAGAACCGTTCGGGAAAGATCACGCCACAAAGGGCGGCAGCTATGAAACGGGCAAAGGACTTATGGACAGGGTCTTTAAGGCTCCTGCGCCTCTTCCAATTCCATATGATTTTATAAACCAAGCTGGCAAAACTACCAAAATGAGCGCCAGCAAGGGTGATGCTATTGGAATGAGAGACGTCGTGCAAGTATTGCCGCCGGAAGTAGCCAGATTTTTTATATTCAGATCACCTCCTAACAAACTGTTGTTTTTTGACCCGCAAAACGTTGCGAAACTGATTGATGAATTCGCCGAGCTCTTAGCCAAAGAAAATAAGGACGAAGCCGATAAACAGCTAATTGAGCTGTGCGAGAACGGGGTTGATTCTATAGTCAGCAGCATACCTTTTAGTCATCTGGTGGCCAGCTATCAATCAGCGCTTCGCGACCCTAATAAAACCATTGAAGTCATTTCCAGGACAGAATATGGCCCAGCTACTAGAAACGAGGCAGGAACCATTCTAGCCGAATTAAAATTTATAGCTAACTGGCTGGATAAGTGGGCTCCAAAAGATATTAAATTTAGTTTGAACGAAACCTCTGACAAGGCACAATTTAGTGAAGCCCAAAAAGATTATCTGCGGGCCTTAGCCGATAAAATACAAAAAGCTCCGGCTAATGCTGGCGGCGAGTGGTTTCATAAGGCGATTTATGACTTTAAAGACAAAACCGAGCTTGAGCCGAAACAACTTTTTCAAACTCTATACCGGGTTATTATCGGCAAAGATTCAGGACCGCGAGCCGGCTGGTTTTTGAGTATATTACCCAGGGATTGGCTCATTAAAAGACTCAGATTCGAAGAATAAACTACCATACCCTCCACACCACACTGCATAGTTTGCCGTTACTTTAAAAGTGACTTGAATTTTTTGCGGAATTTTTCTAGCTTTGGGTTGATTATTAGCTGGCAATAAGCTTGGCTTGGATTGTTTTTAAAGAAGTTTTGATGATAATCTTCGGCCGGGTAAAACTTTTCAAAGGGCACTATTTGGGTCGTAATCGGGTCATCCCAAATTTGCGCCGCGAAATTTTTACTCACGTCTTCGGCTATCATTTTTTGCTCGGCGTCATGGTAAAAAATCACTGACCGATATTCGGCACCATAATTAGCCCCGTCTTGATTGAGCGTGGTTGGATTATGCGTATAGTAAAAAACTTGAAGAATTTCTTCGTAACTTATAACTGCCGGATCAAACGTGACCTGGACGCACTCGGCGTGGCCGGTATCTTCAGAATGTATTTGCTCATACGTGGGATTATCGCTTCGTCCGCCGCTATACCCGGAAACTACTGATTGTACTCCTTTTACTTCCTGAAAAACCGCTTCCGTGCACCAGAAACAACCGCCAGCCAAAGTGGCCTTCACAGCTTACACACCACGCCTCCTAAGCCGGGCAAAGCTCTACTTTGCAAGCCGTTCTTAGCAAGTGCGTAGACTGTAGTCTTATTACTCATGCTTTTATACTACTCTTATGATATAGTAATCTGCAAAGGGAAATAAGGGAGAATTTAAGATGGCTACCGCCAAAAAATCGTCAAACAAGAAATCAGCTGCAAAGAGAAAAACAGCTTCGGCCAGAACAACAACAAAAAAAACAACCGCAAAAAAAGCTGTCAGTAAAGCAATGGCGCCTAAGAAAGAATCTAAGCAGTCGGTCACATTTGCGAAATTGAAAAAGTTCAATCTTTTCGCGGCGGCAATCAACGCTATTTTTGCGGTCTTGAGCGTGGTATTTTTATCGAACAAATCGGCTGAATTTTACTTGCCTTACTCAACAAAAGATGAGCTGGCCAGCCTTGAGTCAACAGTTTTAGGGCCAGCCTATGAAATCGTCGCCAGCGTAGAGCTTCGCTATTTGCTAGCGGCAATATTTGGCTTAAGCGCGGTTTTTTCTCTGTTGCTAGCCACAAGATTACGCGCTAAATACGAAGAAGGCGTAAATAATAAAGCCCCTGCGCTTAGATGGATATCTATGGGAATAATTTCCGCTTTAACGCTAGCATTTGTAAGCTTGATCGGCGGCGTTTCAGACATAGTAACCCTAAAACTTATCGCCGTATTAATATTGGTAACAGCGCTTTTGGGCTGGGTTTCAGAAAAACAGAACAAAGCAGGCGCCCAAAGTTACGCGTCATTTTACATAAGCTTGGTCACCGGCGTTTTTGCCTGGTTCCCTCTAGCTGTTGGTTTAGTCGGTACGTCCCTTTATGGCATGCAGGCTTTCGGCTGGCACGTTTACGTGCTTGCCGCGGTACTATTGGTTGGATTTATCAGCCTGGCGTTGACTCAGTCTCGTTACATACGAAGCGGCGCCGGCAAAGAGGAGTATTTACAGATTGAAGGTAAATACATATCTACTGATTTTTTGATCAGGGTCGCCTTTTTTATCGTTGTATTCGTCGCTCTTTTTAACTGAAAACAGGTTATATTTTGCGACTTCATAGGTTTTACGTGGCCGACAAGCACCTGGACAGCGGGCTTAGGATAACTGATAAAACCTTGCTTTGGCAGTGGGAAAAGGTATTGAGACTTAAGGCCGCTCAGCAAATAATTTTATTTAACCAAGATCAAACTGAAGCTGTTTATAAAATATTAAAAATTTCCAACAAGTCCGTAGATTTGGAAAAATTAAGCGATATAAAACCAAAGAAAATAACTAAAAAATTATTCTTATTTTGGTCGCTGTTAAAGCGTGATAATAATGAATTAATATTGCAAAAGTGCACCGAGCTGGGCGTTTCGGATTTTGTACCCGTCATTAGCGACAGGACAATTAAAAAAGATTTTAACCTGGAACGCTCGCAGAAGATAGTTATCGAAGCCAGCGAGCAATGCGGCCGCTTTGACATACCGCAAATTCATAGTCCGCTAAAGCTTAAAGCTACTATCGAAAAGCATAAGGACAAGGTCCAGTTAATGGTTTGCGAACCAGATGGTTTGAAAATTGAAAATTGTAAATTGAAAATTAGCGAACCGTCAGGTGTGCTGATCGGTCCTGAAGGCGGTTGGTCCAATGCAGAGTTGGCTTTATTTAAAAACCGTGAACTGGCAATAGTAAAAATCAGCGAGCTTACACTTCGCGCTGAAACAGCCGCGATTGTAGCCGTTTCAAAACTCCTGTAAGCTTGTATAAATGAACACAGGTATAGTTGGTTATGGCGCGTTCGGTGAATTCATAGCTAAAATACTGGTTAAATACGGCAATGTGCTGGTATATAGCAAGCGCGACATATCAAAATCTCTGCCAAATAGAATCACGCAAACCACTATTAAAGAAGTTGCTGCTTGCCGAGTAGTAATTATGGCCTGCGGACTGGATGAAATGCCGATAGTATGCCAAAAGCTTGCAAGGTATGTGAATACTGAAACTGTTGTGCTCGACGTATGCTCTGTTAAAACCAAACCGGTCGAAATTATGAAAAAATACTTAGACGGCAAATGCCAGTTGGTAGCCACACATCCCTTGTTCGGGCCGCAGACTGTAAAAGGTACCAATCTTAACGGGCAGAAAATTGTTATTTATCCGCTAGAAGTTAAAGATTATAATCAAATCCTAACCTTGCTCAGGGATTTTTTGCGGCTGGAAATAATTGAGATGGGTCCGGAAGAGCATGACAGGGAAATGGCCTTGGTGCATGCCCTGACGTTTTTTGTCGGCCGGGGACTGCTCAAACTTGACTTGCCAAGCAGCCCCCTCAAAACAGGCTATTATCAAAAACTACTTGACTTGGTTGAGCTAGAGCGCTTGCACAGTATAGAATTATTTAAGACTATAGAGCGCGGTAATCCTTACGCTGCAGAGGTGCGGACTAGATTTATTAAGGTATTAAGTAAAATTGATGAAGAATTAAAGGATAAAAATGAGCGATAGCGATCTAGAAAAGATTAGAAAAGAGATTGACGGGCTGGACAGCAAAATTCTGGATCTGCTGAATGACCGTGCCAGGCTGGCTCTTAAAATTAAAAAAACTTCCACTGGAAAAACTCCTATTCGGCCAGAAAGGGAGATTGAGATAGTCCGACGTCTGAGCGACATTAATAATGGCCCGCTGACCACAGATGCCGTGAGATCGATTTTTACGCAAATAATCTCAAGTTTTCGCGATCAGCTGCAGCTTGATCGGCCTATAAGCGTGGGTTATCTGGGGCCGGAAGGAACTTACAGCCAGGAAGCAGCCCTAAAACTATTCGGCAACACCGTGCAGTTGCATCCGGAAGAGACCATATCCGCGGTATTTCGGGCGGTTCAAGCCGGTACGACTCAACTTGCTGTCGTGCCGATTGAAAATTCCAGCGAAGGTGCCGTCCGGGAGACGCACAGCTTGCTGCTTAAAACGGACGTTAATATTGTGTCCGAAATCAGCGTTCCGGTTGCGCACTGCCTGCTTAGCAAGGATAAAGACCTCTCGTCCATAAAAAGAGTTTACGCCCATCCTCAAGCCCTTGGCCAGTGCCGCACATGGCTGGCTACTCATTTACCGAGTGCTATTCATGTGCCTCAAAAAAGCAACGCTTCGGCTGCCCAAATGGCTGCTAATACAACAGAAGGTGCTGCTATTGCACCAAAAAAAGCGGCGGAGATTTACGGCTTAAATATTTTGGAAACAGCTATCAATGATCAGCCTGACAATGAGACGCGATTTATAGCCCTGGGAAATCTTAAGACCAAACCAACCGGAAGCGATAAGACATCAATGATTTGCGTTGCCAAAGACAAGCCCGGCGCGCTGTATCAGATCCTGGGCGTTTTAGCCGAGGGAAATATTTCCATGACCCGGCTGGAGTCGCAGCCTTACGAGCAAGGCCAGTATGCTTTTTATATTGATTTTGTCGGGCATAGAGACGATGAGTCGGTTAAGCTAGCCTTGGAAAAAATTGATGGAATGACCAGAATTTGCAAGGTCTTGGGGTCGTATCCGGCGGAATTGAACAAAAAATGAGTTCAAAACCTTTCGCAACTCCTTATGATTATGCTTATTTTGAAGGAAAAATAATACCAATTAAGGAAGCCAAGCTGTCGATAATGACTAACGCGCTGCATTACGGCGGCGGCATATACGGCGGACTAAAAATAGTTCAAACTCCCACCGGCCCGGCGGTATTCAGACTTGAGGATCATATTAAGCGCCTGCAGGACAGTATTAAAATTCTTGGATTTCCCTATAAATTTAGCGCGGAAAAAATCAAGGCAAAAATATTTGATTTGGCCAAAAAAAATAAAATCTCCGCGCCAACCTATATCCGGCCGATTATATACCGAAGCGATCTTAATTTATCTCCCGGCATTGCGGGCGATTACGAGCTGGCAATCTACATGCTAAAAATTGAAAATTATTTTGATAAAAACCAAGGCCTTAAAGTGTGCATTTCAGACTGGGTCAGAAACAATTCGAAATCCATACCGCCTAGCAGCAAAGCCACCGGCGGATATATTAATTCCGCTTTGGCCATCAACGAAGCGCGCCAGTCCGGGTTTGATTCGGCCATCATGCTGGATAAAAATGGAGATGTCTCCGAAGGTGCCGTTATGAACATTTTTTTAGCCAAGGAAGGCAAACTGATTACTCCGTCTTTAGATAGCGATATTTTAGGAGGCATTACTAGAAGGACTATTCTTGAGATTGCGAGCGAGCAGGGGATTGAGGTGGAAGAGCGCAAGGTTAAAAAAGAAGAATTATTTGCGGTCGATGAAATATTTTTTAGCGGAACCGCTACGGGAATAACCTGGTGCCGGCAGGTTAATGACAAGCAAATTTCTTCAAATCCGGGCACAATTACTACAAAAATGGTTGATTTATTTGCTAAGCTTCCAAAATCGCATCCGGAATTATTTGCAAAAGTAACCTAATCAAAAAACTGCTAAAATAAAACTCTATGGCATATCAAAGAAATTTGCCCTACAAACCGGGGCAAAAGGAAGTTTATAAATTATCCCGCAGTAAAATCGAGCTGTTTGTCCAGTGTTCGCGCTGTTTTTGGCTGGACGCGCGCCTTAAAATCTCCCGCCCTAGCAGCCCTCCGTTCCAAATCAACAAGGCAATTGATGAACTATTCAAAAAAGAATTCGACGTTTATCGAAAAAAAGCCGCCCCCCACCCGTTGATGCTGGATAATCAAATCAAGGCTATACCGTATACCCATGGTGACCTGGATAAATGGCGGCACAACTTCACGGGCGTCACAGCGCTTCACAAGCCGACTAATTTGCACATCTTTGGAGCCGTGGATGACATCTGGGTAGATGACGATGGCCAACTAATCGTCGTTGATTATAAAGCTACGGCAAAAAACGCCGAGATTACCCTGGATTCCGACTGGCAAATAATGTACAAGCGCCAGATGGAAATATATCAGTGGCTGCTGCGCCAAAACGGTTTTGACGTCAGCGATACCGGTTATTTTGTCTATACCAATGGCCGAATGGATATGGACGGCTTCAATGACCGCATAGAGTTCCGCACAAAAGTTATTCCCTATACGGGCAACGATGATTGGGTGGAGCCGACAATTATGAAGATGAAACAGTGCATGGAAGGTAATATGCCGGAGGTAGGCACGGCAGCCATGGGCGGAGAATGCGAACATTGCGCCTACGCCCGCAAACGCACCGAACTAACCCTTAAACACATGCAAAAATTCTATAAAAAAGGCGTATAATCGAACCATGATTGATATTCAGTTTGTGCGGGATAATCCGGGGCTGGTGCGGAAAAAGGCGGCTCAGAAGGGTTTTGAGGTTGATGTTGAGCAGCTTTTGAAATATGATTCTGATCGCAAAGAATTATTGGCCCAGGTTGAAGAGCTTAGAGGCAAACGTAACAAAATAGCTGAATCTACAAAAGGCGGTAAACCGGAAGAATCGCTGGTGGAAGAAGGGCGCCAAATTAAAATTGAACTGGCCCACAGGGAGGAATACCTCAAAGAAACTGAAGAGCAGTGGCTTAAATTGCTCAAAAGCATACCGAATATGCCGGTTGACGACGTGCCGGTTGGCGCCAGCGAAGACGAAAATCAAGAGGTTAAAACTTGGGGCGAAAAACCAGACTTTGATTTTGAAATAAAAAACCATTCTGAGATCGCCGAAGCCAAGGGCTGGCTGGACAAAGAGCGCGGCGCAAAAGTGGCCGGTACGAGATTCGTTTATTTAAAGGGTGATTTAGTTATGCTGGAATACGCGCTTTGGAATTTCGGACTGAGCGTATTAACTGATGAAAAAATCCTGCAAAAAATTATTGGGGACAATGATCTAAATGTCAGCCCGAAACCATTTATACCTGTAATTCCGCCGGCTATGGCTAAGACGGAAGTCTACCAAGCTACCGGACGGTTGGACAAAGAACAGCAAACTTATAAATTAGAAAATGATGAGCTTTGGCTAAATGCCAGCGCCGAGCATACGCTGGCACCGATGTATATGGGGGAAGTTCTGACCGAAGCCGATTTCCCTATCCGCTACGTTGGCCATACCACAGCTTTTCGTCGCGAGGCCGGTACTTACGGCAAAGACATGGAAGGTATTTTACGCCTGCATCAATTCAATAAACTGGAAATGGAGAGCTTTAACTTGGCTGAAGCATCGTTGCAGGAACATTTATTCATGGTGGCGATTCAGGAATATCTTATGCAGCAATTAGAGTTGCCGTATCGTTTGCTTAATAAATGTACGGCCGATATCGGCTTTCCGAACGCCCGCGGCATGGATATAGATGTCTGGCTGCCAGCCCAGAATAAATACCGAGAAACCCATACGGCCGATTACATAACTGATTTTCAGGCCCGAGGCACCAATACGCGGGTAAAGCGCCGAGACGGCAACATCCAGTTCGTGCACAATAATGACGCCACGGCTTTTTCGCAGCGACCGCTAATTGCCATTATAGAAAACAACCAGCAAGCCGATGGCTCTGTGGTGGTACCTAAAGTTTTACAAAAATACATGGGAGCTGAATTTATATAGAAATATTTCTGATGACAATGATCTTTATGCGAAAATTACATAATTTGACGAAGAGTATTGGAAAATACTTTGAGAAGAATTATGCTAATTTGCAGCTAAAGAGGGTGGACTCAGGAATGTTTTCTTATGTAATTTTAGCTCCCAAAGGAGGCAGAGAAAAGATATGATCAAATCTATCAATATCAGCGGAGTCCATAAAAAATTAAATAATGATATAGAAAGCTACGTGCAAAGAAAAATTGGCGCGCTGGACCGTTTCATCCCAAAAAATGCCCGCGAATCTACCCATGCAGAAGTAAAAATTAAACAATCAAAAGCTAAAGATAAGAAACAATACGAATGCGAAGTTATATTAAGACTGCCCAAAACCCAAATTACCGTCCATAAAAAGGGTTTGACGATACCCGAAGCCATAGATTTGGTAGAAGAAAATTTAAAAATTCAGCTCAAAAAATATAAAGAAAAACACGCCGGCCCGCGCCTGCATCGCCGGCTAATCAATCGGCTGCAGGGGAAATAGAATCAAGAATTAATTTGGAGGGTAACCGTGAAAATTAAAAAAATATTCAGCAGGCAGGTATTTGATTCGAGAGGTTATCCCACCGTTGAAGCGGAAGTCACCTTGCAAGACGGTTTTATTGGCCGGGCTATCGTTCCAAGCGGAGCGTCTACCGGTGCGCTGGAAGCGGTTGAGTTACGCGATAGCGGCAAAAAATTCGGCGGCAAAGCCGTGTATAAGGCCGTTGAAAATGTAAATAATATTATCGCAAAAGAGCTCATCGGCATGGAGGCTGCCGACCAGTCGGCCATTGATAAAAAAATGATAGAGCTTGATGGAACCGAGCAAAAATCCAGCCTGGGAGCCAACGCGATTTTATCGGTTTCATTGGCTGCGGCGCACGCTGCCGCCCAAGGACAGCCGTTATATAGACATATTTCCAGCCTCTACAAAAAAGCCGGCGGTAAGAAGGATTTATCCCTGCCCATGCCAATGGTAAACGTGCTGAACGGCGGGGCGCACGCCAGTGGCGGGGTGGACGTCCAGGAAGTCATGCTGGTGCCGGTTGGTGCCAAAGACTTTGACCAAGCTATAGAAATAATTGCCGATGTTTTTTATTCGCTGAAGAAATCATTAAGTAATTTAGGCCAACCAACCACTGTCGGAGATGAAGGCGGTTTCGCACCCAAGCTTGAAAGCAACGAAGCCGCGCTGGAGCTGCTGGTGGAAGCCATAGGCAAATCACGCTTTAAATACGGCAAAGACGTTTGTATCGCTTTAGATATAGCCAGCTCAGAATTTTATCAGGCTGGTGAATACAAATTAACCAGCGATGGCCGGGAGCTGGACAGCCGGCAAATGGTTGAGTGGGTGGCCGGACTGGCACAGCAGTACGAGATTACGTCGATTGAAGATGCTTGCGCCGAAGATGACTGGCAAGGCTGGAAAAACCTTACAAAGGCAATTGGAGCTAAAATCCAGCTGGTAGGCGATGATTTGCTGGTTACAAATTCGCAATTATTGGCTAAAGCAATTGAGCAAAAAGCAGCTAATGCGATATTGATCAAACCTAACCAGATAGGTACGCTTAGCGAAACTATAGAGTCTATTGTCATGGCGCAAAAAGCCGGATGGAACACTATAATAAGCCATCGCAGCGGCGAAACCGAAGATACAACCATCGCGCATCTTGCCGTTGGCACAGGTGCCGGACAGATTAAAACCGGCAGTTTGAGCCGCGGCGAGAGGACTGCTAAGTACAACGAACTTATAAGAATCTCAGAACAAATCGGTCCGGGCAAATTAGCCGCCTGGGATAGGAAATAATGTCTAAATTAATATTAGTCCGGCATGGAGAAACGGTATATAACGCTAAAGGCTTATGGACCGGCTGGCACGACCCGCTGTTAAGTCCGAAGGGCAAAAAGCACGCCAAAGCTATTGCTGAAGCATTAAGGAATTACGGTGTTTCCAAAGCTTACACATCAGAGCTAATCCGCGCTAAACATACATGGCAAATCATTCATGAGCATATAATAATTAACGAGCAGGCAATACCCGTCCAAGCCCACCAGCATTTAAACGAACGCAGTTATGGTAAATTTGCCGGCAAAAACAAGTGGCAGGTTAAAAAAGAGGTTGGGGACGCGGAGTTTATGCAAATCCGCCGCAGCTGGGATTACCGTGTACCGGAAGGTGAATCGCTAAAGGACGTTTACGAGCGAGCCGTTCCATATTTACAAAAAAATATATTGCCTGAGATTGCCGCCGGAGAAATCGTAATCTCGGTCACTCACGGCAATACTAACCGGGCGCTTATCAAGCACTTGGACGGCTTGGCGGATGAGGCCGTAAGCCAAGTTGAAATGCCGCATGAATTAATATTGGTTTATCATTTTGAAAATGGCGCGCCCGTTAAAAAGGAAGAAATACGCTTCACGCTATAAACTCTGGAAACAACTGATAAAAAACGTTACAATGTATCAAAACCACTTGGAGGTAAGTGAATATAATTTATGAAAAAAATTCTTAAAAAAGTTTTTGGCGACCCGCAAATCAGGACGGTAAAAAAGCTAACTAAACGCGTTAGCGAAATCAATGACCTTGAGCCGAAAATCAAAAAATTATCCGATACAGATCTTAGGAACCAAACCGATAAATTCAAAAGTGAATTAGAAAAAGGCAAAATGCTTGATGAAATATTACCCGAAGCTTTTGCAACCGTCAGAGAAGCAGCTAGAAGGACGTTAGGGCAGCGGCATTTCGACGTACAGCTGATCGGCGGAATGGGCCTGCATACAGGTGCTGTTACGGAGATGAAAACCGGCGAGGGTAAAACTCTTACCTCTACCTTGCCGGCTTATTTGAACGCGCTGGAAGGCAAAGGCGTGCATGTGGTCACGGTTAATGATTACCTGGCGCAGCGCGACACCGGCTGGATGGGTGAAGTTTATGACTTTTTAGGCCTTAGCGTCGGAGCCATTATACCTGAGAAATCAGTTATATTTGATTCCAAATATAAAAACGAAGAACATGACGACCCAAGAATGCACCATTTAAAACCATGCACCCGCCAGGAAGCTTACCGGGCTGATATAACCTTCGGCACCAACAATGAATTCGGATTTGATTATTTGCGCGACAATATGGTTCGTGAGATTGAACAATTGCGCCAGCGAGATTTAAATTTTGCTATTGTTGACGAGGTGGATTCGATTTTAATTGACGAGGCCCGCACACCGCTGATTATTTCAGCCCCTTCTACAGCCAGCAGCACATCTTACCAGCAATTCGCCAAAGTGGTTCGCCAGCTGGAGCGCGACAAGCATTATGAGGTCGACGAAAAGCGCAAACAAGTTGCCCTAAATGATGACGGCGTCGATTTAGTCGAAAAAATATTAGGTATCGATAATCTTTATGGTACCGGCAATATCCGAACAATTTACCACCTGGACAAGGCATTGCGCGCCCAAGCACTTTTTAAGCGCGACAAAGACTATGTGGTCACCAGCAGCGGCGAAATAGTGATAGTCGACGAATTTACCGGACGCTTGCTAGCCGGCCGGCGCTATAACGAAGGACTCCATCAGGCAATCGAAGCCAAAGAAAACGTCGAAATCCAAGAAGAATCCCAAACCTTAGCGACAATCAGCTTTCAGAACTACTTCCGCCTGTATAAAAAATTGTCGGGTATGACCGGTACGGCGTTGACCGAGGCTGAAGAATTCCATATGATCTACAAACTTGAGGTTCTGGAGATTCCGCCCCATAAAAAACTCATACGTAAAGATTTACCGGACAAAATCTTTAAAAATGAGGCCGGCAAGTTCAAAGCCTTGATAGCCGAAGTAAAGAAACTGCATAAAAACGGCCAGCCGGTTTTAATAGGAACGGCGTCAATCGAAAAGAATGAGAAACTCACCAGCCTGCTAAAAAAAGCTGAGGTGCCCCACCAGGTATTAAACGCAAAAAACAACGAGCGGGAAGCCGCGATTATTGCCAAGGCCGGAACGCGCGGTGCTGTCACGCTGGCTACCAATATTGCCGGCCGCGGAACAGATATTGTACTTGATGAGGACTCCAAAAAGGCCGGCGGTTTATTCGTAGTCGGCTCGGAGCGGCATGAGGCCCGGCGGATCGACAACCAGCTGCGCGGACGCTCCGGCCGCCAGGGAGATCCGGGCGCGACACAATTTTTTGTTTCCTGCGAAGACCATTTGATGCGTGTGTTCGGCGGCGAGAGAATAATGAAGGTTATGGACCGCATGAACGTAGATGATGACACGCCGGTTGAAAATCGGGTTATTAGCAAAAGCCTGGAGGGCGCGCAAAAGAAGGTAGAAGGCTTTAACTTTGATGCCAGAAAAAACGTCGTTAAATACGACGATGTGATGAATCGCCACCGCAAAGCTACCTATATGATGCGTTCGGAAATTCTAAAACAAGCCGACATCAGCAAGCGTATTAAAATTTTCATTCATTCAGAGGCCAAAGACCTGGCCAATTCGCCGCAAGCCGCGAGTGAAGATTACGAGGCTTTCGTGAAGGAAGTTTTTCCTTTTGACGAGGGTACTTTGGATCATTTGTTTGACCAGCCGGCCGAGAAGTTTGAAGAGGAACTGATCAAGGCGGCCGATGAACTTTATAAAGAGCAAGAAGAGCGCTTCACCCCTGAAATATTACGAAAAGTCGAGCGGGATGCGTATTTGCAGATCTTGGATAATTTCTGGATGCAGCATCTGGAGAATATGGAGCATCTGCGCGAAGGAATCCACTGGATGGGTGTCGGCCAAAAAGACCCTTTGGTAGAATATCGAAAACAGTCGCAAATTATTTTTGAGCAAATGCAGCGGGACTTGCGGCACGATGTAGTCCGGGCGCTCTTTCATGCGCGTCCGCTCGAGCAGTCCGAGCTTAACCGTTCGGTAGAGACCGAACTTACGCGCGCCGCTCGCGGATCTGTCGATAATGCCGACAAAATTATAGAAGGCCAGGAATTCGAAGAAGCCCATTTCGCCTCTGAAAAGAAACAAAATAGCGAACTCAGGAGATCCCACAATAAGATTAAAAAATCGCGAAAAGCCGAGCGTCAAAGAAGAAAGAAGAGCAAGAAGCGCAAGTAATGTATCAGAATTCTGCACTTGAAGTTAAAAAGCGATTTCTCTTTGAGGAACGGAAAAAGACGTACGGAAATATGTACGTCGCCTTGAGTACCGCAGAAGAAAATCGCGTTTTAGCTCAAGAATCCTGCGGGGCAGACGGCTTTGCAGTTTGGCGGGCAGAATGGTGCAGGAGATCTGGATGAAGCATTGGGTTTCTGAAGCTAGATTCGATAACGGGGCCAGGGGGCTATTTATTAATGTCCCCGATGCCAGCGTCATGACTTTTTATATAAATGTCCGGGCGGGAGAATATCTGGTTCCGGAAGCAAAATGGGAGGCGCCGCATCTGATGGAACATGTCATTTTAGGCGCCAATAAGAAATTTCCGAGAGCCCGGGATTTTCAGGCGGATTTTGAAAAAAACGGAGCGTATTCCAATGCCAGTACCGGCCATTACGACATAACTTATGAAGCCGAGTGCGCTGATTTTGAGTGGCAGCGCATAATAGACCGGATGATTCTTTCTTTGGCGGAACCGCTTTTTGCCGAAGAAGAATTTAAGGCCGAGGTAGGCAATGTCCGGGAAGAGCTCATGGCTCGGTCGAATAATCATTTCCGGCACCTCAGCTTGGCCTTGCGTGAAGCTTACGGCTACCATTCAGCCACCTATCAAAAACGCTTGGAGCTTATGGATAACGTCACCTGCCAGGATTTAGTTGACCACTATAAAAAAACGCACTACACCAGCAATATCAGATTCGTCATCGCCGGCAATCTAACTCTAAACCGGCGCAATCATATTAAAAAACGTCTAGCCGCAATTGGTTTACCAAAAGGCGGCGGTCGTAAAAAATTACCGGAAGAACGACCAACGAGCCTCAAAAAACCGCTATTTATTCCTAATGAAACAGTCGATAACTTTTATTTTTATTTTGATACCTTTATGGCTCGGCGCATGAGAGAAAAGGAACTGTATGCCATGAGCTTAGTTAACAGCATGCTAACCGAGACCTTGCACTCGCGGGTACTGGGCAAAGCCCGTGAGAGAGGCTTAGTTTACGGTATGAATTCCAACATATTTTTTGACAAATATACCACCAACTGGTGGTTTGGAGCTCAGGTCCAGCCTAAAAATGCCTCGAAATTATTTGATATTATCATTACTGAGATAAAGAAAATACAAGACGGCAAGATAACCGAAAAGGATCTTAAGGCCGCTAAACAATACCGGCTGGGGCGATTCCAGCGCGACGTTCAGACAGTTGGCGGGTTATCCGCGGGCTACATGGGCCGGTATTTCTTTGAGGACAAAATCGAGGAGTATACTAAAACACCGCAGCATATAAAGGCCGTAACCAAACAGCAAATCGTTAAGGGCGTACAAGATTTATTCACGGATAAAAATTGGGGCTTGGGAATTTTAGGCGGCACGGACCGCCGCCCAGCCGATAAACTGGCCGAAAAATTAAGCGCGCTTTGGAATTGAAAGCTGCCAAAGAATTAAGCCAGATACCATGGACGCCCAGCAAATAAACGAATTAGCCGGCAATATTCAAAAAGATGTTGAGGCTATTGATTTGGAAAAAATAAAAAAGAAGCAAATAGAATTAAAGAAAAAAAGCGAAGAACCGGGATTTTGGAACGATAATCAAAAAGCTATCAAGGTAATGCAGCAGCTGGCACGGTTGGAAGAAAAAATTAACGCTTGGGAACAGCTGCAAAAAGAGTCAGCGGAACTAAAGGAATTGCTGGAGATGCACGATGAGTCTTTGCGGCTTGGCATAGAAAAACAATTTAAAATTTTGCGAAAAAAATATACGAGTATGCACACGGACCTGGCTTTTAGCGGTCCGTACGACGAACATAACGTTCTTTTGGATATACGGGCTGGGGCTGGCGGCGTTGACGCTCAGGACTGGGCGGCTATGCTGCAGCGGATGTATTTGCGCTGGGCGGAGGCGCAAGGCTACAAAGCCAGGATTTTAGATGAATCTATCGGCGATGAGGCCGGTCTAAAAAGTGTAAGTTTAGAAATTTCTGGTCCGCTGGCCTACGGCAAGCTAAAAGGCGAGCATGGTGTCCATCGTCTGGTCCGGCAGAGCCCATTTAACGCCCAAAGCTTGCGCCAAACCAGCTTTGCCAAAGTCGACATTATGCCCGAAATTGACGAACCTGAATCCCTGCCAATAGATGACAGCGAGCTGAAAATCGATGTTTTCCGGGCTGGCGGACGAGGTGGCCAGAGCGTAAACACTACCGATTCAGCCGTGCGCGTTACGCATTTGCCAACCGGTATTGTTGTCAGTATCCAAAACGAGCGTTCGCAGCTACAGAATAAAGAAACAGCTATGACAATCTTGCGCTCCAAACTGGCCCAATTGAAAATAGAGCAGCATGCCGAAAAAATTTCCCAACTGAAGGGCCCGAATGAACAGGCCGCCTGGGGCAACCAAATACGAAACTATGTCCTACACCCCTATAAACAGGTAAAAGATTTGCGGACGGGTTATGAGAGCAAAGACCCGGACAAGGTCCTGGACGGCGACCTAAATGACTTCCTCGAAGCCTATACTGATTATTCTATTAAATAAGGTCATTTTCTTGTGACCAAGAAACAAGTCGATACTTTTCCCAGCAGCAGCAAAAGTATCCCAAAATGCCGCAGGCGGCTTCCAGTTCTTGAGGAGTTCATTGTCAAAGAGCACAATGCTTCGGAAAACTCAGCCTTCCTTTATTGATCCATAGGATGGAAAGCTTCAGACACTTCCTCGCTAGAAATTGTGCTTTAGACATTCACTCATCAGGAACTTCCAGAGCCTGACCAAAAGTAGATGAGAAATTCTTCAATTTCTCAAATTAAATAGTAATGGAAATTCCATTCTCCCGTGTTTGGGCATAGAGAGCCGTCCTGATTGACGAGTGTCAAAACAACAACTTTAAGGCTTGAAAGCGAGCTGAGCGACATCTTTATTAATTAATAAAGAGCGAAGCCGACCAAAGGGAGTTTTTCAAGCCGTTGTTGCTTTTGGCAATGAGACAGTCATGATGGATCGACGCCCAAGAGTTTTTGCATTCTTTTGTCGGCACAAAAGAATGGACTTGCTTCTTTGTCGAAAGAAGATGGCTGTAGGTACGAAGTACCGGAAATTCGTTCTTTATTATAAATAAGATTTTACTTCTTTATCTAAAGATGAGCGTTTTTGCTATAATAGTGCTAATGATTCTTTTGGATCGAGTAACTAAAACATACCAGCCTAGGAAGATGGCTGCCCTGGACCGGATTAGCTTGCATGTTGAACCGAGGGAATTCGTGATTATCGTAGGTCCAAGTGGTGCCGGCAAATCCACGCTGCTTAAAATTTTGACTAGGGAAGAGAAACCTTCAAGCGGCAAAATTATTATCGGCGGAATAGATTATGAACGGTTAAAGGATAAAAATATTCCTAGGCTTCGTCGAAAAATAGGCGTGGTTTTTCAGGATTTTAAATTGCTGCCCAATAAATCCGTCTTTGAAAATGTAGCGTTCGCTCTGGAAATTGCCGGTTATTCCAACCGGGAAATCCGTTATACCGTGCCTAAAGTATTAAATATTGTCGGACTTAAAAATAAGGCCAAGAATTATCCGCGCGAATTATCGGGAGGCGAAATGCAGCGGGTAGCGATAGCCAGGGCGGTTGTCCGCCAGCCAAAGATATTAATAGCCGATGAACCGACCGGCAATCTTGACCCGAAGCATGCCTGGGACGTTATAAAAGTATTAGAAAGAATTAATAAATTCGGCACGACTGTGCTTTTGACTACCCATAATCAAGAAATTGTAAACCGTCTGAAAAGACGCGTGGTGACTATAAGAGACGGCAAAATCGTCAGCGATAGGGCTAACAGCGGGTATAACGAGTGATCTGCCTTACACACCAGCTGTCCCGCTTTCGGGCAGAGCCCAAAACCCCGCCAGCTTCTTGGCGCCAGACGCAATTTTCTCCTGTGATACTCCTGAGCCGTATAAATTATACGGCTCAGTCCGTCCGCCGTGGGCGGATTGTGTCTGGCACTCAAGTGTGTAAGGCAGATCGAAAAGGTGTAATCTAATATGGACAGGCGTTTCATTACCTTATCGAGAGTATTTCGCAGCGGTAGCGTAAACTTTGTGCGCAACATTAGCCTGAGCGTGGCAGCCACGGCAGTTATGGTCGTAACCCTTACTATCGTTTTGTTTTCCGTTATTGCCAACGCGACCTTCAATCACACCATTCAGCAAATTAATGACAAAATCGGCATATCTGTTTACTTAAAGGATTCAGTGAACGAAGAGCAGAGAAATGAATTGCTCGAAAAGTTGCAAGAAAATCCTGAAGTTAAATCCGTGGAATACATTTCAAAAGAAAAAGCCCTGGAAGATTACCGAAAAGAGAAAAAAAACGACCAGGATGCCGACGCGTTGATTGCCGTGGCCTCGGTAGAGAACCCTTTGCCGGAGACAGTCCGAATCAAGCCGCATGAATATGAGCCCGATAAAATAGCAAGCATAACAGCCCTCATAGAATCTCCGGAGGTCAAGGAACTTTATACCGAAACCTCATACTCCGGCAGCCGCAAGGATGCCATAGATAAAATAACCAACGCCACATCTTTTTTTAAGAGGGCAGTCTTCGCGGGTGTTGTTATCTTCGCAGTGATCTCCATGCTTCTGATATTTAACACCATTCAGATGGCTATTTTTAACCGGCGCGAGGAGCTGAACATCATGCGACTGCTGGGCGCGAACCCCTGGTATATAAGAGGTCCTTTTATAGTGGAAGCCATGCTTTATGGCATAGTATCCGCCGTTATTTCTCTGCTGCTGATTAATTCATTATTTGTATTTCAGTCCCAGGCATTTGGCGCGACCAGCTTGGGACTTTTGGATCTTCAATATACCAATACTTATTTTGCGTCGAACTTCTGGTGGATCTTATTGCTGCAGCTAGGAGCCGGCATAGCTATCGGCGTGGTCTCTTCGCTCATTGCTACTCACCGCTATTTGCGGGTGTCGCATCCGATGTTCCGCCAAAAATTAGAAAAACTTCGTCTCCGAAAATAGTGTGTTAGTATAGTCATAAGCGCAATAAACAAATACCGAAAAACCGGCAGGTTGCGCCCCCCACACATAAATACTACGAAAATCAAACTACATCTAATACTAAATAATTTCCTCCGCAACCTGGGGGAGAGGGGTTGATTTATTTATAAGCTTATGCTAAAATTGTATTTGTACACTCAAAAAATAAAAATGTCAAAATCAAAAAAAATTAAAAACAGAAGTATTTCCGTTCTAAGCCGCCAAGGAATAATGGCCTTATGCTTGGTTTTTGTCATGGCCTTTTCTGTCGCCGGCTTTTCTGTTGCTCAGGCTGATCAGTTTGATACAAGGATTAAAGAACTAGAAAAACAAAATAATAAAAAAGAGGCCGCTGCAGCCCAGCTTGGATCGGAGGCCAAAAGTTTAAAAGACCTTGTTAATAAGCTGCAAGTTGAAATTAATGCTAAAGCGGGAGCTATCCGGGCTCACCAGAAAGAAATTACGAAGCTAAAACAAGAAATCAAAAAAGCCGAGATAGAGCTTGAAAGGCAAAAAGGTTTGCTAAGAGATATAATTCGGGCTATTTACGTAGAAGGCGACATTTCAACTGTGGAAATGCTGGCCTCGAGTGACGATTTGGCGGACTTTTTTGACCAGCAGCAGTACAGGGAAAGTGTTAGCTCCCAGGTAAAGACCACCCTTGATAAGGTCAACCAGCTAAAGCTGGACTTAAGTACTAAAAAAGATAAAGCAGAAAAACTGCTTAAAGAACAAACAAGGCTAAAAAATCAATTATTAAGCCAACGCAGTGAAAAAAACAGGCTACTATCTTTGAATAAAAGTGAGCAAAATAAGGTAGAAGCTCAGATCAGGGCAAATCAAAGAAGAATAGCTAGTATACGTGCCGAGCAGCTTGCAGCTAATAAACGGGCTATAAGTAGCGGAGGAGTCAGTATTGTTGCTCGTGGAAATTGCGGCGGTGGCTATCCTCGCGATGCGGTAAATAATTTTGGAGCTCGCTGGGGTTGCAATTATCCGCTGGATAACACTATCGACAATTGGGGTATGTACAACCGCGAGTGCGTTAGCTATACCGCTTATAGGGTTGCTGCATCAGGCCGAGACATGCCTTATTGGGGAGGACGTGGTAATGCCCATCTGTGGGATGACAATGCTCGTAGCGCTGGTATTAAAGTAGACAGCAACCCAAGGGTTGGTGATGTGGCGGTTGCTGAAGCAGGAGGATACTACGGACCTGTTGGACATGTAATGTACGTAGAGGCGGTTCTGGGGGGTGGGTGGATCAGAGTTAGTCAGTTCAATTTTGGAGCACCAGGGCAATATAGCGAAATGAACGTCAGAGCTTCTGGCTTAGAATTCATACATTTCTAAAATCTATTCAAAAGAGAGTCTAAAGTTTAATAAAACCGCAGATTTTTCTTTAGATTTACGCTAATATATAAGTGAATATGGAAGGGTTTTTTGAAAAATAAATATAAACCACGACTTAAGTTGCCTAAAAACTTTTTCAAAGGCGCAATTTTAATAGCCTTGGTTTTTTCGCTTGGTGTTATTTTAGGACAACAAAGAGTCATAAGCTTTAATTTGCCTACCGAACGAAACGAGGCCTCCCAAAACAACCGTTTGCCTAATAAACTCAATTACCAAGGCGTCGAAGAAGTATATGACGAACTCAAGGCTAGTTTTGATGGGAATTTGGACCCGGATGAATTGATCAACGGGCTCAAGGAAGGGCTGGTTAAGGCTTCCGGCGACCCTTACACGGAATATTTGAATGCTGAGGAGAGCAAAGATTTTGAGGAAGGTTTAAGCGGTTCATTTGAGGGTATCGGGGCCGAGCTGGGCAAGGAAGAACAGGCGATTGTAATCGTAGCTCCGATTGAAG
This sequence comes from Candidatus Parcubacteria bacterium, assembly GCA_019347895.1. Lineage (GTDB taxonomy): Bacteria > Patescibacteriota > Saccharimonadia > Saccharimonadales > 2-12-FULL-41-12 > JACRNE01. The sequence goes on along the minus strand of JAHWKM010000005.1, from coordinate 19,994 downwards.
GGTTCCCGGCGGCCAAGACCGGCATAAAAGCCAAAGATATAGTCGCTGAAATCGACGGAGAAAGTGCCTATGACTTATCTATTACCGAAGCGGTCAAGAAAATACGGGGGCCGAAAGGCACGAAGGTAAAGCTGGGCATAATTCGAAACGGCGAAAAACTGGATATAGAAGTAAGCCGCGCCCAGATATCCATACCGAGCGTGGAAATTGAAACTCTCGAGTCAAACATCGGAGTTATAAAAATTACCAGGTTCGGCGAGGATACTGTCCAGTTGGTAAAAGAAGCCGCCAGAGACTTTAAGGCCAAACAGGTGAATAAGGTGATTTTGGACCTGCGCGGCAACCCCGGCGGCCTGCTGGAAGCATCGGTTGGGGTTTCAGAGATTTGGCTGCCAAAAGGTGCCACAATCCTGCAAGAAAAGCGAGATGAGGTAGTTATAAAGACCTATACTTCACAAAACACCCCAATGCTAGGAGGAATAAAAACGGCAGTATTGATAAACGAAGGCAGCGCCAGCGCCAGCGAGATTGTGGGGGGAGCCTTAAAGGACAACAATGCGGCTACCTTATTTGGCGAACAAAGCTACGGCAAGGGCAGCGTGCAAGAAGTAAAACCGCTTGATTTCGGCGGCCTGTTAAAGGTTACTATAGCCCGCTGGTTCACGCCAAACGGCCGCAATATCGATAAGGAAGGCATTGAACCGGACAAAAAAGTCGAGTTAACCGATAAAGACGCGGAAGCCAAAAAAGATCCGCAGCGTGACGCCGCTATACGATTTTTAAAACAATAAATTATGTTCTTCTGGCGAAGAACCAAGCCATACTTCTTTGGATAAAGAAGCAAATCAATACCTTTGTTTCGGCAAAGGTATTCCAAACCGATTGGGCAGTATTACGCACCTTGACTATCTCATTGTCAAAAAACACAACGCTCGGCAAACTCACCCCACCTTAATTAATTCAATAGAGGGCGGGGCTTAGACACTGCCTCGCTGCTAATTGTGTTTTTGACATTCGCCAATCAGGGCGCTCCATAATGCCCAAACCCAAAAAATGGAATTGCCATTATTTATTATTTGAGAAAAACTTGTTTTCTCATCTGCTTTTAACCAGCACTTGCCAAACCGATTGGTTTGAACCTGCGCTGGTTGGAATGGCTTAGGCAAAAGCTAGTCTGAGAATCATCTTATATTAATAATAAATTCGAAGACCGGCCCCGAAGGGACGTTTTTTGCCTAACCAACCAGCCTGGTATCTCAAACCAGTCGTGTTTGGTAACCTGCTGCAGCACTTTTGCATACTTTTGCTGCTGCAGGGAAAAGTATCTCGCTGTAAGCACGAAGTGCGTGCGAAATGTCTTTTATATACAATTAAAGATCAACCGAGGCTTGCTAAAGAGTGTTATCTGAGGTAATATTTATTTTTAACAGAAGGGTTAATAGAGGTTTGGCAAAGCAAACAAAATATATTTTTGTGACAGGTGGCGTCTTGTCGGGAATCGGCAAGGGTATCACCAGCGCCTCGATCGGTAACATCTTAAAAGCCCGCGGTCTGCGGGTCAATATACAAAAATGCGATCCTTATTTTAATGTTGACGCCGGTACCCTAAATCCGGCTGAGCATGGCGAATGTTTCGTTACCATAGACGGGGCGGAAACTGATCTGGACTTAGGCCATTATGAACGGTTCATCAATGTTCAGCTGACCCAAAAAAGCAGCTTGATGAGCGGCCGGTTGCTGTTGAAGCTGATTCAAGATGAGCGGGCCGGTAAATTTATCGGCAAAACAGTGCAAGTCATTCCGCATTTGACTAACGCTATACAAAAAGAAATTGCCGCAGCCGGAAAAGGCTTCGACGTACATATCGTAGAGATAGGCGGGACTGTCGGCGACTATGAAAGCCCGGCATTTATAGAGGCTATTCGAGAAATGGGTCTTACGCTGGGCCGGGAAAACTATATTTATGTGCATGTGGTTTATTTGCCATTTTTAGGTACGAGCCAAGAGTATAAAACCAAGCCTGCCCAAAACGCGGTTCGGGATTTGCGCTCCGCCGGGATAGTACCGGATGTATTGGTGGCCCGAAGCGAGGGGCAGCCGGGCGAGGAGACTTTGCAAAAGCTCAGTTCCTACGCGGGCGTAAGCAGAGAAGCCTTGGTATTGCTGCCAAACGCCGAAACCATCTACGAAGTCCCGCTGACGCTGGAAGAAAACGGTATCGGCAAGTTTTTATCTAAAAGGCTGGACCTAAACGCTAAGAAACCCAAATTAAATGACTGGTCCAAAATGGTAGCCAGCGCGCTTAATAAACCAAAAAAGAGAGTAAGTGTCGGCGTGGTTGCTAAGTATTTAGACAACCAAGATACTTACATCTCGGTATTCGAGGCGTTGAAAGCGGCGGCCTGGGCTGCCGGCGTCGGCCTGGATATCCGCTGGGTAAATGCTGAAGATACGCAGTCCATCAAAGAACTGTCGAACTACGACGGCATCTTAGTACCCGGCGGCTTCGGCAGCCGGGCAATTGAAGGTAAAATTGCCGCCGCCCAGTACGCACTCAAGAATAAAAAACCTTACCTTGGCCTATGTTTAGGACTTCAGGTTGGCGTCATCGCTGCCGCACGCAACGCCGGTGTAGCAGACGCGAATTCCCGAGAATTCGATCCCAACAGCCGGCATATGGTTATTGATACAATGGCGGACCAGCTAGGCAAGGAAGAAACCGGCGGTACTATGCGTCTCGGCGATTATCCCTGTGTACTTGCCAGCGGCACTATAGCCAGAAGCATATATGGAAAAAAGGAAATACGGGAAAGGCACCGCCATCGATATGAGTGTAATAACGCATTTCGGGACAAATACCAGGAGTGGGGCATTAAGATAGCAGGCGCCAGCCCTGACGAGCTCTTAGTGGAAATGATAGAAGGTATTGATCATCCGTATTTTGTAGCCAGCCAGTTTCATCCGGAGTTTAACTCCCGCCCAAACCACCCTCATCCTATGTTCAAAGGCTTTATAGAGGCTATTATTAAAAATAGAGGTATCTAATCTACTTGTAAATTCAAGCGGATTAATTTAGCATTATATTAATGGAAGAAAATAAAAAAACAATTTTATTGGTAGAAGACGACGACAGGTTAGCTAGCGTCTATGAAACGCGCTTGCAGGCCGAAGGTTTTACTACCAGGCGGGTATCTAACGGCGAAGACGCATTGGCTACAGCTATACAGATCAAACCGGACCTAATTTTATTAGACGTTATGATGCCGAAAGTCAGCGGTTTTGATGTTTTAGACATACTGCGTAACACCGAAGAGACTAAAGAAATTAAGATTATTATGCTAACCGCATTAAGCCAAGACAGCGACAAAGAACGTGCCAAAGCACTCGGCGCTGATGACTATCTAATAAAATCTCAAGTAGTAATAGCCGACGTAGTAGACCGTATCAAATTCCACCTTGGCCTATAGGGCTGCCAGCGCGTTATACTACTGAGACTTCGGTGCGGGGGACGGTGCGGCCGGTGAAGGTACGCACTCTGCGGGTTTTAAAAGCCACTACGCCGTCTTTTGCGGCGTGAATTGTGAAGTTTACGCTCATTTTGGTACCGGGGCCGGGACGCTTGGTCATACCGATTTGCCGGACGATAATTTGCCCGACCTTGGCCTTCTGGCCGCCCGATAACTTGACACCCAGCCTCTGGCCGGGACTGTCGTGGTTGTTCTTACTGCTGCCGCCTGCTTTAATCTTTGACATATTTTACTTCCTTTCGAGTACTACCAGCTCTCTGCCGACTATTTGGCCAGGACGATGGTAAATTAATTCATCTTGGCTTGCGTGCGCGAATTTAATACGATTGTAACCCAAATCGTTTAATTTATCAAGGGTCGGAAGACGGATAAAGCCTTTGGCTTTGGAATTTGCCAAAGCGGCCCAGACTGGTACGGCCAGGCATAGCCGGAAGCCGGGCTCGGTCTGACTAGCTACGTTTTTCAAAAATTTTAGGTGGATTGTATTGACGTCTGAAATAATTTTTTGTAGAGTTTGGCGCTGTGGCAGAGAAGACAATGCCCGGCCTAAATAAGTTTCGCCGGCAATATAACCGGGCTTTGGCTCCCAAGTATGGCTAGTCGCATCAGCAATCTCCAGCTTATAGGTGGCAGGCCGGCTGTTTGATTCCGTCATTGGCAAGCCGTCAGGGCAAGCCGGCGGTAATCCGTGGAGACCAGTAAGCCATTTTAAGTTCCCTTCAGAATAATCAACCATCCTTTGCTCAAGATCTGTTCCGTAAGCTTGGTAGCCCATCAAAATTGCTTCCTGCAAAACAACACCCGTACCGCAAAAGGGGTCTAGAATCGTACTATCTACTGCCTTCGATCTACTAATTCGGCCAACTGCCAAATTAATGATGATCTGCGCTAATTTAGGCGGCAGCATGCCCACGCGAGCGTCGCGGTATGGGCGCTCTTGGTCGCGCCGAGCGTAGCTGTTTATATCTTGGACCGCTATTGATTGGGCGACTATGGTTTGGTTCCCATCGCGCACAAATATTATTTCCCAGCCTAGTTTTTGAGTTAATTTATTATAAAGCACCGTAGCGCTGTTCAATGCTAATTCTTTATTGGAAATTATTCTAACGGAACGGCCAGTAGCTTTGGCGGCTTTTTTAAGCTTGAGGGCGGTTATATGCAGGCTTTTTGGACTGGTCTTTATATCGTATGCGCTCAGACCTATTTTAAGTTTGCCTTCAGGCAAAGTTGAAAAATGCTGCGGGGTTGCCTCCAATAAAAACACTTCGATTTCTCTCCAGTCGGTAGTATCTAAAACCGTTAGGATTTTAGCGAATTTAACCATTCCGCCCAGGCGCATAAAATTGATCTCGGACGGGTTTTTATCTATAAGAGTGGCGATATTGCCTGCCGGGCGCGATACTTCAGGGCCATATAAACTTTCCAGCTCGGCTCTGCCAAGTCCCGGCTGGCGACCGTGAATAATAATTGTCTGCATTAACTTAGTATAACCGAGTAAAAATTGTAAAATAAAGAATGTGAGAAATAAAAGCTACAAACATTCCGGCAGGCATCCGCAATTTCATAAGAATCATAAAGCTTCAAAGTTAAATTGGCTGAGGGCGGCCGTGCTTGGCGCCAATGATGGAATTGTATCAATTGCCGGACTGGTAGTAGGTGTCGCCACCGCTACAAGCAACGCGAGCATAGTTCTAGCCGCTGGTCTGGCCGGTATTGTGGCAGGAGCGCTTTCGATGGCAGCCGGAGAATACGTATCTGTTAGTTCGCAGCGCGACAGTGAAAAAGCCTTGCTTGCCAAAGAAGCCTACGAGTTGAAAAACTTCCCGAGGGAAGAATTAAAGGAATTGACAGCAATATACGTACGAAAGGGCTTGAGTGAAAAAACCGCGATGAACGTCGCTAAGGAATTATCAGCCCGCGATCCCTTCCGGGCTCATGTCGAAGCGGAGCTCAAGATTGATCCCGACGATTTAACTAACCCTTGGCACGCGGCTTTTGCTTCAGCCGCCGCTTTTGTCTGCGGAGCGCTTATTCCGCTGGTGGCGGTACTGCTGCCGCCGCAGCCGCAAAAAATATGGGTGACTTTTGTATCGGTTGTTTTGGCCTTATCGATCACCGGGTTTTTAAGCGCCAGAGTGGGCGGAGCAAAAGCCCGAAAAGCTATAGCTAGAGTTGTAGCAGGCGGAATTCTGGCCATGACGGCTACTTATTTCATTGGCCGGCTATTTAACGTATCTGTTTAATTATATTAGTCTTTTTATAGCTACCCGCAGAGCGGCTTCTTTGATGGACACCTTGTCTGACTTAGATACTGAATAAACTGTCTCTATGGCTTTTTCTATATACATTTTTAACCGGCTTTCAACCTTTTCTACCGGCCACTTTTCATGGTTTAGGTTTTGCTGCCACTCCAGGTAGCTTACGATTACGCCGCCGGCGTTAGCGATAATATCAGGCAAGACCGTTACGCCTTTTTTATCCAAAATACGGAAGGCTGGTTCAGTCACCGGCCCGTTAGCCAGCTCCACAATTATTTTAGCTTTAATTAAGCCGGCATTATTCTGCGTTATTGCGTTGCCAAGCGCAGCGGGGACAAGTACGTCTGTATCCGCGCTTATAATTTGATTGCTCTTTAATACCGTCGCGGTGGCCGAAGAAAAATCTTTAAATGATTTTCCGTCGTTTTTAAATTTTATCAATTCGTCTATATCCAGGCCCTGAGAGTTTTGGAGGCTGGCGCTGCTGTCGGAAACGTCCGTGATTTTCCAGTTTGGCCGGCTTCTTCGGGCAAAGAATTTCCCGACTTTGCCAAAACCCTGGATAGCTATAGAAATCTCCTTATTTTGCTCGTTTTTCAGCTCAAGGTAGCGATTGAGGGCGATGACGCCGCCGTAGCCCGTGGCTGCTTCGCGCCCGTGGCTGCCGCCTTTGAGCAAGCTCTTCCCCGTAAAGCTGGCGACAGTTTCCAGGTTTGTCTGACGGGAATATTCGTCGACCATCCAGTCTATTATTTGGCTATTTGTATTAACGTCGGGCGCCGGCACGTCCTTATCGGGGCCTATGTGCGGATGCAAGTGTTTTACGTAAGCCCGGCTAAGTTCTTCGATTTCGTCAATATTAAGTTCTTTCGGGTTTACGCTAATACCTCCTTTGCCGCCGCCCAGAGGCAAACCAACCGCCGCACATTTAAAACTCATAAGTATAGACAAGGCTTCGACTTCTTCGGCGGTTACTTCCGGATGAAAACGGATGCCGCCTTTATAGGGACCAAGCCGATTATTGTGCTGCGAACGGTAAGCCTTAAATTTTTTGCCACTTTTGAGCTGGATCTCGAATTCATGAATTTTATCAACCTTAAGCAGTCGGGTGAGAACATCGTCAGAAATGTTGAGATTGGCCGCTGTTTTTTTGATAAGTTTTCGTGTAGTTTTTAGCATTTAAGCAATATTATCATAGCTGCCCGGGAATTCCCGAATCATTTTTCGGGCAATGAACTTAAGTTATACTAAGTACCTGATGGCAGAAAAGCTAGGCGGCAAATGGAAAAAAATTATTACAATTATAACCTTGCTGGCTTTGGGGGTGCTTATTTATGTTTCCCGGCAACAAATAGGCGAAACTCTATCTAATCTCGGCCGGGTTCAAGCTAGCTTTCTGGTGCTTATTCTTCTCTGGAAATTTTTGGTTTTCCATGGCTATACAAAGATGTATATAGACATGTTTAAGATACTGGGCAAAAAGATAGAGTATTGGACGATGTACAAAATTACGCTGGAACTTAATTTTGTGAACAATGTTTTTCCCAGCGGAGGAGTTACCGGTTTTTCCTACTTTAGCCTAAAGATGCACGAGTTCGGCATAAGCGCCGGGAGATCTACGCTGGTTCAAGCCATGCGGTTTATCAATACGTTTGTATCATTCCAGATTTTTATTTTCTTCGGGCTGTTTGTTTTAGCCGCCGCGGGCAAGGCGGGCAACCTGACCATATTGGTGGCTAGCTCGCTAACTACATTACTGGTTGTCGGTACGGTGCTGCTGGCATACATCATTAGCAGCCGTGAACGGATAAGCGGCTTCTTCACCTTTCTAACCAAGTTAGTTAACCGTTTGATTCATTTCGTAAGACCGGCGAGTCCCGAAACGATCAATATAGCTGCCGCCAGAAAAATGTTTTACGAACTGCATGATAATTATTTAGAAATTAAAAAAGATCTGAAAAAATTAAAAAAACCGATACTCTACATTAGCCTGGCAAACTTCGGGGAGATTGCCGCGCTTTATAGTGTATTTTTGGCTTTTGGCGAGGCAGTCAACCCCGGTGCCGTGATAATTGCCTACGCCATAGCTAACTTCGCCGGCTTAATCTCCGTATTACCGGGCGGAGTTGGTATTTATGAGGCCTTGATGGTTGCGGTTTTGGCAACCGGCGGAGTGTCTCCGGCCGTAAGCATCCCCGCGGTTATTATGTATAGAATGCTGACAATGTCGCTGCAGCTGCCGATAGGTTATTACTTTTACCATAAAACCATCAATAGTGCGGGCGGGATCGGCAAGAATATGGGCGATTTGGGCAAAACATGACGCCAACTCTATCGGTCAGTGAGTTCGTAGCTGTATTTAACCAATCCATGCAGATGATTCTGCCAGATGTTAATGTGCGCGGCGAGCTGGCAAATCTGAGAATCAGCAAAAACGCTTGGGTTTATTTTGACCTTAAGGATGAAAAGTCTTCGCTGAAATTTTTTGGTCCTGTTACAGTCTTGCCCGGTCCGCTGGAGGACGGGATGAACCTAGAGGTTAACGGATCACCCTGGCTGCATAATATATACGGTTTTTCTGTAAATGCGAGAAGCATCAAGGTCACCGGGGAAGGTTCGATCGCCAAGGCTAAATCACTTTTAGCTAAGAAGCTGGAAGCAGAAGGTCTTTTTAGCCAAGACCGCAAGCGCCCTTTGCCTTACCCCCCTGGCAGAATTGCCTTGATTACTTCTTTTGATTCAGCTGCCTATAGTGATTTTATAAAGATTATTAATGCACGCTGGGGCAACCTAACAATAGAAGTGTTGGATTGCCTGGTACAAGGCGCCAGCGCGCCGGAACAGATCATTAGAGCCGTTAATTTTGTCAGTCAGATGGCTGATCCGCCGGAAGCTTTGGTGCTGATACGCGGCGGCGGAAGCGAAGACGACTTGGCGGCATTTTCGGATGAGCGGGTTGTACGCGCCATTTCGTCCAGCCGGGTGCCTACACTGATAGCTATTGGCCATGAAAGAAACATAAGCCTAGCTGAGCTAGCCTCTGACCAGCGTGCCAGTACGCCCAGCAACGCCGCGGAGCTTCTGGTGCCCGACGGCCGGCATGAGAAGTCAGCTTTTGAACAAAACAAAAAAAATCTACAGAGAAATGTCCGCCATATTATTGAAGAGAATAGACAAGACAATCTTCGTATAGTTGAATATTTATACCAGAAATTGAACACAAAAGTTGAACAAGAACGGATAAATTTAGACCAAAAAGCCAGTTTGATTAACGCTTTGAATCCAAAATTGCCGCTGGATAAAGGCTACGCGCTAATTAGGAATAGCCGCCAAAAACAGGTACGGGGGACAAAGGATGTTAAAATTAAAGAACATATATCCATAGAATTAATCGACGGCGAGTTAACTAGCGAGGTTGTGAAAATAAATGAGCTCAAATGAATACACCAACCTAAAGACAGAGCTGGACAAGCTAATAGCCAAGCTGGAAGACGAGTCGTTAGACGTGGACGAAGCTATAAAATTATACGAAAAAAGCCAAAAGGTAATAGCCGAGATGGACGTTTATTTAAAAAAATCCGAAGCCAAAATCAAGAAAATAACAAGAAGCTAACCCTAAAAAATGCTATTCTTATATGCAATTTTTGCAATAATCCTAACATTCGGCATGGTGGTTTTTTTCGGCGCGCCTTATTTGCCCACGCTGGCCAACACTAAAAAAAACGCCCTAGATCTTTTAGAGCTGAAGCCCGGCCAAACACTGCTGGAACTTGGCAGCGGCGACGGGCGGGTTATGGTTAGCGCTGCCCAGAGGGGCCTATACGTGGTCGGCTATGAACTGAATCCGCTGCTGGTTTTAATATCGATTTATCAAACGCGAAAATATAGGAGCCAGGTAAAAATCATCTGGGGTAATTTTTGGACCAAGAATTGGCCGGAATGCGACGCTATTTATATTTTCTTGTTAGATAGATATATGAACAAACTCGATAAAAAAATTCGAACTCGCTATAAAAAGCCAATACTTGTCGTCAGCAACTCCTTTAAAATTACGGCCAAAAAACACATAAAAGAACTGCACGGCGTATATCTGTACAAATACTAATGTGATAACATAAGAATTATGAATACCGTTAGAAAATCGGACAGTATTAATTTCTGCGGGTTGAAAAATGAAAGAGAGCTCTTAAGCGGATGAAGCGTAAACTCGGCGAACAGGGCGCTTTGAACATTTTATTAATACCGCTGATTATTTCATCAGTATGCTTTTTTGGAGTACTTGGTTTCGCTGCCTGGGCATTTTACGAGCGCAATGATTATAAAAATAATGTCGACCAAAAGATTGAAGCGGCCGTAGAGGTGGCTAACGAAAAGCTCGCAACAGAGAAAGACAATGAATTTTTGGAGCGCGAGAAATTTCCTTTGAGTGAATACCAGGGGCCGGCACAATTTGGGGGTATAAAAGTCAGCTATCCTAAAACCTGGAGCTCCTACATACTAAACGAGGAAAATGCGGAGTATATCTTTAACCCGAAGTTTGTATCGGCTGCGAATGACAGTCCGCACGCTTTAAAAATAACTGTTGAAGGTATGTCTTATGATGAATCAATAACTAAATACGAAGGCCAAGTCCGGGATGGATTGTTAAAGGCAGTAGCGTATTCATTGCCTAAAGTACCGGGTGTCGTAGGTGTTAAATTTGACGGGCAGGTTGAAGAGGGTAGGGTTGAATCTGTCATAGTCCTGCCGCTAAGGGATAAAACCATAACTATTGCCAGCCAAGCTTCGGACCGGTTTAAAGACTTCAATAATATAATCTTGCCTGACCTTACATTTTCGCCATAAAACCATGTTCTTCTAGTGAAGAACCAAGCCATGTTCTTGCGACCAAGAACCAAGTCCATTCTTTTGTGCCGACAAAAGAATGCAAAAGCTCTTGGGCGTCGAACCATCTTGACTGGCTCATTGTCAAAAGACACAATGCTCGGCAAACTCACCAATTTTGCATTATTTCCAAAGAGAAATTGGCTTAACACTGCCTCGCTAGTAATTGTGTTTTTGACACTCACCAATCAGGACGGCTCTCAATGCCCAAACCCAATAATTAGAATTCCATGATTCTGGTATCTCGCTTCAGTCGCGTTTTATCACCTGACGAGCGTTTCTTTGCCCACTTTCTTGTCAACACAAGAAAGTGGGTCGGGGAAGGTACGAAGTACTGCCGAAATGTCTTGGTTCCTCCAAGGATAGGCAGACTTTTAAAGAAACTTAAATGCTACAGCTTGCTATAGTAATGAGTGCGCGTGATACAATTATTAAAGAAAAGCGGGGGAATTCTGTGGGCGAAAATCAAAATTTTCCAAGTAATACGCAGCTGCTCGGGGCATTGGCCCGTGAATTAAAAAACCCGTTAATTCTAATTGCCCGGCAGGCAGAACTTGAAGCGCTGAATTCCTCTGACGCGTCTTTCGCGTCAATCCAGAATACCGCTGAACAGACTTTAAAACTGATTGACAGCTACTTGCTGCTAGCTCAGTCAGAGTACGGGCAGGTTAAACTGCCGCTTGAGACAATTGGTATCGGATCGGTTATATATGATGCTCTTGAGGAATTTCGGCCAGTTGCCGCCAGCCAGCGAATTAACTTGATTTCCGACATTCATGACCAGACGGTAGAAACTAACCCCAAAGGATTAAAAACCGCACTTTGGTGCTTATTGAACATGGCCCTGGAATCAGTAGAAGAAAAATCTACCAGACAGATCATGGTTAGCGCCAGAAGGCAGCGGGGCAATAATGTGACCGTATCCGTGCTGGCCAATCTTGAAGTCAGCCGGAGCGAGATGTCGCTGGCCCGCAAACTTCAAGGCAACTCGCATCTGGCTATAGCCTTGCATTCAAAAAGCAGCGGTGTTCATTTGGCTATCGCCGATCTTTTTGCTAATGCTGCCGGCGACGGTTTGCATGTCGCGAGAAGGGGCAGCAGCAGCGGCTTGGCCTTGCGGCTGATAAAAAGCCAGCAATTGCATCTTTTATGACAGACGTGCTTATAATCGAACCGTCAAAGGAGTTAGCGCTGGTTATTGCCCAAGCTCTGGCAAGGCAGGAAAGGTCCTCGGCTATAGCCCACACCTCACAATCAGCCATTGAGCAAGCCGATAAAAGTACTCCGCGCTTGGTTATTTTAGAGCTTCTTATGCCCAAGCATAACGGTCTGGAATTTATTCATGAATTCCGCTCCTATCCTGAATGGCTAAATATTCCTATTGTTATTTACAGCCAAATGCCCAAGGAGGATCTGGGCGTTACGGACTCTATCTTAGAAGATATGGGCGTGGCCGCACACTTGTATAAATCATCTGTAACGCTTGATGAACTTATAAAAAACGCAGAGAAACTTTTAGAATAATAGACTATGCCGACCAGCAAAAACATTTCCGACAAAGCTATAATTTTAGCGCGCATTGATTACGGTGAAAAAGACCGTATCATAACTGTCCTGAGCCAGGAGCACGGCAAGCTAAAGGCTATTGCCAAATCCGTTCGTTCCGGCAAAAGCAAGCTGGCCGGCGGCATAGAATTATTCGCGGAGAATCATCTCATACTATTAAAGGGCAGGGGAGATCTGTACATGCTTACTTCCAGCCGGATGGATAAATTTTACGGCAATATCACAAGCGATATAGACAGAGCAATGTATGCCTATGACTGCCTAAAAAATGTCAATAAACTTACCGTGGATGAGGAAGGAAGCGAATATTATCCGTATCTCAGCAATGTGCTAGCATCATTAAATGATAAAAATCTGCCGCTCGGGCAAATTAAAATTTGGTTTGGACTAAAGCTGCTAAATCTCATAGGCGTAGAGCCAAATCTTAAAACATTATCAACCGGCGCGCCATTGCCCCCAAATAAAAAATACAATTTTGATTTTGACCACCAGTGTTTTGCGGTCCATGAATCAGGCAAATACAACCAAAATCATATAAAAATCCTCCGCTACCTTAATAGCAAAAAACTATTTGTAAAAATCAATAAGCTTCCCAATAAAAATGCTTTAGAAGTTGAAGGACTTTCCAATTTTTTACTCCAAGAACATTTAAAATAGTAGCGGGTTCTCAACTTGCATTAACTGAATATTTGTTATAAAATACATAAATTTTTTACAGAAGAAAATCCGGAAGGTTTTTTTCAGAAACTATGCTATCAAAAGTTTAGATGCTACAATTTAAACAGTAAGTGAAGAGGAAAACTTAGAAAAACTTATAAAAAACTTAGCTTAGATAAGATTCTCAGTCTTATATTTGTGATTTATGTATGATGTCGCCCTTAACTAGAAGAAGATCCCAACCTTCAAGTGAATATGATCCTGACAAAAGGATATTGCCAGAAAGTATTAGATTTGCTCTTGGCCATAATGGCGCAAGACTAAATAGTGGCCATATTCGTAATTTACTAAACGACGAGACCAGATTTAGTTACTTGGGATTATATCTAATTATGAAGGCTACTGACGAAAATGACAGTATTCAGGAACGTCTGCTTCGCCGGGTTGCATCACATAGATTTGACTTAAGCCTTGCTACAAGCGATGACTTTACTGATGCTCTTAGTTACTTCGAAGACCAGCCTGATCCAACAGTAAAGGGCGTAAAACTAGCCCAAGTATCAAGACGCGGTTTTGGTTCTAGTATTAAAAACTTTCACCGCACTATTCAACCTAAACTAGAAGTCGATGATCGGCCTGAGTTATTTATGGTAGCCGATGCACCATATATCGGCTTGGACGCATTAGCTGTTCATAGCTTAAAAAGAGGATATAGTATGGGAATATTAAAACCTACGCGTTTCGAGCAGCCTGATCTGCCAGTCGGATTTATGATAGAACCTGCTGATATAGGTGTAAATATTAGTCCTCTTGCACATGATTTTCCGCGTCCTGAAAACGCATTATTGTTTGATGAAATCGTTAATACTGGAAGTGTAAGAGACAAGACACTGGCTTTTTGGGGACCGCAGCAGCCTCAGCCTGATTTCGTAACTGCTCATGTTTCAGGATCGATCTAGATTACCGGTAATACCAATAGATATTAATTTATAATATAATCTAGTTTAATGAGTGATATTTCTTTAGAAGATATTGTTTCGCTTTGCAAACGCCGGGGTTTTATATACCAAGGCTCTGAGATTTATGGCGGTCTGAGCGGAACGTGGGATTACGGTCCTTTGGGCGTAGCGCTAAAGCGTAATATCACAAGTCTGTGGTGGAAAACCTTTGTCGAAGACCGAGCCGATATGTATGGCGTGGACGCAGCAATAATTATGCCTGAAAAGGTTTTTGAAGCCAGCGGTCACTTAGCAGGTTTTAAAGATCCCTTAGTAGTTTGCACTAATTGCCATTCGCAGTTTCGGGCAGATCATTTGGAGGATAATAAATGCCCGACCTGTGGCCAAATAGATGCCTTTGGCGAACCGCGCATGTTTAACATGATGCTCAAGACTAAGTTTGGTGCGGTTGAAGACGCAAAATCGCCAGATTCTTTTCTCCGACCGGAAACAGCACAGGGGATTTTTACCAATTTTAATAATGTAGTTGATAGTTTTTATCCTGATATTCCGTTTGGTATCGCTCAAATTGGCAAAGCATTTAGAAACGAGATAAGCCCGCGTGATTTTGTATTTCGTTCGCGGGAGTTTGAGCAAATGGAAATTGAATATTTTATCCATCCGGATGAATGGGAAGAAGCTTTTGAAAATTGGCGTTTAAGCATAAAAACATTTTTAAGAAAAGTAGGCTTACCTGAGGAATCTGTCCATGAGCTAGAAGTACCAGAAGAAGATAGGGCGCATTATTCTAAGCGCACGATCGATTTTGAGTTCGATTTTCCGCACAAAAAAGACGAATTGCTCGGTCTTGCTTACCGCACTGATTATGATTTATCCAACCATCAAAAAGTTTCAGGAAAAAACATGCAATACCGTCCAAAAGACGGAAATGAACCATTTTTGCCGCATGTGATTGAACCAAGCTTCGGCATAGAACGTTTGATTATGGCGGTTTTAACCTCAGCTTACATAGAAGATGAAATAAACGGTGAAAAACGCACATATCTAAAACTGCCTCATAATTTAGCGCCGGTTAAAGTTGCAGTCAGCCCGCTGCTAAAAAATAAACCGGAGTTGGTCGCTAAAGCCAAAGAAGTCTATGACATGCTGAAAAAAGAATTTGGCAACGTCATGTGGGACGACAACGGCAACATCGGCAAAAGATATCGTCGACAAGACGAAATAGGCACCCCATATTGCGTAGTAATAGATTTTGAGAGCTTAGACGCCAATGATGTAACAATTCGGGACAGAGACACGACAAAACAAGAAAGAGTTAAAGTCGATGATCTACTCACAAAACTCTCAAAATAGCCGGATATTATTTACCAACCGGCGGAAACCCAGGCCAGCAAAAATTTCTATTTCGGACCTATAAATACCTGATGCTATGATTAGTTTTAATATGAGGTACGCTTGATATGAAAAATTTAATTATCTTTGGCTCGTGAAAAAGGTACGGGGATTTATCATCTTGAGCCAGCTTAATCTGGGATTTTTTATGCTTGTCTGCTTCATTATTGAACCGGTGTATTTTCTGCGCGATGATCAGGGTGGAATCAGCCATTACGGTACGCAGCTGGTAACACTTGTTCCTTACAGCTTTTCTTTTATGGGAGCCGGAATATTTTTGTGGCTGGCCGCTCGCCGATTACGCGCTAAAGAACTCCGGCTAGGGCAGCTGGGCTTGTTTTGTAAAATACTAAGCGTCGAATATATACTGGTTGCCTTCAGCACTTACCCTTATCAGGTCAATGAATTTTACAGATTGACGCATCACTACATCTCGTTAACCCTTGTTGTTACAGGGGCTCTGATAGGACTTTATTGGGGGTTAAAAGTTCTTCGCAGCGTGCCTAATGTAATCTATAGCCTGCTGCTAATAGCCGGTCTGATCATCAGCGGGCTGAGCTATTATTTTGCCGAGATCAATAATTTGTACACTGGCGAAATATTATTCGGCCTGGGGTTCGCGCTCGTGTTTGTTCACTCGGCCAGGACTATTATTGCATCTAGGCGGTCTGAATATAATGTATGATTAGTTAATGAATGGAGTTTTAGCGGCGACAATTGGCGGTTTAGTCGCCCTTATTTTTTGGGGTGTAAGCGACTGGCTGGCCACAAGAAACAGCAAAACACACGCCGGCTTGGAAGTAAATTTGGCTATTCACTTGCCGGCCGCAATTATATTGACGATTATATTTTTAATTTCAGGACAAAGTATACCGGGATTAAACCAAATCTTGATAATCATGCTGGCGGCCGCGTTTTTTACCGCGGGTTATATTTTATCTATTAAGGCTCTTTCGATTGGCCAGGCTGGAGTCGTCATTCCTTTGATAAATACCTATCCCTTATTTGTACTTCTAGCAACATTTTTATTTATGGGCCTTACATTTTCCAACCTAAAATCTCCGCATGTTAATAATAGTTTTTGGGGCAGTATTGCTTGGTACAGAAAAGTTAAACACCCGTAAGATAAAAGATCATTTAAGCCAAGAAGTAGTCATGGCATTACTGGCGGCTATATTTTTAGGCGTAGATATTTTCTTTTTAAATATGGTAGTTGATGAATTACCTTGGGAAACAATAACTGGCCTTACGGCCGTTTCGGCGGCAATATATGTTTTAACCTTGTCATTTCTTAAAAATAAATCAGCTACTATAAAATCGCTAAGGAATTTACGCAAAAACAAGATAGGAATTGCTTCCGGGCTTACCCTTACCTTGGGAGCCATAGGTTTTTTTGTTGGTTCAGAAATATCCGGGAATCTTATAATCCCAGCTGTTATCGCATCAGCCTCGGTCTTGGTAACTTCGCTTTTGGCAGCAATTTTTGATAAGGAAAAAATAATAATCACCAAGAGAGCAGGCGCGGTCTTAGTAGTGGTAGGCGTAGTTATGCTCAATATTAATTAGCGTAGAAATTTTTGCTACACTATAACTATGAATGAAACTGAACCAAAACGGCTGTATCGATCGCGGGATGACAAAGTTATTGCCGGAGTTTGCGGCGGTTTAGGGCATTATTTCAACGTTGATCCTATTATCCCCAGGATAATTTTTGTTATATTGCTGTTGCCTGGCGGTTTGCCCGGCTTTATCCCGTATGTAATCCTTTGGATTATTGTTCCCCAAGAACCCTAAGCATAAAAATTTACTGCGCATTTTGCCCCCTTTGGTCTTTAATTAGATTACAAATTAATTAAGGAGGGGATATGTTAAAAGATGCGAATGTTACGGCAACAATTGCCGTTAACAACCTAGAGGAAGCCGAAAAATTCTACGGTCAGACGCTAGGTTTGGAGGAAGTAAAAAGGAATGAAGGGGGAATTACATATAGAAGCGGCAATAGTAAATTATTTGTTTATCCGTCGCAGTATGCCGGAACTAATAAAGCTACTTATGCTGCCTTCGTGGTACCAAACGTGGAAGAAGTTGCTTCTGCCTTAAAGGAAAAAGGCGTGAGCTTCGGACACTATCCCGAATTACCGGGAATTACTATAGAGGGCGATATTCACAAAATGGGTGATTTCATAGTCGTTTGGATTAAAGACCCCTCGGGTAATATGCTCGCGATTAGCAACGAAGATTAATAAAAAACTGAAAATACAGCTATTTTTTGTGCTTGGCTTTTTTGACGTTGCTGTAGGCATCCTCTAGCAGGCGGCCGGCTAAATCGCGCCCGCCGAGTCCGAAGGCTAAGGCTAATGCTAGCACAAAGCCCGTTACGATTATCGTTATGTTAGCGGTTAGGATTGTAGTATCAAAACCTAGCTGGTCGATAGCCATTACCGTACCGAAAACCAATATAAGGTAGAAGGTAATATTGCCGATAATGTGGCCGTAATCGACACGCATTCTTCTAAGCGCGGCTGAAACCACGTCACGAATCAATCTGGCACCAGCTACGGTAACAGTTAAGACAATAGCCGCGGCTAATACGCTAGGCAGGTAACCAAGCAAGCCGCTAATAACTTCGCTCATAGCGCTCAACCCAAGCACATCGGCGATTGTCAGGGCAAAGATTATAATAACTACCCAGAAAATAATCCGGCCGGTTATAGCAATAAAGTCCAGATCAATTTCGGCTGTTTTTAAGCCTTTAGAAACATTCTTATTTTTGGCTAATTTGTCCACGCCCGCTAATTGTAAGCCTTTTACTACGGCTGTTTGAGCTAGCTTAGCTACAATTACCGCTAAGACAAGTAATAATAGCGCGCCAAAAACTTTTGGCAGATAGCTGCCGATTGCGTTCCAAAATTCACTGACTGACTCGCTGAACTGGTCAGCAATATTTTTGTTATTATTCATATTTTTCCTCCTGTTTGTTTCCCACCATTAATGGTTAATATAGGGCCAGTGTAACAAATTTGTGCAAAGGTGCAAGGGGTGGGGTAAAATATTAATTATGAAAAGATTGACAATTCAAACAGATAGAAATAGGCAGGTTATAGATATAACAGACCAGGTTCAAGGCTATATTACTAAAGAGACTAAACTTTGCTCGGTTTTTGTTGCCCACACCACTTGCGCTATAACTACGGCAGATTTGGATCCGGGAACAGACCTGGATTTACTGGATGCGGTTTGGGAGATGATACCGAAGCTAAACTACCGCCATCCGCATGATCCGTCTCACGTACCGGCTCACTTGGCCAGTTCAATAATAGGTCCGCAAGTGACAGTTCCGGTGGAAGACGGCAAGCTAGTCCTCGGCACCTGGCAGCGAATAATCCTAGTCGAACTCGACGGTCCCCGAGAACGCCAGCTTTTCGTAAGTCTTTAGACTAGACTTCTGTAACTTGATAGATTCTTGGTCCTTGCCAAATGAAGCGGGATAGGTTTTGGGCTTCGAAGTGGACGGGAAGAAGGGGGCTGAGCCTGGTTTTGATTTGCTCAGTCAACTTTGGATCTAAATTTTGCTTGGGTTTGGCCTGGGCGAGTGTGATGTGCGGTTCAAATTTCCGATTGGGTGTAAATTTAGTGCGAACAGAATCTGGCAATAGTTTTACTAGCTCATCATATAGATACACGGCTGCTTTACCTTCAGCTTTTATGTAAATTACCCGCTTTTTAAACATTGAAATTTCGCTAAGTCTTATTTCAACTGGCAAAATATTATTAGTAACTTTTCTGACTTGGGGTATGAAATCTTTTGGCGGCAGTTTTTCTAACATATTCGGATTCAGCAGCGTAATGTGCGGGACGAGCGGCTGCATAACTTTGCCTGGCTGAAATAGATCGTTTTGAATCTTGCTAATTCGGCTGCTTAGCTCATCAGGCAGGGCAATGCCAATAAAATATCGCGGCTGCATACAACAATTGTAACCCTATTAAAGTGATATGATAAAACGATGGATAAGGTGTCAAAAAAGCGTTTTTTGTTAATTGTGATGGCCGGGATTTTGATATTTGGGGGATGGATTATTCTATCAGGGCAACTCGAAAGATATATATTCAAGCCGACCGATTCTAATTTGCCGGCGGGTACACAATCAGGCCAGCGGGATGAAGCGAACATTAAAATTGCGGCTGTTGATTTGAATATTCCGTGGGCTATTGCTGAGCTGCCCGGGGGAGATTTATTAGTGACGGAAAGGGCAGGCAAGCTAAAAAGAGTAGGCAGCGACCGACAATCAATTGAAATTTCCGGAGTAGAACACAGCGGGGAAGGCGGGCTATTGGGCTTGGCACTGCATCCGGATTTCGCTGAGAATAATAAAATTTATCTTTATTTAACAACCAGAACTGACGCCGGTTTGATAAACCGGGTGGAAAGTTACATATATAAAAACGGAGGTTTGTCTGAAAAAACGATCATTATCGACCAAATTCCCGGGGCCAGGTTTCATGACGGCGGGTTTATAGCATTTGGTCCGGATGACAAGCTTTATATTACAACCGGCGACGCAGGCGACGAGCAAAGCGCTCAAGACACCAGCGTACTATCAGGAAAAATTTTACGCATAAATGCAGACGGCAGTATTCCCGGCGACAATCCTTTTAATAACGCAGTTTACAGTTACGGTCATAGAAATCCCCAAGGTTTGGCCTGGGACGACAGGGACCGATTATGGTCTAGTGAGCATGGGCCGTCCGGT
>JAHWKM010000004.1 GCA_019347895.1 Candidatus Parcubacteria bacterium | reverse complement strand
TTTTTCTTAATAATTCCCAAGGAAAGAAAAAGCTTCAAACACTTCCTCATTAATAATTGTGCTTGTTGACAACGAAGCTCATCAGGAACCTACAGAGGCCTGTACAAAAGCAGAATCGAAAAACCTTATTTTCCGATGATTAATATATGATCCAAAGATAAACCCGGTATTGAGGCTTATAATAATAGCCATGGGAGTCGAGTCACTGTTTATTATCGGTATCTTTATGGATATCATAGGTGTTTTCTTCTTGTCAAAGGGTTTGATTTTAAATGAATCAGCTATTCTTACGATTAGTTCAGCACGTTTGGGTTGGGATGCTCCAAAAATTGCAAACTTTATCAAGGTTCGCACTGAAGCAATTTTTGGTTTATTTGGGATTGGAGTTGGTTTTCTACTCCAAATAATTGGCTATTTTTTAATCATTACATCTTCTGTTGACAATTCGCAATCATATCCATTAAGAACATTTATTGTATGCCTGTTGATCTTAATCTTATACCTTGCTGTGTGGCGATATTTGAGCTCTATTTTAAATAAACGCATGGCGGTAAAAGTTGTGCAGAATTATGAAAAGAAAAACAACAAAGACGAAACCATAACAGAGAAGATTAGGATACTAAAAGCTATCGGTAATCAATTAGGGTACAAATTCGCCGGTGAAGAAGTGGCGCAAGATCAAGAACAGATCTTAAAAACGTTTAAAATTAAGCGAGAAAACTTAGAATAGGTAGTTAGTAGCCGTGCTGTCATTACTGTCTCCAACCTACAACTTCTTTCTGATACAACTGGCTACCTCTTAATGGACAGATTCGTAAATTTTAAGATCCATTTATTGCTATAATCATAAAATGTCAACAGAACCACTAACTACATTGCTAGACGAATACGGTCTTACCCAGTTTGTAGAAGTAAATGACGTAAAAAGAATTAAGAAGATAAGTCCTTTACAGAACATCCAGGTTAAAAGGATTAAGCGTATTTTAGGCACTGTAGATACTAAAGAGTTAAATCAATTCAACGAATATGAATCTAGTATATACAAATCCTGTTCTTGGTATGCGAAAATAGTTTCTGACAACTCGGAAGATTCAAGGCAATCAGCAGAAACTACCGATTTGGTAACTTTACTTGAAAATATGTATCAAAGAGCAATTTTACTGGGGTCGCTTATATGGGTATTAAGCACCGATGAAGAAAAAGTTAGTAATTTTGATAAAGATAAAGAACCCGCGAGAGAAGTAATGTTTAACTATTTGATGGCAGACAATATAATCTCAAACATATCTGGAATTCGTCACGAGTTATTAAATAATGCATTCGAAAAATTCTTTGATAATAATAGGCAAAAATTAAAAGAGTATGGATTAGGATTCTCTAAGACTGCTAAGCTAAAAAACAGAATTAAATTAACCGTATACTACGGCGTATACATAAGTTTATTAATTGAGACCGATGCGATTGATTAATTAATTTTAGGGAGCCTGCACCGAAGTTTAGACAATCATGCTTTTAGCCAGCATTGATAAAACCGATTGGCTTGAATCAGGCTGCTTGGAATGGCTTAGGCAAAAGCTAGTCCTGTTCGCTCATTAAATAAAATAGAACAGGACCGGCCCCGAAGGGACGTTTTTTGCCTAACCAACCAGCCTGGTATCTCAAACAGTAGCGTTTGGCAACCTGCTGTCTGCTTTTTCGGTTCTTTTTTTCAGACAAAAAAGGAACGACTTGGTTCTTGGTCGCAAGAACAATGACTTAGAGTTCGCCCCAATTGCTGCCGATTGAGGTATCCACCGTAAGTTTAACTTCTAGTTTGTGGGCATCTTCCATTACCCGTTTTATTTCTTTGGCTAATTGATTGGCTTGGTCCTCTGGCGCTTCTATCAATATGGAGTCATGAATTTGCAGCAATAATTTAGCCTCTGGATAATCTTCTAAATATTCCCTGACTTTGACCATTGACAGCTTCATAATGTCGGCAGCCGTGCCTTGGAATGGCATGTTCACGGCAGCCCGATAAGCGGCTTCCCGAACCATAAAATTAGACGAATGCACGTCAGGCGTCGGGCGGCGGCGGCCGAAAAGCGTTTCGACATAACCGTCATCGGCGGCGTCTTTTTTTACTTTAGCAATATAGGCAACCAATTTCGGCCGGACTTCGAAATATTTTTCAATGAAATTTTTTGCCGCCTCGCGAGTCATATTGGCAGCCACGGCTAATCCGTGCGGACTTAAACCGTACATTATGCCGAAGTTAACGACCTTAGCCTGGCGGCGCATGTTTTTGGTAACATCCTCCGGTTGCCGTCCGTAAATTTGCGCGGCAGTTGCCAAATGCACGTCGACGTCGCGGTTAAACATGTCGATTAAATCTTTATCGTCAGCTAGCAGGGCGGCCAAGCGCAGTTCAAACTGGCTATAATCCGCGCCGATTAAAACCTTCCCGGTGTCAGCTAAAAATGCCGAGCGTATTTTGCGGCCCAAATCCGACCTGACCGGTATATTCTGCAGGTTTGGATCATGGCTGGATAGGCGGCCGGTTTGAGCAACAGTCAGGCTATAGGTGGTATGCAGGCGGTTATTTTCATCTACTATGGCTGGCAGCGGCTCAACATATGTATTCATAAGTTTTGTTATTTCCCGGTATTGAGTAATCAAGTCTATAATAGGGTGGACGGCGCGCAGCTTGTCGAGTTCGTTAGCTGCCGTTGAATAGCCTGTTTTACCCTTCTTTATATTCGCTGCCGGTAGATTTAATTTGTTAAATAAAATGTCAGCTAACTGAGCCGGACTGGCTATATTAAACTCCTGGTCGGCATGCCCGTAAATTTCCTGCTCAATATCCGAAATTGAATCTTTTAATTGTTCGGAAAACTCCCGCAAATATTCAACATCCAGTTTTATGCCTAAATGCTCCATTTCTGCCAGAACGGACAAAATCGGCCACTCTACTTCTTTAGTTAATTTTTGCATTTTTGGAAATTTATTCAGTTCAGTTTTTTGTAATTCAGCCAGTTTGCGGATGGCTGCGGAATTTTCCGCCGCCGCATTATGGCCGTCTAAAATATCCAGGCTGGAGAGCTGAAATCCCAGCTCGGTTTCCGTCATTTCGCTTAGGCTATTTGACCGTTTTAGCGGGTTTAGCAAAAACGCACCTATCTCCACGTCATGTCCGACTTTTTTTGGATATATCCCGAGACTGAAAAGTATTTGCATTATAGCCTTGAGGTTGTAGCCGACCAGAGCAGTTTGCTCTATGTAGGACTTTAATTTTTCTTGGATTAATTTAGGATCCAGCAGGAGCAAATCAAATGAAATAGCAATTTTATCGTCTGGAGAAATTGTCAAAAACGCCGGTTCACGGCCATGCGGTTTATTGGAGATAGCTGATATTACCAGCTCGTCGGTTTTAGGCAAACTAAGCTTTTTCAAATCCTCATTAGTTTTTATATTAGTGGACTCCGGCATTTTAAGCTTTATCATTTCATCCGCCTCTTTTTGTTCAGGCAGGTGCATATACTCCGGAAGCTGGCGGGCGAGAGTTCTAAACTCCAACTTTTGCAGTACGTTTTGAACATCAGCCGGACTGCATTTGCTTCCATCAACCTCCGCTAAATCAAGCTTTATTGGCGCGTCGGTCCAGATAGCGGCAATTTTTTTACTTAAATAAACCGACTCTTTGCCGGCTTCCAACTTTTTGCGCATAGAATCTTTTATAAGCGGTAAATTGTCATACACCCCCTCGATAGTTTTGTATTTTTGCAGCAATTCCACCGCGCCTTTTTCACCGATTCCCGGTGCGCCCGGAATGTTGTCGGAGCTGTCGCCTTTTAGCGATTTAAGGTCCAAAAATTGATCAACCTTAATCCCGTATTTGGCTTCAAAACTTTCCGGGTGAAATAATTCTATATTACTTAGACCCTTTTTTAGCGCGTAAACATGCACGTTACCGTTAATTACTTGCAGCATGTCCAGGTCGCTGGTAATGAGTGCCGTGTCCAGTCCTTGGTCTCTAGCTTGTACGGCCAGCGTGCCCATAATGTCATCCGCTTCGTAATCATCCAGTTCATAGAGCGGCCATCCAAAAGCCTCTAAAAGTTCCTGGAGCAACGGAATTTGTTCATAAAAATCCGCTGGCGCCGGTTTGCGACCGGCTTTGTACTCGGGGTAAATCTCCAGGCGCTTGCGGATATTGGTCTTGGGCTTGTCCCAGGCTACGCAAACGTAATCCGGATCAAGCCGTTTGATAACCTCCAGTGCCATAACTGCGAAGCCGTAAACCCCGCCGGTCGGGGTACCGTCTTTGGTAGAAAGATTGGGCATGGCGTAATAACCGCGATAAAAAACGCTCTTCCCGTCAATAATAGCTAATCTTTTCCGACTCACATCCTCCGCCATTTAGAACCTGTCCCAAAATAAGGTTTTCGGGCTAGAAATCGCCCTTTTTTCCCAAAACCAATCAAACCACTTCGCACCGTAACTATGATTACGCTTTGTCGCGGTTTGTAAGTTTTGAATAAAAATCATCATTTTTTATCCTCGAAAATTATCTTGGGACAGGTCCTACTTTTAGTATACGCTAGATAGTGAGCAGATAAACTTTTTACTCACTTAACCGTGAAGGGTTTATCCTTTCACGTTTTTGCATCAGGCGATTTTTGGAGGTGCATGTAGTCGATCACTCCGTCTGTTTTTGTCCAGCGTCCGCCCTATTCCCAACCTTTTGATTCCATAAACTTAACCAGCGGATTATTTTTATGCAGTGTTCCCGGTCTTTTAGGATTCCACTTCGTATTTGGCGGGAAAACTATCTCTTCGCTATTTTTATAGCGAATATATGGGTTTTGCAACGGGTTTATATCTATCGCCCTGCCGTAAGAGTGAAGAGATAGTTTGTCGGTACCTTTAATTTTTCTATAGCCAAAACCGCCTGTAACATTATTCTCAATCACCAATTTTTTGGTATCCCATTTGTAATCCGGATGGGAATTCGGCACAACTTTAGCAATAGGAAACTTAACTTCAACCGCCAACTCAAACATCATCTTAACCTCATCAACTAAATATTTATGGATAACAATCTGCCCGCGGTGCAGCTTGTGATCAAAACTAATATACTCAACATCAACCAACTTCAGCTGATCCAAAATCTTTCTAGGCACTTTCGGCTTCTCCGGATACTGCGCCAATGCCTGGCCAAAAGTAATGTCGGAATCAACAATCACTTTAACATTTTAGCGTTGATTCAAGGGTAAGGACAGAGACGGCAAGCCTCTTTGTTCATCTGGAACTGTTTCACTATATATAGCCGTATGCATGTTGTTTTCTTCATCTACGGGAACAATTTCGACTCCACTTAAAAACAGTACTCTCGCTGACCAGTCTTTATTGCAAAGTTCGACTGTCTTTTCAGGCGTAATTTCCTCTGTAGCTAGTATGTCCACGCCTTTTGCCAATAGATCTGCAACGTAACTGGCAAATGCTGAATCTTCAACCGGAAAAACTGCATGAAGCCTAGCTTCTTCTGTATCTCTGTCTCTGCCAACAACACCAATGGCAGGACTGGGGAAAGTTGGCGCTCCTTCACCCTCGACAGTTTTTGTGATTTCGAGAGTATGCATAGTGATTGTTATTATAATTAAATGTTCTTATTTAACAATTGCTAATGCTTTTTTAAGTTCAGTTTTTAATTTGGCAATATCCTCATAATTGTTTTCTATAAAAATATCGCTTTTGGCTTTTACTTCGGCCATGCTTAGAGTGGCCGCGTCGCCTTGTTCGTTCATTTCGGCTTCTTCGTCGCTTAGAAATTCTTCATATGATTTACTATCTTCTATGCGGCCGCGCTTGCCGCTGATAACTCTTTGGTAGCGCACTAGCGGATCGGCGTCTACCCAAATTACCTTGCCGCCTAGAGCATGTACTAGGTCCGCTTCACCAGAGTTGCGCAGGCTACCAACGACCACTTTATCAAAGCCGGCTTTTTTTGCTTCTTCGACTGCCCGCTGGACTATTACGCCCAACCCTTGATCCCGGCGCCATTGGTTGCCTAGCTCGCGTTTATGAGTTCTATCGGTGGGGCGGTCAAGTTTTTTTAGTTCTGCTTCCAGCATGTCAGTAGCAGACGCTATATAAAACCCATGCTCGTCCTTTAGAAATTCAGCAACCGTATCCTTGCCGCTACCATTGGTCCCGCTCAATCCAATAATCTTCATCTGACCTCCACACCACGACTTTCCAAGCTGAACAAAGTCCAACTTTGCAAGTCGTTCTTGGCACCCAGCACATTTTTCAGCTGTGCTACTCCTAAGCAGTACCGCCTGTACAGCTTAGTCCGTTGCTCGTTGAGAAAATGCACTGTGCACGCAAGTGTGAAGGTCATAACCAGCCTAACTGTTTTCATTCTTTACAGTATACATTTCAAAGTTAGTAAAAAAAACGAACGGGCACAAGCTGCAAGTAAGGCCTGTGCTTGAGGCTCAGGTGTGATTTCTATTTGAGAAGTGGAAGTAGCTGTACAAAAAGTACTGCTACTGAGCATCGCAGAATAAAATCGTATATGAGTCCAAGAGCGCCAGCGGAGTGATGAGCTTCGCTCATCAGCAGGCTGGCGCGGCACAGGTCTTACTTGATGTAATCGTGGAGCTTGCGGGCATCTTTATGCTTGCGCAGTTTAGCTAAAGCCTTAGCCTCTATCTGCCTTATTCGTTCGCGGGTTACCATAAATTCCTGGCCGACTTCTTCCAGCGTGTGGCTTTTGCCGTCTTCCAAGCCAAAACGCAGTTTCAAAATTTTTTGTTCTCGCTCGGTTAGGCCGGAAAGCATGTCTTTGACGTGGCTTTTCAGCAAGCTGCCGGTAGCTGATTCCTCAGGTGTAATAGTATCCTCGTCCTCGATGAAATCGCCCAGTACACTGTCTTCTTCATCGTCACGCACGGAAGCGTCCAAGGAATGAATATCCTGTTTGATCTTCATGATATGCTCCACCTTCTCGACTTCCATTTCCATGGCTTCGGCGATTTCTTCGTTGGTAGGCTCACGGTTAAGTTCTTGAGTCAATCGGCGCTGGGTTCGAAGCAGCTTGTTAATGGTCTCAAACATATGCACGGGAATGCGGATAACTCTGGCTTGGTCGGCAATGGCCCGGGTAATCGCCTGGCGAATCCACCAGGTGGCGTATGTGGAGAATTTGAAACCTTTGTCCGGATCAAATTTCTCAACGGCCCGCAGCAAACCGGTGTTTCCCTCTTGGATTAAATCCAGCAGGTCTAATCCACGGCCAACGTAGCGCTTGGCGATAGAAACAACCAACCGCATGTTAGCTTCGGCCATTTGGTCTTTAGCTTTTTTCTCGCCGGCTACGACTCTTTGGGCTAGCGCCAGTTCCTCGTCAGGTTTCAAAAGCGGGATTTTGCCGATTTCACGCAAATAAAGCCGGACTGAATCATCGGCAATATCGTCCATATAGATTTTGTCGTCCAATACCAACTCTTCTTCGTCTTCGGCCACCCAATCGTCGGCCACCCCATTAACCGAATTGCCGGTAACTTCGATCCTGGAATCAGCTAATTCGGTATACAGGCTGTCCAAAACCTCGGCATTCTCCGGTGTTTCAGGAATAAGGGCAAATATGGCTTCCTGTTCGATTTTGCCGTCTTTTTTAGCCAGCGCCAAAAGATCTTTTTTGGCTTCCTCTGGCGTTACCTTTTGCTGATCTTCGCTCATCCCGTTAGAACTCCTGTAAAATTAGGTTTGGTGGTATATTCTATCTTAAATTTAGGTTTTTTGAAAGTTCTAACGGGACTCATAATAACTCCATCTCATTAATCAATTCTTTTCGTTTGGCTTAGTAGTTTATCAAGTTCCCTGACACTAGAGAGAATCTTGGTTTGCTCGGCTTCATCACTTTGATGTTGCAGCGCAAATAAATTGGCCTTTTGTTGTTCTACAAAATATTTGATTGTCTCGGCTCTCAGGCGCTGAGCTTCGTAGTGAAGTTCTTGCGCATCAACTGAGGCGTATAATTGCTCAAATAGTAACACTAGTATTTTAACATAGTCTTCCGCCTGGGTCGCATCCTCAGGCTTTTTATCGGCCGCGCTGGGGTCAAATTCCGGATTTTCCTTTAGAAATTTAAGCAATTTAACTTGCTCGTCGGTTATTAGCATATCTGGACTTAGTAAATCCAAATAATGTCTTATATCGGGCTGCATTAAGCTCAAACTTAGGAATTTGTCGATCCTGTTTATTTGGTGCTGGCTGTTTTGGTCCAATGTATTGGCGGGCCTGCTTATTTGCTTTAGTTTTTCGTCGATGGATTTGCCGTCCGTAAATAATTTCTGACGGATGGCCGAAGGGTCAACGGCCGCTTCCTGCGAGACCACATTCACATAATGATCCTGCTCGACAGGGTCTTCAAGTGTTTTTATCAAATTTATCATCACGTCGCTGAATTCACGCTTGCCTTGAGCAGTGGAGATATTAAGCTTCTCTTTGTAGCGGTTTATTAACCAGTCGACGGCGTAATCGGCGTTGTCGATGGCTTCGGTCCAAAGTTTGGGGTCCTTTTTGATAAGCTCATCCGGATCTTTGCCCGATGAAAGAGTAATGATGCTCAGGTTTACGCCCGCTTTGCTAGCGATCGGTATGGCTCTCTCGGCGGCCTCAAGGCCGGCTTTATCCTGGTCAAAACTCAGGCGCACATTGGGCGACAAACGGGACAGAGCTTTCATTTGATATTCGGTTAAGGCAGTGCCGGCCGTGGCTACAATCTGATTTTGTCCGGCCTGATGCGAAGCGATTACATCTAGATTGCCTTCTACAATTACCGAATAGTCCTTGGTGCGAATACCTTGCTTAGCCAGGTGCAGTCCATATATATGCCGGCTCTTATCGTACAGCGGCGTGGAGGGTGTATTAATATATTTTGGGCCGGATAATTGCTCGTTTAAAATCCGAGCCGTAAAACCGATGACTTTGCCAAACTGGTCGTGCAGCGGTATCATCAGCCGGCCGCGGAACATATCATTCAACCCCCTGGCCGTACTAACCAGCCCGCAAAGTTTCAGCTCTTGCTCGGAAAAACCTTTTTGCAATAAATAGTCAGTCAGCCCCCGCTGGTTCTCGGAGCTATATCCCAGCTGGAAATCCAAAACCGTCTGCTTGGCAAAGCCGCGTTTTTTTATAATGTACTCCAAGGCCTGATTACTATCCTTTAGCTGCCTTTGATAGAATTTGGCCGACATATCCAGCGCCTTGTACAGACGCTCTTTGTCGAACCTGGATCTATTATCGCTACCCTTGCGATAATCTTCCAGATCAACTCCGGCCTTGCGGGATAAAAGTTCCAGGGCGCCTTTAAAATCCACTCCTTCTACTTCTTGTATGAACGTAAAAATATCGCCGCCGCGCCCCGAACTAAAATCGTGCCAAATCTGTTTTTCGGGACTAACCACAAAACTTGGCGTTTTTTCATTTGAAAACGGGCTCAAACCTTTAAAATTTTTGCCGGCTCGCTTCAAGCGGACGTATTCGCTAATAACGTCTTCTATACTAAGCCGGGCTTTGACCTCGCTGACCGCATCCATAGAAATTAGTATCTAGCAGTAAGCAGTAAGTATCAAGTATAGAGGGCTTCCCGTGGAAGAGTTGCTTATGGTTTAATTAAGCTATGTCGTCCAGTGAAAACAGAAACGCCTACATCCCGCCGGCCGTACAAAAATCCATGGCGGCCCATATGGACCGGACTATGCCGGCTCACCTTAAAAAATATCAAAACAGCGGCGCCCGTATGCCGGCCCGCATCGAAAATGAGATGACTGCTCAAATGCAAAAAAACTTGCCGGCCCATATGCAGCAATATGTTAAGCCTTACATGCATCAAAACGTTATTTATGGAGCTGCCAGTTCAGCTCCGGCTGCACCGCTTAGAACCAGCGCTCCTTCCGCTCAGGCTTACAGGCCGGTGCAAACCCAGGTGGTACTGCCGAATAATAATAGCTCCCGACGGTCTTTACGCAGTACCGTATCAGCGCAAGCCCCGCCAGATTACAACACTCAAGGATCGAGCGGTTCGCCCCCGGACAGCGATTATGAATTTATAATGAATCCTCAAAAGCCGCCTAAAAAGCCTTTGCTTGACCTTGGCAACGCCAGTACTTTAAAGCGCGCCATGTTCGCGGGAGGGGCATTAATTGTTTTAATCATATTGGTTTCTACCGTGTTTTCATTTTTAAACAGCGCTGGCAGCGACCACCGGGACAGGCTGCTGGAAATTGCCCAAACCCAACATGAAATTATCCGGGTGGCTGAATCTGCCGAGGAGAAAATTGGCGACCGCGACCTACTTTTTAAGGTTAATAACATCCAGTTAACTATGCGTTCGTCTCAGTTGGAACTGATTGGCGCTTTGGCCGGCCGGGGACTTAAAAAGGTGGAGAAAAAACTTGAAGCCAGCCAAAACGCCGAAAGTGATGCCTTATTAGTCCAGGGTGAACAAAGCGGGAAATTTGACGAAACCTACCAGGCGCTGCTTGATCAGCAACTAAATAACTACCGCCTGCAGCTGCAGGCGGCTTATGAAAGCTCCAATGCCAGCGAAAAACAAATTATAGAAACTGCCTTCGGCCAGATAGATTTATTGCTAGACAAACCCGAATCTACCCAGTAAACAAGTCCAACACTTAAAAATATTTTGCAAAGGCTTTATAGTTGCGGGGTTTCGGCATCGGTTTTTGTTACAAGGTTATGGCTGTGGCGAATCAGTCCTTTTATTTCTTCCCAGTCCAGCTGGCCGGTTAAAACTATGGTGTTCCAGTGCTTTTTATTTAAGTGGTATCCGGGCATTACAGTCTCATATTTTTCTCGTAATACTTCAGCTAGCTTCGGGTCGCATTTCAGGCTGATATTTAGAGGTTCTTTATTTTCAGAGATTAAAGCGAACATTTTTTCTTTAACCTTATACACCGCCACTCCCTCGCCAAAAGGATAGTCCAGCTTAGCGTTCGGCATACTTAAAACGTATTGTTCCACTGTTTTGTGGTTCATTTCATTCATGCGACAGAACGGGCGTAAATTATAAAGCCAAGGCCGGCCAGAATAAGCAGCAGCCCGGCCAGCTCAAAGCCTTTGAGCGTTTCCTTAAAGATAAAGTAACTCAAAACAGCCGTGAGCATTATTGTTCCCCCGAAAACCACCGGAATCACTATGCCAACTTTATTAAGCGTAAAGCTTTTGTTGACCGTCATGGCGAAAAGCCCGACACAGAGTCCAGCTATTATAGTCATTATCAGCGCTGGCTTATCAATGGTTAAAGATTTTTTTATGAACGCTGGAGCCAGAATAATGAGCGGCATTAAAACTGAGAATGTATTTACAATCAGAGTCACTAAATTGCTATTTGTTCGTCTTGAAGCAGCTGCGCTTAATAAGCTCAACGTAGTAAAAAGTAAAATCGCTAAAAACAGGTACAGCATTCGTGTTATTATATATTTACTAACGTAAATCTAAAACAGAGGAAACATAAATTCATATTTGACATAAGCGCAACCTTGTGCTAATATGTAAAAGTTAAGGAAAAAATAAAAAATGGAATTTTCAGCAGAACTAGGCAAAATTGAGCCTCAAAATCCTAGAAGAGAAAGCGTTGTGTTGCCGCCAGATAGTCATCTTGCTGATGAAGATATAGTAGGAAATCAACATTATTTTGTTCCTGATAAAGAATTAATGGGTAGACCCGAGAGTCCAGAGGCTTACTATAGTAAACTCAAGGATCAGAATATTATCGGAGAGGCAGCCGACAGTCTGGTAAATGTAATGTTTAGTGGCGTTCCTGCTAAACCTACTGAAAAAGTACCTCCAGGTGTACTGTCAGGCCGAGCCATAGCAAGTGTAATAAAGGCCAGAAAGTTATAAAAGGTTGTATTAAAAAATTTTAAGGCTTGGGCTAAATAGTATCTTTTAATTTTTCGATATAAAACTGGAGTTCGGCGATGGAAGCTTGGATGTCGTCGAAGGCGCGGTGAACGTCCTTTTTGGCAAAATTAACACCGTATTTAGCCCTGCATAAGGATTTTGTAAAGAACTGGATGAGACTATGCTGCTTTTATTTAGGTTTTCTTAGTAATTTTATTAATAGCTCTTGTAACAAATCCAGAAGTATATATCTTCCGTTCAGACCATTGGGATTGCTGTTCAGTATCTATTGAAAGTTGTTTTATTATTTTCTCAGCTTCCGTTGAGGGATCAAATAGTTCGATAGGCTCGCCGTCTATAATCAGAACTCTACCTGTACTATCCATAGCCGTATGCAACTCTAAGACTTCCTCAATTTTCTTATTATCTTCGATTCTTTTTTCGTCTGAAGTTTTGTAGCTGTCATCGTCAATATCATGGGAACCGTCAGGCCAAACACGTATGTTAGGACTTGGAGGAAATGCATCTTTGCCGGCAAAATCGATGTCTGCAGCTTCTTTTTTACTCATCTTATAATTAACCACGTCAATCCCATAACGTGGCGACGTAGTATGTGTAGATATAGCCACACCTGCTCTATAAATAGGTTCAACTGTGCTAGAAAATCTACCATCAAGCCCATAAGCTTCTTTGATGTCTGATAGTTTTGCGAAGCCGATCTGCAAAGCCCGCCCTTCATCGTATTGGTATTTCATCCATACCTTTGTTTTCTTGTCTAGAATTGCTAAACCAACCGCGCCTCGACTATCGAAAACAGCTTCGTAGCGTTCATCTGAATATGTTTGGCCGCCTAGGTTACGTAGGTTGCGGTCGAATCTAAAAGCTTCAATCACTTGATCCATTTCGGCAACACGCTTAGTGTGTTTTTCATTTTTTGCGGAAGTTTCGGCAACTAGTTGCTGCGGCTCTATCTCTTGCAGAGAGCCTCGTTCATCTGCACGAAAAACTACAAAGTAGTTAATTGGCGGAAATGTTAATCTACCTTTCCCTTTTAAGAAAAATTCTGGGTACATTCCAGTAGCAATTAGTCCTGGACTGATTATTGAACCTCCGTACGTGCTGCCTGTAAATATTACTTTCTCCGTACCGTTAATCTCTGAGGGCAAAGACGCGGAGTTAATTCTTCCACTAAGACTGCGTCCTGGCTTACTGTAGTTCGAAATACCAAGATCATGCCATACAGCTTCCTCAACTTCGTATACAAAACCCGAGGGTGAATCTTCATTATCAAAGCGTGCGGCAAGAACATCTCCTGCCTGCAGTACAGAAACATCCATTTCGGCTTCATGGTTTTTACGGCGCTGCTCGTTTATTCCAACAAAGCTTCCGTCTGGTTGAGCGATAAATGCAGGGTTTTCTCTAGATGGCCCGTCCTCTATAGACATTATTTATATATATTATCATGCTCCCTAGTATTTGTCAATACAGCTTCAGGACCGAAGTGCGAAAAAAATTAATTCTAGCGCTTCAATTTTTCAAGGTAAAACTGTAGTTCGGCGATGGAGGCTTGGATGTCGTCGAAGGCACGGTGGACGTCTTTTTTGGCAAAACTCACTCCGTATTTAGCCTGCATTAAAATTTTAAAGCTGGTTACGTCCAGCATGCGGTAATGCAGCCGGTCTTCTACTTCTGGCCACCAGCGGGTGATAAACTTGCGGTCGTTATGGATAGAGTTGCCGGCTAGAATTGCCGGCTCGTTACCAAACTCCGCCCTGATAAAACCGACCAGTTCATGAACTACCTCTTGCTCGTCTCTGCCCTCTTTTTTTATGCGCTCCGTTAAACCGCTGGCTTTGTGCTGCAGCTTGGACCAGTCATTCATTTTTTTCAATGACCGGTTTTTGTGCTTTATTATCGCTTCGTAAGACGCCAAGGTTTTAAAATCAAAGTCAGTTACTTCGGCGGCCACTTCCAAAATAACGTCTTTTTCCGAATCAAGTCCTGTCATCTCCAAATCAATCCAAAGAAGTTTGGTTGGCACTAAATGCTTATCAATCTTCATCAGAACTTACGCACCGCGCCTTTCCAGCCCAAAACCAGTTTGCTCTTGCAAGCCGCTCTTGGCACATAACGCAAATTTTGGCTGCGCTGCTCGTGCAACGTACCACTTGTACGTTTTACTCCGCTGCTCTCCAATAAATTCCGTTTTGCACTCAAGTGTGAAATTTCTGATCATTTTCAATATTATACAGTGTTATTATTTTAAGGGTGAAAAAGCTTTTAGTAATTCTTTTAATCTTGCTTATAGCCAGCGGCTCGGCCTATTTTTTTATAGGTGGAAAGAGGACTAATACTCCGGATTCCGACCGCCAAAAACAGAATGAACAAGCTGAAGAAAATAACAATCCAGATGAATTCGACAAAATCCAGTATTCGCTGACTGATCCGGCTAGCTTATGGGTAATAGTCAACAAGCAGCGTCCAATCCCGACCGATTATGTGCCTACGGAATTAGCAACACCGGAAGTCAGACGCGATCCTACCGACAGCGCCGAGGAACAAAAAATAAAAAGCGGCGTGGATGAAAGGATAGAAACTATGTTTTCAGACGCCCAAACAGCCGGCTACCGTCTGCTATTTGCCAGCGGTTACAGATCGGCTGATTTGCAGGCAGTTTATTATAACGGCTACGTTGCCCGCGACGGACAAGCTGCGGCCGACAAGTACAGCGCCCGCCCGGGAACCAGCGAACACCAAACCGGACTGGCCTTTGATATATCAAGAGCCGATAGAAAATGTTATCTGGAGATCTGTTTTGGCGAAACCCCTGAGGGAAAATGGCTGGCCCAAAACGCCCACAAATACGGCTTCACTCTGCGCTACAAGCAAGGTAAGAAAAACATCACCGGATACCAGTATGAACCGTGGCATTTTAGATATGTAGGCGAAAAACTGGCCGCAAAGCTCCATGAAACCGACCAAACCATGGAAGAGTTTTTCGGTTTATAAATAAGTTCTTCTGGCGAAGAACCAAGCCATCGTTCCTTCAATAAGGAACCGAATTCCTACTTTTTCTCTGCAGCAACAAAAAGTAGGCAAAAAGTGCCGCAGCAGGTGATAAAACACTACTGCCTTGAGATACCAGGATTGTCCGTGAAGCAAAAAACGTCCCTCCGGGGCCGGTCCATCTCTATTTTATTTAAGGAGCGAGCTGGACTAGCTTTTGCTTCAGTGACTCGGACAAACCTGATTCAAGCCAATCGGTTTTCTCAATGCTGAAAGAAAAGCAGATAAGGAAATTACTTCGATTTCTCAGATTATTTAACGCCTTTGAAGAAATCGGAAATATCGACGTTAAGACACTTCGAAAGTTTATTTAGCGTTCCTATGCGAGCCCATCTTTTACCAGTTTCTAGATAAGCGATAGCTACTACACTCAAACCAGCCTCTTCCGCAAGCTGTTGTTGAGTCAATCCCTTATTTTTTCTTGCGATGGCAAGTCGTTTGCCGAAGTTTTTTAGTAGTCTTTCTTCCGACCCATACATATGGAATAGACTATGGTTTATAAACAGTTAGTTACATAAACTAGTTGTTTATTATTGATTAATGCTGTAATTTATTTACAGATATAAAATAAACTAGGAGTTTATAAATGGAGTGGTTCAAGAAACATAAAATAATAACCGTAATTTTGGCGTTACTAATCGTTGCCGGCATAGCTGGTGCCGCTGGAGGGGGAAGCGATTCTCCTAATTCATCTGGCGACAATCAACAACCGCCTAATAATGAAGAGGGGAATTCCGAGCAAGCAACGGTAGCAAAAATTGGCGAAGCTGCCCGCGACGGTAAGTTTGAATTTACAGTTAAAAAAGTCGAGTGCGGTAAAACTGAAGTAGTAAGTCCGGATAGTGACGCTTTACGCAAAAAGGCACAAGGTCAATACTGCCTGATGACAATAAACGTCAAAAATATCGGAAATGAACAACAGTACTTTTCTGAAGGAGACCAAAAGCTACTAAACGCCGAAGGTCAACAATTTTCGCCAGATAGCACAGCGACGCTTTACAATAGCAATAACAGCGATGTTTTCTTAGCTCAAATCAACCCCGGTAACAGCGTTGAAGGTGTTTTAGTATTTGATATACCAAAAGGGCAAAAACCCGTTTCGGCAGAACTGCATGACAGCGCGTTCTCAGATGGCATAAAAGTCAATTTACAGTAATAAAATCATCAAAAACAAGGTTTTGGATGGCTTTGATTAAAAGCTTGACATGTTAAGGATTTTGACCGTGGTGAATTGATTGAGCAAATCCGTAATGCGCTTGGTTTGTTCTTGAACAGTTGTGTTGTTTTGCGATCTGCCGAGAGGCTCGGCGGATTGCTCAAGCGGATAAATCTTGAGGTTTTTGCGGGCTAGTAAGTCTTCGCGGGCTTTCTCGGCCGGCGACCATTCATAGTGCATATAGGTCGGGAAGAACCCGAGATTTTTAATTTTCTTTGATGTGGCATCAATATCCAAAACGGCCAGGCCGCCTATCAAACTTTCTATGTCCAACTGGCTGCTCAAAAGATTGCCCAGACTGAAAAATACTATGGTGTCTCCGCCGCCGAGCTTAGGAAATTTTTTAACCGGCTGTAATACATGCGGACCGCTGCCCAAAACTACATCGGCGCCGTTATCGGCAAATATTTTAGCCCAGTGTTCCTGGCCGCTGTTAGCACTTGGCTTGTACTCGCTCCCCCAATGAACGCTTACCAGCACGATGTCGGCATTTTTATCCGCCTCACCAAGCTGTGATTTAACCAGTTGCTCATTGAGCATATTCAGGCTAAAAGCTTGCGCCGGATCACGGTTGGAAGTTTCGCTGTAAGCCATGAAGGCAAATTTCACACCTTTAACTTCAAAATAAGAAATTTTATTTTGTTCTGCCGGACTACGGTTGGCGCCGGCTATTGCTAATGGTTTAATCTTATCCCAAACCGCCCGCGTGCCCTCGATGCCAGGTTGGCCCTTATCATAAAGATGATTGTTGGCCAGACCTATCACATTACAGCCGACTTTTGAAAGGTCGCGGGCAAATTCTTCGGGGGCATTAAAGCCCGGATAGGCTGTAATCGGCAGGTCGGGCGCACTGGGAGACTCTTGGTTGCAAAAGGCAATATCAGCTGAGCTAAACGGCTGGTTTATTTGATCAAAAAACTGGACATAATCATAAGAACCGTTAGTTTTAGCCCTTAGATTGACTGTTTCGTGCGGCAGCATATCGCCAGCGGCAATGAGGCGAATTTTATCAGCCACTGCCGGCTTTGCGCCCGATTTACTTTGTGTATTTTTATCTTCCGGCGGTTTATTTGATGAATTACCGTCAATAAAAAAATACCAGCCGACGCCAGCCAAAACCAAAATTAAAAAAACTGCCAAGGCTACAGAAAGCTTTTTTTTAAAGTTTTTTGGTCGGATAGGTTTTTTTACGGAGCTATATGGTTCCCTGATAAACTCAGGAGCTGATGGCTCAAAGCGATTTGGATTTTGGATAGGTTGTTTTGGCAGGTTAGGGCTTACGCTGGGTAGATTCTGTCCTGGTGGTTTGAAACGAAATCTGGCATTTTTTTTACCGTTGTTTTTTAAATTATCCATTAATAACTATTTTATCTTAAATTTACTTATGATGATTGTCTTTGGACTCGAAATCAAGACAAACTGAATTAATGCAGTAATGTTTCCCTCCCGGCTGGTCTTCGGCTTCATCAAAAACGTGCCCAAGGTGGCTGCCGCACGTAGCGCATTGGACTTCTGTGCGTTTCACCCCGAGAGAATTATCATCTATTAATTTTACGGCGTCTGATTTAGCAATATCGGAAAAGCTGGGCCAGCCCTGAAGCCCTGATGCCGTTGATTCAAATTTGTGTTCGCTGGAAAATAATTCAGCTCCACAAGCCGCGCATTTGAACATACCGTCGCGGTTTTCATTTATTAACTCGCCGCTAAACGGGGCTTCCGTACCTTTTTGCCTTAATACTCGATATTGCTCAGGCGTTAATTTGGCTTTCCACTCTTCCTCGCTAAGCTGCATTTTTAAGCTGGTTTATTTATTTTATCCAGCCGAAGAGCTTTTACGCCAAAATAGACTAGAAGTGCGACCGTGATAAAACTGATGAAAACCGAGATAAAGGCGCCATAAGTAAAAACCGCTTCCTTATCGCCGACGCTTAACGAGAAGACTTTCTCCGATAAACTGCCCGAACCGGGCAATACTATTCCCAGAACCGGATTAATAAAACTAGCGACTATCTGGTCTACCAGCGCTTTCACTTGGACGCCCAGCACCAAGCCGATAGCCAGCGCAACCACCCCTTGGGTGCGCATAAAATCAGCGAACCCAAGCCATTGCGACTTCGCCCCTTGGCTGACTACCTTTCTAGCCTTTGATCTTTGCTGGGCTTTTACTTGCTTGGCTACTTCCCTGCGTATTTTTGTGGCTTCAGCGTTTGTAAGCTTGCGATCCGTCATTATTTGCCTCCTCATTTGCCTCTTATTTATTTAAATTATATAATAAAATTCTATTTTTAAGAAGTCCCTTACCTGTATAATAAGGCCTAATGAAAAACATCCCAACTGCGGCTCGAATAGATATGCTCGAGGAAAGCGCCACGCTGGCGCTAAATGCCAGAGTAAAGCAAATGGCTGAGCAAGGTAAACCCGTCTATAACTTAACGGCCGGCGAATTACCATGTAAAACTCCTGAATATATAAGCGATTATGTGGCTACCAAATTGGACGAGAATAAGTACACGCCCGCCTCAGGCTTGCCTGTTCTAAAACTAGCTATCGCCGAAGCAGCCAAAAATTTTTATGGCTTCTTGGAACTGGAGCTTGACAATGTAGTAGTAACAGCCGGGCTTAAACCGGCTATTTATGCCAGTCTTCTCTCGGTCATAAACCCGGGCGATGAAGTATTAGTACCTATTCCCGGCTGGACAAGCTACAGCTATCAAATAAAGCTGGCTGGCGGTACGCCGATAGAGGTCGAACTGGATGA
The DNA here is from genome assembly GCA_019347895.1 of Candidatus Parcubacteria bacterium. Classification (GTDB taxonomy): domain Bacteria; phylum Patescibacteriota; class Saccharimonadia; order Saccharimonadales; family 2-12-FULL-41-12; genus JACRNE01. The sequence continues at coordinate 42,571 of JAHWKM010000004.1, read as the reverse complement.
AAACTTTGATCTGGACATAGGTGCCATCAAGCAAAAAATAACTTCCAAAACTAAGGCCGTCATTTTATGCTCGCCCAATAACCCGACCGGTACAATCTATTCCAAGCAGCGCCTGGAAGAATTGGCCGGTGTATTAAACGCCGCGAAAATCGTTGTTTTATCCGACGATATTTACAGCAAGTTAGTTTTTAGTGAAGACTATGCGCCACCGGCAAAATGCGGATTTTTAAATTTAGTTATTCTTGGCGGTTTTTCTAAAAGCCAAGCCCTAACCGGCTGGCGGATCGGCTACATAATTGCTCCCAATGGAATTGCCAGCGCTGCCAATAAAGTCCTAAGCCAGATAATGGGCAACGCATCCTTGCCTGCTCAGTATGCCGCCATAGCCGCTCTTGAGAATAATGACCAACCCGTGATGATGGCGGAGCTTTTAGAAAACCGTAAATTCATAATAAACCAGCTGAACCAGATTGAAAAAATCGACTTCAAAGAACCGCACGGAGCATTTTACATATATTTGGACATAAGGAAAATCACTAAAAATAGCTTGGATTGGTGCGAAAAATTATTAAACGAAACTGGTGTGGCCCTGGTCCCTGGCGAAGCATTTTATACGCCGGGATTTGCCAGATTAAATTTCGCGGCTAACAAATCGATACTTCAAACCGCGCTAAATCTCCTAAAAGATTTCAATTACGAGGAGTCTAAAAAATGACGAGACGTATTCCGGCTACCATGGCTACTCAGCACCCGGACAATGCTCTAGCTCCTTATTGGGATAAGGCTGAGACGCCCTTTATTGGAGCTTACCAGGAGATTGCCGAAGCCTATCATTGCTTCAATGATTTAGGTGTTAGTGAATATATGTGGGACTGGGAAGGCAAGCATGCCGACGCGGCGGTAATTGACAGAATGTTCAGCGAATATCATGAATATTTCTCTAAAAACCAGCTTGGCCGGGATAAATTTTTAACTTTTCGCATACCTAACATTTGGGAAGAAAAAGGCTACAATCTTTTGCAAGCTATGACGGTTATATTAAGCGGCGAAGATTTTGCACGTGATTTAAAATTCAGCAAACGGCCGCTATTTGAAGTAATCCTGCCGATGACCACACGGGCCGAACAGCTGATGCGGATTCATAATCTGTTTGAGAAATTAGCGCATTTTAAATCCAGCGATTTTACCAAAAAAGAAACCGATAATACGGATTTCCTAGAGGTTATACCTCTGATAGAAAGCATGCGAAGCCAGCTCGATGCAGCTGCTCTTTTGACAAAATATGTAGGCTTGCACGAAAAGCATTTTGGCCGCAAGCCAACGTATATTAGACCGTTTTTAGCTTGTTCGGATACAGCTCTAGAATCTGGTTTGCTGGCTGGAATTATCAGCAACAAGATTGCCTTATCCCGCCTCTATGAATTTTCCGGACAAACCGGCATAAAAATTTATCCGATAGCCGGTCCCGGCAGCTTAGGTTTCCGCGGCGGATTATCGCCCGACACAATCGATAGATTCCTCGCTGAACTGCCGGGAGTAAGGACTGCTACCGTTCAATCATCTTTTCGGTACGACCATCCGATTGAAAAAGTAAAAGCCGCCATTGCCGAGCTGGAAAGTAAACTTCCCGAAGTAGAGCCGCGGCTAATTTCCCCTGGCGATCAGCGCCATCTGATAGATATAGCCATCAGCTCGTCCGGCAACTATCAAAAAACTCTGCAGGGATTAGTAGGCGATATGCAGCCAATTTTTAAAGCCGTGCCAAAGCGCCGCGACCGGCGCCAGCACATCGGCTTGTTGGCTTACGGCAGAAAGATTGCCGGCCAAAAACTGCCAAGGGCCATAACCTTCACCGGCGGTTTTTATTCTATCGGGGTGCCGCCGGAGTTCATCGGCCTCGGTAAGACGCTCCAAAACTTAAGTGACCGGCAGCTAGAAATCCTAAATGACAATTACAAATCACTGGCAAGCGATCTAGGGCGAGCCGGACAGTTTCTTAACAAAGAGAATTTGAAAATTCTGAGCTCCCAAAATAATGCTTGGAAATCTGTGGCTCAAGATGTCGAAATATGCGAAAGGGTTTTGGGTATTAGCGTGGGGCCGCAGACTCCAGACGAAAAAACTCACCAGGAATTAAGCGCAAAAATTTTAAGCCATAGCGGCCAGGTGGAAATTTTAAGCCAGCTCATAAACGAAGCAGCCCTGCTGCGTAAAAGCCTCGGTTAATCCTTGCTCTTTAAGATTATATCAAGAATTTCTTGAGGCTTTTGGGCCAATGCCGCCGGCTTAAAAGCCTTAAGGGTTTTTTTGTCCTGAAACCCCCAAACAACGGCGATAAAAGGTACGCCCGCCCGTTTAGCCGCGTAGAGATCGCGCACTTCGTCCCCGACCATCCAGGTTTGCTTTTTTTCATATTTTTTCTGGACTAAAAGTTTTTTCACGCTTTTATGTTTCGTAAAAAAACCCGGCTTCTCAAGAACCACTACTTTATCACCCAGGCCGTTCTTATCTACTACTATTTGGACTGTGCTCTGCCAGTTGCGACTGAGCATATAAATATCGTACCCGGATTTGTGAAGCTCATTGACCACATTCTTAAGTCCGTCGAAGATTTTAATTTCATTAGCGCGGGCCTGCAGGCGGGTGCGGCTTTCACTGACTAAATGATGCAGCCGCCACGGACGAAACCTCGCCCAGCGGGCCGCCTCCCAAATACTGGCGGTAAAGAGCCGGCGGTAGGTCCGTTTGCTTAACGGTTCCCAACCTTTTTCACGGGCAATATCACCGTAGATTTGTCTTAAAAACCCTTCCGTATCAGCCAGCGTCCCATCGAAGTCAAAAACCACCGCTTTAGACATCCGCACCGTATCGTCCTGCTCACGGGCAGAGCCCTTAACCCTGCCAATACTTTTGGACTCCGGCGGCGTTGCTAGTTCCAGTGCTCGCTCACCATACAACTTGTACGGCTCACTCCGTGCTTCGCTGGCGCCTAGCCGGAACCTCAAATGCGGATGTCTAAGTAAAATAGCCATCTTATTTACATTTTCTCCGGGGTCGGCATCCCGAGTAAATCAAGGCCACGGGATAAGACCCGCTCGTAAGATTGAACTAAATTTGTGCGCAAGCTCTCTCGCGGATCGCCGGCTACCCGGCTATTTTCATAAAACCGGTTAAAAATTTGGGCCAATTCGTAAAGATACGAACAAATATGGTGCGGTGAATAATCTTTTAGTGCCGCATCAAATGCCTCCGGATAAAGACTTAATTGCCGCGCCAAGCTCCGCTCAAATTTATCTAGGGATTTGGAGTCAGGAATTTGAGATTTAGAATTTGTAGCCTTCAATTTGTGCAATATGCTTTTGGCTCGAACCAAGGCATATTGTAAATACGGTCCGCTGTTACCTTCCTGAGCAACTGACTCTTTCGGATCATATATGATATCTCCGCCGACCCTGTTTTTTAGAAAGGAATAGCGCACTGACCCAATGACTATATCCTTATCGCCGCGACCGTTAGCTTCACTGGCTTTTTGGGCGGCTTCAATGACATCATTAGCATACAAAACGTTACCCTTCCGGCTGCTCATCTTCTTGCCGCCTTCCAGTTTTACCTGCCCATGCGTAAGATGGACAGATTTTTTAACCAGTTCGGGAGCAAACTGTTCAATACTTTTTTGAACCACCTTCATATATTCCACAATGTCGTTCCCGGTTATAATCACTGACTTGTCGAAGGAATATTCGTTCCATTTTGTCATTATCAAGCCTACTTCCTTTGTTTCGTAGGTCGGAAGTCCTTGTGAATTTATAAAAACCCGGGTATGAAGCCCATATTTTTCACCTTTAAAAACAATAGCTCCATTACTTTCCTCGTAAACACCTTTTTTGGTTTGCGCTTTGACCGTGGAAACTCCCAAAGAGACGGTTTGGCTTTCAGGGTAAAATTTCTCAAATTCTTTTACGCCAATTTCTTTATAGAACTCTTTAAAATAATCATAGCTCCAATCTCTGCAAGTCCAATAAACTTGTGCGAAGTCACTATCTCTATCATTTTTATCATGAAGCTCGTAAACCCTGGCATTAATTTTAGCAATATCGGCTTTGGCTTCTGGATTTTCTTCGTAGGCCCTGTTGCCCTCGATATACCGAATAGCCATTATTGCGGCTCTCTCAGCCAGTGTGTTTCCCGATATGCTATTTATATTCCTAACTGCCTGCTGTTCGTTTAATTGGCCTGATCCGGCATGATTCAATATGCCCCACATAGTTTTGGCTACATGAAGACCCACATCTCCGCCGTAATTTACCCTATGCACTTTGGCGCCGGCGGTTTCCAAAATATTCGAAATGGCATCACCGATAAAGCTTGTATACAAATGGCCGGCGTGTAAAACCTTGAACGGATTCGGATCGGAATATTCTGCCACCACCGCTTGTTTTTTTAGCGGCTGATCAAGTTTCGTAGCCTCCTGCGCAGCTTCAAAAACCGCTTGATCACTCAAACGAATGTTGATGAAACCGGGACCAGCAATTTCAGCCGAAACATCTTTTTTGTTCAGCTCAGCGGCAATAGACTCAGCGATTTCCCTCGGATTTTTACTCAATTTCCCAGCCAGCTGCATAGCTACATTACAGGAAAAATCCCCAAACTGCTCATCCGGCCGGCTCAAAACTACCTCTGCCTCCACCTCAAATAACTGCCTGCAAATCAAATTAATCTGACTAGCTAACCCCTTATTCATTGGTTTTAGTATATCAGTCATAAGCTTAAATATTTATTGGATTTGGAAACTTACTATAGTGTCGCAGCCAGTTGGGGATGGCGGTTGCCTTTCCCCCGCCCCTGAGTAACCTTGGCCTTCGAAACGCTTTGTACTTGATTCGGCGGACCAAGCTGCGATTGAACTTGCGGCTTCGCGGTGCTCTGGATTGGTGGAATCAAATTTGATAAATGTATAGTTCATAAAAGTAAAAAGTTAAATAAAAAGCTCCCTGTTGTTGAGGGAGCTGTCTGGGAACTTAATTATTTATTTTTTAACAATTACAAGGACAACTCCCGGGTGTACGTGAGCTGCGGCGGCTTTGTGCTGTTTGTAATTGCAGTTTATTCATTGTTTAACAACTATAACATGCTTATTCATTTTTGCAAATTATCGGGATTTTATCAGACGGGTAGCTTCCCATACTACTAAATAGAGACTAAACAGCAGCAAAAAGAAAATCAGAGTTGTTAGGTATGTTTGTGAATGGGCTCCGGGGTTAACAAATCTTTCACTGACGTCAAACAGCAAGCCGGCTGGGCGCAGCAGTACATCCCAGCTGTTATAGCGGCTGAACCTCCCTAGATAGACCGCAAAGCTGCTTAGCAGAAAGATGAAGGCCAGCAGCAGCAGGGCTTTGTTGGCCTTAAATCTATCGAGAAGCTGATTGTGCACCAGGTAGACGCTCAAAAATCCATAAACCAGCCCGGCGAGTAAAAAACTGCTCAGCAGCACGATGTCGAACATCAGTTCGGCTTCATAGTTGGGCCGCAGGTGAACAAAATCAGTAATCATATAAAAACTATTGGGCAGGAAACTAAGCCATAACAACGCCAAGCCTATTTGCTGCCAGCCAAGCCAGCCGTGCCTGCGCACCCGCAACACTAACGTCCAAGCCAAAATTGCCGGAATAATAGCCAGGGCCAAGTTCCAAAGCAGAAAAATGTAGCGCGAACTATCAGTCACGATAATCCGGCCAAACAGTAGGACCAGACAGACCGCGCTTAGACCGCCCAGGCTTACTAAAAATCGCAGGGGACTAGCCTTCTGTACAGTTGGTCCCCGTTTTTTCATTTATTCAATTCTGCCTTTAGTTTTTCTATCAGATCAACCGGCGTCGGGTTAAGCCCGTTAAGCAGCGCCAAATAAAGACTGACGAAATCGCCCAAGTTAGCCGCCCACAGCAGTTGCTGGAGCAGCGTTTCGCCCTGCACCCGCACAACTTCCGGGCTGGGCCGCTTGCCTGAGAGCAATCGCTCGGATACTTCAAAGCGTTTTTGCGTCCGAGGATGTTCCAGCTGGCTGCGCAGCTCCACCACCGCGTAAGGTTTGTCTACCGGGTGAGAGGTCCAGCCCAAAAATTCATTATGGTTAAATTCCGGATACTGGTTGCTCCAGGCCACATTCTTAGCGTTTTCATTAAAACAAATTTTCCATTTATTGGCGGCCGGATACAGTTTGGGGCCGGAATACATAACGATACTTTTGCCGACCAGTTCCAACGCGAGCTGTTTAGCTTGATTTTTATCGGTAGGAACGTCCGCCAGCCAGGCGCTTACTTGGCTCTCGAGCCACACGCCCGACTTATCGAGTTCTTCCAAGCTGCCCTTTTGAGCTAGGCCCATGGTTTCAAAAATATCAATGAAAGCTTTTAGGAAATAAAACGTCGACATCCGCGGCTGGATACCGCCGGGAACTTCGTAAAACGGGTAGCCGCCCTCTTTGGCCTGGGCGGCCAGCTGGCCGCCGGCGGCTATGATTATCATCTGGGCGTTTCGAGCCTTCGCCTCTTTTAAAGTGCTCAAAGATTCTTCCGTATTGCCGGAGTAGCTGGAGGATATTACCAGTGTTTCCGGCCCTACGTACGGGGGCAGATTGTAATTGCGGACAATTTCAAACGGCACGTTTAACCCCGGCCAGCTGGAGATGAACGCTCCCGGCAGAGCCGAACCGCCCATGCCCGCCAGCACCACATTTTTAATTGGCCCGTCCATGGCTAATTCGACGTTGAAGCTGTGCTTTAAATAGCCGGCTTGTTTTTGGGCAATGCCTAAGGCATCCTGGGCGTCCCGCTCGTGGACCATTTTTAAATTATCTAATACTGACAAGATCCCCTCCTTCATTATTGGTATACCGCTTTTGTTTATGGTAAAATTTTGCTAACCTTTTAATTGTAAATTAAAGTAATGAAATAAAAAATTTCCGGCTCGGGCGGGAATAGGGGGTGGAATGCCAGACGACCAACAAATAAGCCAATCCGTAGATAATTTAATATCGCAAACGCCGGATGAGGAGTCCGCTCCATCGGCTCCATCAGGCCAGCAGCCAACTTCTGCTTATTCGCTGGGCTCTGACCCCTTGAGCAGCCCGCCGGCGGACAATATTCAAGATCAAAATGCCGCCACCAGCGACCCGGCTTCCCCGCCCCTGACGATGCCCGTGGATGATGACGCAGCTAAAGCCGACCAGCCAATAAGCAGTGACGAGTTAAGTCAGATCAAAGAGCAAGCTCTAAGCCAGCTAACTCCTATAATCGGCGACCTGGACCAGCCGCCGGAAGAAAAATATCGAACGCTGATGATGCTGATTCAGGCCTCGGATGACAAAAGCTTGATAAAACAGGCCTTTGAAGCGGCTAATGGCATAGAAGATAAGAAAGCCAAGGCCGAAGCCCTGTTAAATATCGTCAACGAAATAAATTATTTCTCCAGTAAAACCAGCGAAACTTAAAAGATTACCGGCCGTCACCGGTAGACGGCAGAGATTCTGAGGAGTCGCCGGTAGCAGGAACATCGCCGGCTGGCGGCGTGCCATTTTCATCGCGGGTTTGATCTTCGCCGTTAGCAGCCGGCGAGTCGGCTGACTCATCTTGCGCGCCGTTGGAATCCGTACCTTGTGATCCCGGCGTCGGCTCAGGCTTACCGTCTTCTGCCTGATCGGCTCCTTCTTTGCCGGTTTGCTGGGTGGTAGTGTTCGAATCTTCCTTATTCAAGGTCCTATAAATTGTCCTGATGCCGTAAAACAGCCCGGCCGCAATTATTAAGGTAATGATCAGAGCCAATAAAGCCATGAAAACCGAGGAACTGCGGCGGTTTTTTAATTCCGTTTTATAATACTCGTCCACTTCGCTGGGAAGTACGCTGTCGTCTTTTTTTCTAAACCGGTCGAACAAACCCATGATGAAACTCCTAAATAATAATCCAACTGTACAGTATCCTGGCTAAATTTGCAAGCTTTGTATAAAGCACAAGGGTTAACATTATCGAAAATAGTTTATAGTGATAGTTATGACAGAAGTATTTTTGAGTTTGGGATCAAACATCGGCAACCGGACGGAGTTTATAGAGCGGGCTGCCCGGTTGCTTGGTGGCCGGATAAAAATTACGGGCCGGTCAAATTTGTATGAAACCGCGCCTTGGGGCAATACAGACCAGCCCAAGTTTTTGAACCTTTGCCTGAAAGGCGAGACCGAATTATCGGCCCCGGAGCTTTTAGTTTTTATTAAAAATGTTGAAGCGGCCTGCGGCCGGTCTCCCGGCAAGAAATGGGGCCCTCGGGAAATTGACATTGACATACTATTTTACGGACGCGCGCATATAGAACTTAAAGGTCTAAAAATACCCCACCCGCATATGCACGAGCGGGCGTTCGTGCTAGTACCGCTGGAGGAAATTGCCAATGATTTTATTCATCCGGTTTTGAAAAAATCCATTAGCGAATTAGCGGACAGCGTCGACAAATCAGGAATTGCTTTGTATGAGGCTTAGGTTGAGTAAAAAAACTATGGTCATGGCAATTTTAAACGCTACACCGGATTCTTTTAGCGACGGAGGCGAATTATCTGATCAAAGGGCCTTGGATAGGCGGATCGGGCAAATTATCCAAGACGGCGCAGATATCATCGATATTGGCGGCGAATCAACCCGGCCCGGATTCCACTCTGTCAGTGCCGAAGAAGAGATAGCCCGCGTCAAACCGGTTATCGAAGCGGTTCGCCTGCAAAATCCCACCATACCCATTAGCATTGACACTCAAAAATCCCAGGTTGCGGAAGCTGCCCTGAAGGCCGGAGCAAATATCATAAATGACGTTAGCGGCCTCAGCGACCCGAAGATGGCAAAAATTGCAGTGAAATTTAGTTGCCCCGTTGTGATTATGCGGCATCGAGCACTTCAACCGAACATTGTAGAAAGCTGTAGGGGCCAATTTCTCCAACTAGTGGCCCAAGCTAATCAAGCTGGGATAAAAAACCATCAGATTATTTTGGATCCCGGCTTGGGCTTCGGTGATCTGCCCACTCAAGATTTCAAAGCCCTGCCCGGCGGAAACGTGGAAGCCAATTTAAAATTAATAAGAAAAATCAAGGACTACAGCCATGGCTTGCCGGTTCTAATCGGCGGTAGCCGCAAGCGTTTCATCGGCGAGATGATGAACGAACCCGACCCTAAAAAAAGGGTTAGCGGTTCAATTGAAATAGCAGTTTTAGCCGCCAAGTCCGGCGCCGCTATCGTCCGCGTCCACGATATTCGAAATACCGTCCGAGCCTTGACGAACTTGCAATAGTATAGTAATATATAAAAATATTATGACAAATCCTAACAAACTAAGGCCGTCAAATGGTAACCGATTAGGCGATCTTGGAAATGCGCGAAGAGTTGGCGTGGCGCTTTTAGCGGCAGCTGTTGTTGTTCCAGGGGCTGAGCTTGTCCGTGAAGCTGGTTTTTACGAGCTAAGAGACAAGCCGGCCCTTAAAGATAAAGTAAACGGAGTAAAGCAACATCAAAGAGATTTACAAGGTATTGTTGAAGACGCTCAATATTCTCCTCTAGGTGTAGCCAAAGCTGCTCCTATCAGCACCGAGGAAGTACGTAAGTTGCGACTCTTACTAGGGAGAGAAGATAGTTTAGACAAGGCGGTTCCTCCTATAGTTGAAACAACCCGATCTAAAGGTGGAGGCAGCAGTTCTACCGTTCATTTTTCTTCTCCTGGTTCTCGCAAAGCTACAGTCGCGGCTCTCGAATATACCATTGAGGCGACCAGAGATACTAAACTAAACAGCGGAGGCATGAAGCGTATATATGCCGAATACGAAAAAAATTTGGCTGAAAATCGCGGTGCAGTAGCACAGCACGAAGAAGCTGCGGTAACCGCTGGATTAGAAGCCGTAGACAGAGCGGTTGTTGAAGCATTGAATGATAAGCCGCTTTTAAACGCTGCAGGCTATACTTATGATTTAGAACAGCGCGTTGGCTTAACACCCGACGGTAAAAGTACAGCCGATTATCCTCCAGACAATCATAGCCCCTACGCCGTACCAATTGAAGTTTTACCTGAAACTATCGAACAGGCTATAGCTCAATTACCGGGATCGCCCGAGCCTAGCACGCTTCAAATAATATTGTCGGAAACTTAATTAATTTGAAGCTAGCCGTTCAACAAATTCTAGGGCTGCTTTTATGCCAGATTGATTAATCTTTTTGATCACGGCGCTGCCGACCACGGCGATATCAGCCAATTTTAAAACGTTATCTAAATCTTTGCTGCCGGTTATACCGAAACCGACTGCCAGTCGTATATTTGGGTTAATTTCTTTAATCTTTTTAGCCGTATCTCCCAGATTCTTGTCGGCCCGCAAACCTTTGCCTGTGATACCCTTAATGCTTGTTAGATAAACCATCTCGTCGGCATTTGCCAAAGCCTTCCTTACCCGTTGAAGATTCGTGCCCGGTGAAATTACGGGAATTACGGATAATTTATAATGCCGGGCACATTCTAAAAACTCTTCAAATTCTGGAGCATCGAAAGGCAAATCGGGAATAATCAGACCTGCGGCTCCAGAGCGGGCGGCGGCTGCACAAAATTTATCTATACCAAAATGCTGGACCTTTTGAAAATAGCTCATTACATAAACATCTATCGCCAAGGCGGCTTGGGTGATCAGAGCAAAACTTGCCTCGGCCGTCATCCCCTGCCTGAGCGCTATGTCGTTGGCCCGCATTATCGTCTCACCGTCGGCAATCGGGTCCGAAAACGGAATCTGCACTTCAATCATGCTGGCGCCAGCCCTCTCCATACCCCGCATCAACTCAACACACTGATCCTTATCAGGGTAACCAGCCACCACATGGGTCATAATTTTATTCATAGATTACACCTTTAAGCTACAATCTAAGCGATTTTTGGTGATTGCAAACGCCACAGGCTGAGCTTTCAGCTCACCTGTAAAGAGTCGCCGAAAATCGCTTAGATTGTAGCTAGATTCAAATATCATAACTTGCCAATTCCCGTTGCAAAAATGCTTTAAAATCTTTTGGTGAAAAGTGCCTGGCTAAGGTAAATATATCCTTATCGCCGCGGCCGGATACGTTCACGACTATTGCATCTTCGGATTTCATAATTTTTGCCCTTTTCACGGCTTCAGCTACCGCATGGGCTGACTCCAGCGCCGGAATAATTCCCTCGGTTTTGGCCAAAAGTTCTACCGCTTTTAAGGATTCTTTATCGCTGGCCCGGACGAATTCCACCCGGCCGCTATCATGAAGCTCAGCCAGCTCGGGGCCTATGCCTATGTAGTCCAGCCCGGCCGCCACACTGTGAGTTAGGGCGCTATTACCATCTTCGTCTTGCAGAAAATAGGATTTATACCCCTCCATTATCCCGATTTTAGCGTCCGGAAATCTGGCGGCATGCTGGCCATTAGCCGGTGATTTGCCGCCGGCTTCCACGCCGATAAGTTTTACTGCGTGTTGGTTCAAAAAGGCCGTGAATGCGCCGAGGGCGTTGCTGCCACCGCCCACGCAGGCAATAATGCAATCCGGATTTTTACCCAACTGCTGCCTTATTTCCCGTCCAATAATTGCCTGAAAATCCCGGTTCATACGCGGATAAGGGTCTGGCCCCAGACAAGAACCGATGACATAATGCGTGTCATCGCTGTTTTGCAACCAATCACGAATCGCACCGCTGACAGCGTCTTTGAGGGTTTTTGAACCGTGTGTAATCGGCACAACTTTAGCACCTAAAAGTTCCATTAAAATAACGTTGGGTTGCTGGCGGGCCACGTCAATCTCGCCCATGTAAACTGTGCATTCCAGGCCGAACTTGGCGGCCACCGTAGCCGTCGCCAAGCCGTGCTGGCCGGCTCCGGTTTCGGCAATCAAGCGCTTTTTGCCCATTTTTTTGGCTACCAGCGCCTGTCCCAGGCAATGGTTTATTTTATGCGCTCCCGTGTGGTTTAAGCCTTCATTTTTTAGATAAATTTGGGCCCCGCCGATAGATTCGCTCAAGTTTTTGGCCAGTACTAATGGAGTTGGCCGGCTATTATAATTAGTATGCAGTTGTTCAAGCTCGGCTTGAAATGCCAGATCATTTTTGAGTTGGTCATATGCTTTTGCCAAGCTAGCCAGCTCGCCCTGAAGCATCTCAGGAACGTATCTTCCGCCGTACTTATTGGCTCCAAAAAAACCCGATTCGCTCATTTTTGCCTTCGTAAAACCTTGAATCGGCCTTGAGCTAACTCTTTCGCTCCGCGGGTAACGGTAGCCACGCCGACACCCATCTCCTCGGCAATTTCGTATTGGGTTTTATCGTCCAGGAGTTTTTTTATAATTTGCAGCCGGTGGGCTATTGCTACCCGTTCTGCTTCAGTGGTAATACCCAGCAAAAAATCTTCCAACAGTTCCCTGTCCTTGATAGCTAATACCAAATCAACAAATTCATTAAACCCGCTGCTATCTTTCTTATTCTTGAATGATTCAGACATATCATCATACTAGTATACTAGTACGTAAATATCAACAGGGGGTTTTTAAACCAGAGGTTGTATTTAATTGAGCCAGACCATATAGGGTTTTGGAGCGTATAGAATTATTCAAGCCAGGTAAGCAGGTTTTGGTGGTGGATTTGTTCTAATTTGGCGTCCGGGTAGGTCTGGGAGAAATATTTTGGGACCGATGACTTTTTATCCTCCTCCCAGCTAAAGCCGTAAGCCTGCCAATTGTTGTTGTTTTTCTCGACCAAATCGACTTTGCCGCCGTTAATTCCCCGCCAATAATATCTTTCTGGAATATTTCCGGCAGCTTGCTGTTGCTTTAAGCGTTCGTTAACACAGAAGTTTTCCCACAAAGCTTCGCGGTCAGCCCTCATGGACAGCGGCTGAAGGCTCTGGATCAGCGCATTACGGATTCCCAGGTCATAAAAGTATACTTTGCGTTTGCGGTTGCTTAAACTGCCCTGCTTAATGCCGGTTAAAGCCGGCAGGCGGTGAATTATAAAGGCTGATTCAAGTAAGGTAATATAGCGTTCAATCGTCTCTAACTTTACCCCCAGTAAATTTCCCAGCTCGTGGTAGCTGGTTTCCTGCCCGATTTGCAAAGCCAGCTGCTGCAGCAAACTAGGCAAAAGCTGGCGTTGGCGCAGTTCTACCAACTCAAGCGTGTCTTTGTAGACATAGCGCTCGGCAATAATCTTTAGTTCTTCCTCGGCCGTTTCGTCATTTTCCAGCACAATACCGGGATAGCTGCCATAGCGCAGCAGCCTTTCATACAATGTTTCCATCTGTAGGTTGCTGTAGTCAAAATGATTTTTGATTTCATCCACGCTGAGCGGCGACAGGTGGAATTCATAGCTGCGGCCGGTCAACGGTTCTTTGACCTTATCAGCCAGCTCAAAGGAAGATGAGCCGGTGGCAATAATATCTAATTCGGGGCGAGCGTCGACCAGAATTTTCAGTGTCAGCCCAATATTAACAACCCTTTGGGCTTCGTCGATCACTATGCGCTTGGCATGGCCGATTACCCGTTCCAATGACGCCAGACTGGTCGGCTTCAGAGCTTCCTGGGTAGCCAGCTCGTCGCAGTTCAGATAAAGCTGCTCGCTTTTTGAAACTTGCTCTAAAAGCTTTCTGGTCAGCGTAGTCTTGCCCACCCGGCGCGGACCGTAGAGTACAATAACCCGTCCTTTGCCTAATTTGTTACAAATATGATTTTCTATTGTTCTTTCTATCATTTTATTCCTTACAGCTTTGTATTTTCTCTGGTCTACTGTAGATAATAGCACTATTATTTCCTATAGACAAGAACTAGCAACTTCTAGCAAAATAAAAGACCCGGGTCCGAACCGGGTCTTTAGCTTGGCAGACTTGCTATCTACATCATGCCCATGCCGCCGCCCATGCCGCTCATGTCGGGAGCGGACGAAGACTTTGGCTCTGGCACTTCAGCCACTAGCGTGCCCATGGTTATGGCCGTTCCAGCGATGGAAACTGCATTTTGCACAGCTTCTTTGGTCACGCGGGTCGGGTCAACTACACCAGCTGTTTTCAAGTCGACCAATTTGCCGGGCTTTGACACATCCACACCTTGACCGGTTTTGGCGGATGCTATTTTTGGCAACCATTCGTCAGGGTTAAGTCCCGAGTTTGAAAGAAGGATTCTAAACGGCTGTTCCAGCGCTTGTTTCAGCAAGCTCGCGCCTGCGCTGGCGGCATCTGTGCCGGTGGCCGCTATTGTAGCGGAAAGGTTAACCAGTGTTACCCCGCCGCCGGGCACAATGCCTTCGTCCAGGGCGGCTTTGACAGCGTTGACGGCATCGTCGACGCGGTATTTCTTCTCTTCTATCTCGGTTTCGGTGGCTCCGCCGACTTTTATGACTGCCACTTTGCCGGATAAGGCAGCTCGTCTTTTCTCCAGATTTTCCTTGTCATATTCGCTGGTGGCTGCAGCCACTTGGTTATTGATTTGGTCAATTCTGGCCGTGACTTCAGCGACTGAGCCCCCGCCTTCTATAATCGTGGTATTGTCTTTGTCGACGATTACTTTGCGGGCCGAGCCGATTACGTCGAGCTCCACGTTTTCAAACGTCATGCCTCGGTCTTCGGTAATGACATCGCCGCCGGTTAGAATCGCGATATCTTGCAGTATGTCCTTGCGCCGATCGCCAAAAGCCGGAGCTTTTACGCAGACGGCGTTTAATACGCCTTTTAGTTTGTTAAGTACTAGCGTGCCGAGTATCTCGCCTTCGACGTCTTCGGCGATGATGATAATGTCTTTCTTGCCGGTTTGAGCCAGTTTTTCCAAAATGGGCAAAAATTCCTGGGTAGAAGAAATCTTCTTGTCTGTTATCAGCACGGCCGGCTTGTCCACCACCGCTTCCATGCGGGCTGCGTCCGTCACCATGTAGGGACTGACGAAGCCGCGGTCAAAGGTAAAGCCCTCGACTACTTCGCTTTCCAGCTGCAGGCTCTGGCCTTCCTCCACTGTCACCACGCCGTCCTTGCCGACTTTGTCGATCACATCGGCGATTAGATTACCGATTTCACTGTCCCCGGCGGAGATGGTGGCAACTTCGGCCACGCGTTTTTTATCGCTTTTAATATCTTCGCTCATCTTGCCAAGTTGGGTTAACACATTCTTCGCAGCGGACTCCAATCCTTTTCGAAGCTGCATCGGATCGTGGCCGGCGGCGATAAGTTTGTTAGCTTCGCTCAAGATATGGTAAGTCAGGACCGTTACGGTCGTAGTACCGTCACCGGCTACGTCGTTCATCTTATTGGCGGCCTGTTTGATAAGTTCCGCGCCTGTTTTGTAACCTAGCGTTTCATCGTTCTTATCTTCGATTTCCACCCCTTTGGCCACTGTTACGCCGTCGTGTGTTACGGTTGGGTTGCCGTAGCTTTTGCTAATCACGGCGTTGCGGCCCTTAGGGCCCATGGTGGTCTTCACCGCGTCGTATAAAATTTGCGCTCCGCCGAGTACTCGCCGGCGGGCGTCGTCGTCGTAAAAAACCTTATTTGCCATAATCCAAACTCCTTTCAGTCGTTTGTAGTTGTTGGTTTATTGTTTGTGGTTTTTGGTAGTTCCACTCAAGCTATCAACCATAAACTAAAAACTATAAACCATTTATTTAACTGTCGCTAAAACGTCTTCTTCTTTTACCAAAATATATTCTTGGCCGTCAACTTTGACATCTGTAGTGCTATAGCCCTTGTAAAGCACCCGATCGCCAACTTTTAACTGCATTGGTATACGCTCGTTGTCATCCCCTACTTTGCCAGGTCCGACGGCTACGATTTTGGCTATTTTTGGTTTCTCGGCGGCGCTGTCCGGTAGATACAGCCCGCTAGCGGTTTTGGTTTGGGCTGCCTCCGCTTTAGCAACAACATAATCGCCCAGCGGCTTTATAGGTACTGCCATTTTTCCTCCTTTAGCTTAATAAGCGTTAGCACTCCCTCGCAACGGGTGCTAACGTTCTAGCACTCACAATATCAGAGTGCCAAAATCCTTGTCAATATTTATCTTCCTTTTAACAGCTGCTCGGCTATTTTTGCTTCATTCCAGGGGATTTGCCGGCCGCCTATGTTACGGGTATCTTCGTGGCCTATTCCCGTCAGAAGTACCGCGTCGCCTTTTTGAGAATCTTTAAAGGCAGCGGCTATGGCCTCTCTCCTGTCGGGAATTACTATGGTTTTTTTAGTACCTTTAGCGGCCTTAATTCCTTTGTATACCGCCTCGCGTATAAGGGCCGGCTCCTCGGTATAGGTTTCGTCATCTGTTAAGTAGATATAATCAGCGCATTTGGCGGCGACTTCACCCATTTTCGGCCGTTTTTGCTTGTCGCGGTCACCGGTAGCGCCGAAGACGATTCTGAGTTTGCCTTTTGTAATTTGGCGCAGCGACAAAAGCGCCTGCTCGATAGCGTCGGGGGTGATAGCGAAATCAACGAATACCTCAAAATTCTGCCCGGCTTCAACCCGCTGCATCCGGCCGTCAACCTTTTTTAAGTTTGCGATTCCCTTAGTGATAATTTCAGGGTCAAGATTAAGAATATTGCCAACCGCGGCTGCTACGGCGGCATTGTACAAATTAAATTCGCCGATTATGTTCGTGCTGACAGCCGCCTTAAAATCTTTACCGGCTAGCTCGGCGCTTGAACCGTCTTGATCTAATTTAACAGCCTTTATTCTGAGGTCGGCTTGAGTTTTTGTGCCGATGGTAAAAACCTGGGCTTTGGACCGGCCGCGAAAATATTCGTACCATTCGTCGTCTATATTTAAAATCGCCTGCTTGGCTCCGTATTCTCGAAGCAGCAATGATTTAGCCCGGGCGTATTCCTGCATGGTTCCATGGTAATCCAAATGCTCCTGGGTTAAATTAGTGATCGCGGCGATTTCCACTTTAACTCCCATGATTCGGTGCTGGTCCAGCGCATGCGACGTGACCTCGAATATTACGAAATCCACGTCGGCGTTTTTAGCCTTGGCAAAGAAGGACTGGACGATTGACTGCCTGTCGATAGTAAAATGCGTTTTGTTGGGCGTAACTTGGCCGTCAACTTCGTAAAATACAGTGGTCAATACGGCAGTTTTATAACCGGCGGCCTTTAATACCTCGTTGATGAATGCACAGGTTGTACTTTTGCCATTCGTGCCCGTTACGGCTATCACTCTCATCCCGCGCGCCGGAAATCCATAGCGGGCTTGCAGCGCCAGCCCCCTGCCTTTGCGGTAAGATTCCTCGAGTATTTTAACAGCCGTTTTCGGCACAACCTTGCGAACTATTTTCTTCAGATTCATCCCGTTAGAACTCATATAAAATTAATTTATTGGGTAATTGCTGAGAAATTTTGCAGGATTTAACCGTATGGGTTCTAACGGGATTCATACAACAATGATACAGTAAAACAGATGAAAATATTGGGGATTGAGAGCAGTGCGGATGAGACAGCCGCAGCGGTGGTGGAGTTCGCTGGACAGCGAAGGCTTAGGCTGCTTAGCAATTCAGTAGCTAGCTCCCTAGATTTGCAAAAGGTCTACGGCGGTATTGTGCCGGAAATCGCTGCTCGCAGCCACCTTGAAAGTATTATCCCCGTTATCGACCAAGCCCTCTCCCAAGCATTTGCAAGGCCGGGCCTCGCAAATAGGAATTTATGGTCTAGTATTGATGCTATTGCTGTGACCCGTGGGCCGGGACTGGGCGGAAGTCTATTGATAGGGGTATTGACAGCCCGGACGCTGGCAATTCTTAAAAATAAGCCGCTGTACGCTGTAAACCATGTTGAAGCCCATGTCTACGCCAATTTCATCACTTCATCATCATCTTCACTATCTACGATCTACCAACTGCCAACTACTGCGCCAAGATTTCCAATATTGGCGCTCATTGTCAGCGGCGGGCACACCCAGTTGGTTTTGTTTGAGGACCATTTCAAATACCAGGTTTTAGGCCGAACGCAGGATGATGCTGTCGGCGAAGCTTTTGACAAGGTGGCCAAGATACTCGGCCTGCCCTATCCTGGCGGTCCCAGTGTGGAGATTGCCGGCCAAAACGGCGATCCAACTAAAGTAAAACTGCCTAAGGCTAAAATGCCGGGCAAGTATGACTTCAGCTATTCAGGCTTAAAAACTGCCGTTTTACGTGCCGGGCAGTCAGCGATAGGCGAAGAAGATTATTCATTTCCCTCTTATAGGCTGGCTAGTAGGCTCTCCGAAGCTCAGAAAGCCGATATTGCAGCTAGTTTTTCCTATGTCGCCATAGAAGCCTTAGTGGATAAAACCATCCAAGCGTATGATGAATTCGCGCCAAAAAGCGTCGTAATAGCCGGTGGGGTAGCTGCCAGCAAAGAGCTAAGAAGACAGCTGAGCGAGCGTTTACCGACCAAAATAGAATATACCGACATCAAACTTTGTACCGACAATGCCGCCATGATAGCCGCCCATGCCTATTACCAAGCCAAATCTGGCAAAAAGCCAGTCGATCCTAAGGCCTTAGAAATAAGTCCCGGCTTGCAGATGTAAGCGCAAGCATTTAAACTAATAAGTGAAAACAAAAAGTTTATAAGGACTGTCTTGCTCCACTGGTAAGATCGCGTCAAAACTAACTGGTTAGAGTGATTTAACTTCAAGCTTTTTAAAAAGAGCTGTGAGTTAAATTACCCTAATTTCACGTGAAACCTCATATGTTCTCTGCTGAAGAACCAAGCCCATACTTCTTTAGATAAAGAAGCAAATCAATACCTTTGTTTCGGCAAAGGTATTCCAAACCGATTGGGCGTCGAGTCATCTTGACTGTCTCATTGTCAAAGAGCACAATGCTCGGTAAACTCACCCCGCCTTAATAAATCCATAGGATGGCGGGGCTTAAACACTGCCTCGCTTCGCTTCTGCAGCGAATAATTGTGCTTTTGACATTCGCCAATCAGGACGTCTCTCTATGCCCAAACCCAAAAGTCGAATTTCCATTATCTATTACCTGAGAAAAACAAGTTTTTCTCATCTGCTTTTATCCAGGCTCTGGAAGTTCCTGATGAGTGAATGTCAAAAGCACATTTTCTCGCGAGGAAGTGTCTGAAGCTTGCCGAGGCTAAAAATTAATAAAGGGCAAGCTGAGTTTTCCGAGCATTGTGCTTCTTGACAATGAACTCCTCAAGAACTGGAAGCCGCCTGTCTGCTTTTTCGGTTCCTTTTTTCAGACAAAAAAGGAACTCGGGGTAGGTACGAAGTACCGCCGAAATTGGTTCCTTGATCAGAAGAATATGCCTTCCTTCTTTGGCACAAAGAACAGAGGTGGTATACTTATCATTCATGAGACTTCCTAAAACTTACGAGGCTGAGCAGTACGAGAAAGATATTTATAAGCTGTGGGAGCGCAGCGGGGCATTTTATGCTAATCCTAAAAGCGGCAAAGAGCCGTTTGTCATCAGTATGCCGCCGCCGAATGAGACCGGTACGCTCAGTATCGGCCACGCGCTATTTTTAACCCTGCAAGACATAATGATCCGCCACGCCAGGCTAAAAGGTAAGGACGCACTTTGGCTGCCCGGCACGGACCACGCGGCCCTAGCGGTAAACGCACTTATTGAAAAACAGCTGTCTGACGAAGGAACCGACAAGCACCAGATTGGGCGAGACGAATTTTTAAAAAGAACCAAGGAATTTGTCGGCAATAGCCGCAATACCATGCTGGAACAAATGCGGGCGATTGGCGCCAGTGCCGACTGGTCACGGACACGATACACCTTGGATGACTCTTTGAACCGCTGCGTTAATGAAACGTTCATTAAAATGTATGAGGATGGATTAATTTACAGAGGTTACCGCATCGTCAACTGGGATCCGAACCTGCAAACAACCGTCTCAGACGATGAACTAGTCTACCAAGAAGAAAAATCCAAATTCTATACATTAAAATACGGCCCGTTTGAGATCGGCACCGCCCGGCCGGAAACCAAATTCGGCGACAAATATGTGATTATGCATCCTGATGATGAACGCTACGCTCAATACAAACACGGCGACACTATTGATGTGGAGTGGATTAACGGGCCTATTACAGCCACTGTTATCAAGGACGAGGCGGTAGATCCAAAGTTCGGTACCGGTGTTATGACAATCACGCCGGCTCATAGCCATGTAGATTTTGAAATTGCCCAGCGACATGGACTGGATAAAGAGCAAATTATTGATTTCCACGGCAAGCTTTTGCCGATTGCCGGCGAGTTTGAGGGCATAAACATCGCCGAAGCCCGGCCAAAAATTGTTGAAAAATTAAACAAGAAGGGTTTGCTGGTCAGTATCGATGAAGAATATGTGCATAACATCGCCCTAAATGACCGAGGCAAAGGTGTTATCGAGCCGCAAATCAAACTGCAGTGGTTCGTTGACGTCAATAAAAAAATAGTGGACTGGAAAGGCAAAAAACACAGCCTGAAAGAAGTTATGCAATCTGTGATAAGGGAAGGCGACATTGAGATTGTGCCAAAACGGTTTGAAAAAACTTATTTCCACTGGATCGACAG
Organism: Candidatus Parcubacteria bacterium; assembly: GCA_019347895.1. Lineage (GTDB taxonomy): Bacteria > Patescibacteriota > Saccharimonadia > Saccharimonadales > 2-12-FULL-41-12 > JACRNE01. Next base: position 22,020 of record JAHWKM010000004.1, on the reverse strand, counting down.
CCTGCGCGACTGGTGCATTTCCCGCCAAATATGGTGGGGCCACAGAATCCCGGTTTGGTACAGAATCGACACTGACAATAGGGAAGAAACTTACGTGGGAATAGCGCCCCCAACTGATCAAAGCGAAGGTTTTCATGAATGGCAGCAGGATCCCGATACCCTGGATACTTGGTTTTCATCGGCGCTTTGGACATGGAGTACTCTGGTTGACCCGAAGCTTGCTGTTGACGGCTCGCTTTCGCTTGAAGCAATTCTAAAGGACAGCCGGGACTTTCAAAAATACCACCCGACAGATGTTATGGAAACCGGCTGGGATATTTTATTTTTTTGGGTGGCTCGAATGATTTTGGCTACGACTTACGTCACCGGGGAAGTACCGTTTAAAAAGGTTTATTTGCACGGTATGATCCGGGCCGAAGACGGCAAGAAAATGAGCAAAAGCCGACCGGAATCCATTGTCGATCCGCTGAGTGTCATACCAAAATACGGCGCTGACTCCCTGCGGCTAGCACTTATCATGGGCGTGTCGCCGGGCAACGATCAAAATTGGGGAACCGCTAAGGCCGAAGCCAACCGGAACTTCTGCAACAAGCTTTGGAACATCGCCCGCTACATCGAGGCCAGCACCTCTGAACTAGCTGTTGGCTCGCAACCGGAGCCAAAAACAGCAGCCGACCATTGGGTAATAGCCAAATTAAACGAGGCTGGCGAATCAATCAACGAGGCAATCAGTAATTTTAATTTCAGCGGCGCTTATTATCGTATGTATCACTTAATTTGGGACGATGTGGCCGACTGGTACATCGAAGCCAGCAAAACCGAGTTAAATTCGACTGTCTTAGACCATGTTCTCGAAACTATTTTGAAGCTAGCTCACCCATTCGCGCCGTTTATAACAGAGACTATTTGGCAAACCCTTCATGCCGAGGATGACACATTGTTAATCACCGCCCAGTGGCCTAAGCCAGTTAAATTTGACGCTAAAAAAGCCAAACAATTTGAACAAGTGCAAAAAATAGTCCGTGAAATACGCCAGATCAAAACCGCTCTGGTCAAACAGCACGGAAACGCGCTGTTCAAAAACTCGCAAATTGTGGCCGACAACGAACCTCTAATAAAATCACTGGCCAAGTTGGAATCATTAGTTAAAACTGAGGATGGAAGGGGACTAAAGCTAACCCAAACTACCGAGCCAGTTTGGTTTGAGGTGGACGATGAGGAAGCTAAAAAATACTTGAAGTCTCTACAAGAACGCTCTAAAGAACTAAAAGAATCAATAAAAAATCTGGAAGTTCGCTTGGGCAACCCCGGCTACGCCAAAAAGGCGCCTTCGAATCTCGTTAATGAATCCGAGGCTCAGTTAAGAGATAAGAGGTCCGAACTAAAAACTCTCACGGCATACATTGCTAGTCAAAAAAGTGACTAAATCATCGCTTCAATAATTTTATCAGGCTTGAATTTTAATATGTTTTATGCTATAATTAAACTATATGATGCCAGCATTAGATTTTCCGGCTGAAAGTAGGTTTGAGGCCGCCCCAACACCTCAACATCAAAGGGAAGAGGGAGTTGCGCCGCTTTCGGAACTCACCGCAGTAGACCTCCTTAGTGCGGCATCCGAACTTAGCACGATTGAAGAAGCAGCAAACGCCCAATGCATTGATAATGCCAGGGAAAAACTTGCTGAAAATACTGAAAAAATTTTTCCGGTAATTAGAGATGAACTGGCGTCGGATATTGAACAGCGATACCCCGGCGAAGTACCTAAAGCTCCAAATCAAAGCTCACATCCGGCAATGGACGCTGAAAAACGCGCACAATATCAAGAGAGACACGGGGAAATTGTTAATAAATCCAAAAGTACCTTTTTAGAAAAAATCCGCGGACATGAACCGGACGATCTTCAATTAGTCAGCGAAAATAAGCTGAGAAGCACATTGGGAGACATCAAAAAAGGTCTCCGCGAGCAAGCAAAGGCCTCTGCTCAAATTGTTACTGAATTAAATTCACCATTACCCCCACCTTCAGAAACTTCAAGCGATCCTATAGAAGACGGTCCTATAAAAAGAATGGCCAGCTGGGCTATTAAAAAATTTGGTATTGAAAGGCAACCACCCGATGTTGTAGTAGATAATGGCAGCGAAGAAGATTTGCGGGAGGCGCTTATTGATTTAGTAAATGCTCTGGCGGCACTGCGCGACCCCGAACAGCTCGGACAAATGGTAACGTCAAGACATATTGATAAACTGCCGCAGGAAGCCAAGAAACGGCTGTCTCGCCAATATCGGCCCTGGGAAGAAGAGGCTTTAGAGGATCTAAATGATGAACTTGCCGGGCTTTTAGAGGAAGCAAAGGGACAATCTAGTGGCAGGGTAGATAAAAACGGAAAGAAGCCAAGACGTTCCGAGCAAAGTAAAACCATAGATAAACCTCCAAAAGGTTTAGGAGAAGCTCAAGAGGCTGCTTCTAAACAGTCCGGAGATAGAGCTGACATACCCTCTGGGCTTACCGTAAGCCAAGCTATTTCCGCATTTGAGCAATTAGGTTGTATTGTGAGAAATGGAGGTAAACATCCAATTATTTATAACCCGGGAACAGGCATGTCTACAGCACTAGGTAGAGGCCTTATTAAAGATCCTAAGGGGACAAAAAAAGTCCTTAAGGAAATAGGCATGTCATACCAAGAATTTGTAGAAAAACTATAAATCAAGTTCTTTTTAAATCAGAATTCCAGGGCGGCTTTGATACGTTTGACTGATTCAACAGGATCATAATCGTCGAACCAGAGGACGTGCCAGCCCAGTTTACCGGCGGCCATTAGATTGGCCCGGGAATCGTCTATCAGCATGATGGATTTGTGGTCCAAGCCGGTTTTTTCCGCGGCAAGATTGTAGATTTCCGGCTCTGGTTTGATAGCTTTTACATCTGAGGAATCAATGATTTGGTCATATTTTATGTCAGGCAAAATTCCGCTTTCAATCATTGCGGCGATAAATCCAGGCATGATATTGCTCAGCAGCCCGATCCGGTAATGTTCGTGCGCCCAATCCAATAGCTCGGCCGTTTCTTTTATCGGGTCGACAGCCGCCATATAATACGGCATCCAGTCGAAACCTTTTACATTAAATTGGCGGGCAAGGATAGCGTTAAACTCTTCCATTGGCAGCTCGCCGCGGCAAACCGCATCGTTGTAGTGCCAAAAAGTCGTTTCCACCACATCGGGCGAAGCCCCGGTGGCCTGGGCGGCGGCGGCAAAGGCGCGGTGAAAAAACCGGACTAAACAGCCGTTAATGTCAAAGTACACGAATTCCACACCGCTTTTAGAGCGTTTTTTAGGCCGTTTTGAAGCTGAAACGGTGTCAATACCTAAAAGAGCGTCTAGGGATGTTCCCAGTGCCTCTGCAATCTGCTGAATGGTAAAGACCGACGGGGACTTGATAGCGCCGCGCTCAATTTTGGCTAGCGTAGAGTAGCTCAAGCCGGATTTTTGGCAAAGCTGCTGCTGCGTTAGACTTGAGCTGCGCCGGGCATCACCAATTTTTGCAGCCAGTTCTCTTTCATCCATTTATTTACCCACCTTATCTGGCCATATAATACCAGTTGCACCCGAAAATTAGCAAAAATATTAGCCTAAACCGGCTAGACAAATCAGTTAAAAACACCGAAGGCCGGACAGACTAGCGTACTAGTACGCTAGTCTGATTATTTTTTATGATTAATCGAAGGAGAGATGGATTTAATTGTCTTAGAGTTAATTGCCTAGATAATCGTCAATTAGGCTAAGGATGGTTAAAGTGATTATGAATACTATTACGCCGGCAGCAGCCGCTAAAGTGGCGGAAGAAGAAGTATTGTTGCCTGTGCGCTGCTGGGTTTTGTCATATACCCAAGCCGTCACGCCGGCCGCCATAATAAAAGCTATGAAAAACGGAGTCATGAAACCTGCGCACCGTGCCTTTCCAAGCCTGGCAAAGCCAGACTTTGCAAGGCACTCTTGGCACCCAATGTATTTTTCGACTGCGCTACTCGCGAGCAGTACGTCCTGTACAGCTCACTCCGTTGCTCATCGAGAAAATACATTGGACACTCAAGTGCGGAGGCTTCTGTCATGTTTCAATTATAACCTTTGTAAGATTGCGGTACAATTAGTGGATGAATCCCGTTAGAATGTTGGCGGAACAAGATAAAGTGGAGAATTATGGCGCTAAGATGCAACCGGAGGAAATTCTAACGGGATGAATATCCGAAAAGCCCTCAGGTGGTTTATGGTCGCCGTTTTTGCCTATTTGCTGGCAATCAGCTTGTTGTTTTTGGCAACTTCTGCGGTATTCAGCTACTTGGCAGCCAAGCCGAATAAAGTGAAGGACGTTCTCAGTGACAGCGGGGTATACGAAAAAATTCCAGGAGTTGTGTATGAAAATATTAAAAAAGAAAATCAAAATGAAACTTCGCAGATAGACCTCGGCGATCCGCAGGTTAAACAAGCCGCGCTGGATAGTTTTAACCCGCAATTTTTCCAAACCAGTATAGAGACGGCCCTTGACGGTACATACGCCTGGCTTGAGGGCGAGACCAGCCGGCCTGAGTTTCAAATAGATGCTACTAACGCCAGGAACGAGTTCATTGGCAAGATTGTTGACGCTGAAGCCGACAAAGCCGTGAAGCTTCCGGTATGCACCTTCCAGCGTTTGCGCCAGCTGGACCCAAATACCGTCGATATTTTTAATTTGGAGTGCCTGCCGCCAGGCGTTAGCGTCGCCGCGGAAGCCGAAAAGGCTAAGGCCGAACTAGCCAATAACCCTGATTTTCTCGGCGATACCAAGTTCGAATCCCAAGAGCTTAAAAATGAAGAGGGCGAACCTGTCTTCAGCAACGACTCAAACCTGCCGGACAAATTCCAGCTAGCCAAGAAAGTGCCGGTTTTTTTAGCTGTTTTGTCTGTCCTGTTAGCCGCCGGCGTATATCTGGCCAGCATTGATAAAAGAAAGGGGCTGATCCGGATTGCCAAAATACTGGTCGGGGTTGGCGCGATAACCTTGCTGGCTCCATTTTTTATAAGTTTTACTACGGGCAAACTGCTGCCGGCAGCGGCCGATGACAAAATGGTGGCTGAAATAATTAGCCCCGTCATCAGAGAGTTTAATGCGGCGGCGGCCGGAATTTATTATCTGGTAGGCGGAATTTTGGTCTTGGCCGGTATTTTATTGCTGGCCGCAATCTATAAAAATATCTTAAAATTTCCAGAGGTTAAAAGGTGAAGTTAACTCTCAATGCTTCTAATAAGCCGCTGAACTCAGAAATTATAATTGAAAATGAAGCTTTAAGGCACTTACCTGGTTTCATAAAAAACCGTTCTAAAACCGTTTTAATCGCCGATGAAACTGTTTATAGGCATTGGGAGGGGACGCTCAAATCCTTTTTGCCAAAAGACAGCGGGGTTTTACTGGTGCGCGGCGGCGACCAGCATAAAAACCTGTCAACCTATGAAGGTCTACTGAAAGAAATGCTAGGCGCTGGATGCGACCGCAAGACATTAGTCATAAGTCTGGGCGGAGGGGTAATAAGCGATCTGGCCGGCTTCGTGGCCAGCAGTTATATGCGCGGTGTTGACTGGGTAGCCGTCCCGACCACTTTGGCCTCACAGACAGACGCGGCTATCGGCGGAAAAACGGGGGTGAATTTGGACGGTTATAAAAATATGGTTGGCAGTTTTTGGCCGCCGTTAGCCGTGCTGATTGACCCTCAATTCCTAAAAACTTTGGACAAAAGAGAGCTAGTCAGCGGCTTGGGTGAAATAATCAAAATGGGCTTTGCTTATGATAAAAACATTCTGAAATTAGTTGATAAGCTTGACCCGGAAAATTTACTGGGCGAAAAGCTTGACCAAGTATCGGCCCAATCCGCAACCGCCAAAGTAGATATCGTTAATCAAGACATGCATGAATCTGGCCAGCGTAAGCTTTTAAACTTCGGCCACACCATCGGCCACGCCGTAGAAGCGCTTTCACTGGAAGCTAAAAACCCCTTGCTGCACGGTGAAGCCGTAGCTATAGGTATGGTAGCTGAAACTAAACTGGCCGAGCTGGAAGGAGTTTGCGAACCGGGTTTAACGCAGACTGTCACTGCGACCTTGAACCGTTTTATGTTACCGGCTCAAGTTTCCGGCGTTAATCCGGAAGAAGTGTCTAAAAAAATTCTTGCCGATAAAAAGACTCGAAACAAACGAACCCTATGGACTCTACCAACAGGTGTTGGCCAAGGCATCTACAACCACGAAGCCAAGCCTGAGAATGTCCAAAAGGCTATAAAATTTATAGTTGAGAGCTAATCCGGCTTTTTAGGTGTCTGTCTCTCAGGAGGAAAATATTCATCTGTAATATCTTTTTCTTGTATATCTCCTGTCAACTCATCGCCAATTTTGTCAGCTTCGCCATCTGCTTGAGCTTCTAGCTCTCTTCGTGCCGCCTCATAACGTCCAGCTTCTTTTTCGGCTGCTTCGCGATCATCCTTCCTATCTTCTTCTACTCCTCGTAAAATTTTTTCTCCATTATCCCGATCCCATCCGCCGGTATCGCCGCTGCCTGGAATATCTTCTGCCATATTTCCAATATACTACAAAACATACAATATTATTACTTTGTTTGGCGGAGAGGGAGAACGGTTGGGATTCGCCTTCAAATTTCTCTATCACTTTTCTCACGATGGTGAGAAAAGTGATAGCGCCTTCAACCGCTCAGCCACCTCTCCGTGCTCGACTTAGTATAATTTACCTCTGTTAATTTGCCAATCATTATAAGTTTTTACATCAATATTGTATAGAGACCAGTTTCATGGTTTAATAAGGTTATGAGTGAGAATCTGCTTGGAAGAGCTGGTGGCGAAATAGTTGGCCGAGTTGGCGAAGTTGCCGATTTTACCGCAGGTCTTATACTTAAGGCTATGGGGCAAAGCAGGCCGAATCAAGACGAAGTTCGAAATAGGCTCGGCGAAATGACTGTTCCGGAAGAAACGTTCCTGCCAGACCCTCCTGAGCAGAAGTATACGGTCAAACTATCCGATGGGTCGGTACTTGAGCTAACTTCAGCTAATACAACTGTTAAAACTTTTGACAGCGCTCCTGAGCTGGACCATGTCCTAATCACGCACCAGTCTAGTAGCGGCGAGACGACTAGATATCGATTTTACGAAAATCCTAGGCTAATAGCAGGGCTCTTGGATAGTGGTTTCCCCTTGAGTTCCTTAAAACGTGCTTTACCTAACCATAGAAAGAATTATGCGGATTGGTTCGTCCGCACACAGCAGCCTTCAAATGCCGTAGAGACTACTATCGATGAAATATTGTCCGGTGCCCATTCAAAAAAGTAGCCAAAATCACCCTACTTTGAAATGGCGGAGAGGGAGGGATTCGAACCCTCGAAGACATTGCTGCCTTACTGCTTTTCGAGAGCAGCGCCTTCAACCGCTCGGCCACCTCTCCATACTCGACTCAGTATAATTTACCTCTGTTAATTTGCCAAATACGCCAAAGGTATTAGTTCATTCGGAAACTGGCGATTAGCTAGCGCGGCTGTGCTGGTGAGACCGGCTTTTTGAGAGATCTGCGCCGCACGCTAAATGATTGAATCGGGTAAGAAGTTTTCCCGTCCACAGCCAATTCACTGGAAATTTTTCCGAGCAAACTGGCAAACTTAAAAGCATGGCCGGACCCAACTATAACCACTGCATTGGGGTGGCCTGGCACCGTATCAATAATAAAGTCACCGTCAGGTGTCAGCGTGTAAAGACAGGTTTTGGTGTAGAGTACGGGACCAACAAAATGAGGTATATGTTTTTCAATCATCTGGCTAAGCCGGCGAATCACGTATTCATTAGGTTCAAATGTGCGTGTATCAGCAGTGATCGGTTTCCCGCTCAAGTGCCTGCTGGCTTTGGTGGCTTTTTCTCCGTAGGCTGGAATACCATAGTAAAAAACGCCTCCTCGGGTCTGCCATAGCCAGATAGGAAATTGCCCCAGCTCAAACTCAGATAGGTAAGGGGTCTTGTAATAGGTAACTTGCTCCTGTGTAACCGTAAGGGGCAAACTAATGTCTACGGAGCTAAGCACTTGATTCGTCCAGGGTCCAGAGGCAACTATCAGCCGATCGGCGATAAATTCTCCATTGCTTGTTTCGACATGAACTTTATCACCGTTAAATCGAATGTTTTTTACGGGCGTATTGTCCATGATGGTAGCGCCCCGACGGCGCGCCAAATCTATATGGGTGCTAGTGGCTTTTCGGGCGGCAACCAGACCGGCGTCAGCCTGGTAGAGGCAACTTATCCATTCAGGGAGGTTTTCAAATTGCGGCCAACGATTACTGACTTCCTTATTTGTAAGCCACTCATATGGAATACTGGCCGAATCCATGGCGTCAGCGAAATCAGCTAAGAATTTCGGGGTCCCGAAATCTAGCCCGCCGGTTTTAAAAACTAGTTGAGTGCCGGATTCTTCTTCCACAGTTTTCCAGGCGGCATAGGCCTTTGGGGTAAGTGCCGTATATACAGGCGAGTGGTATGAAAGTCGGATAATCCGAGAGTGATCATCGGATTCACCTCTGGGATGGCCAAGCTCAAATTGTTCCAGTCCCAGCGTTTCCCCGCCATTTTGCCGTGAAAGCCAATACAAAGCAGCGCTGCCAATACCTCCGCAACCAATGACAATATATTTGTAGTTTCTTTTCATAAGATTATGTTAGAAGTTTGATAATAATTCGAACTATTGTCAAGAGAAGGGAGGGGTAATCCTCCATAGCTCCGTAAAAAGCGGAATGGGGGAGGATGGCGGAGAGGGAGGGATTCGAACCCTCGAGACCCTTGCGGGCCTACCTGTTTTCAAGACAGGCGCACTAGACCAACTATGCGACCTCTCCCGGATCAAAAATTATATCATGTTAGTACTGCGGTTTAGACGCTTCGAATGGATTTTTTGTAGCGGTGGTGCTGGAGGCGGTGATGGCTGATTAATACGGCTGAGACAATTATCATTGATACTCCGCCGATTATGGCGCCGATAGTTATTAGTAGGGTATATGGCGGATCTTTGACGTCCTGGCCTTCTTTTATGGCTTCTTCGGCTTGAGTTATGTAGCTTCTGGCTAAGCGGTGCGCCGGGTATTCCTGAAGTGTCAGCCGGTATTGCTCAACCGCCTGGGAATATTTGTTCTGGCCGGCTAGCTCCAACCCTTTTTGCCAATGGTCCGTGGCCTTGCTATCCGTTCGCAGCACTATTGAACGGCTTTTAAGCAATTCTTTCAGGTCATTGACTTCGCGGATGTAGCTTTTAGCGGCATTGGCCGCTTCATCATCCTTGAATCGATAGGTGACGATACCAATGACTTGGCCTTTTTGATTTAGTGCTGGCCCGCCGCTATTACCTTGGGAGGCATCGGCATCGCTTTGGAACAGCCGGGAAATTTTGCCTGAGGTGGTGCGGATTGAGCTTATATTGCCATTGGTGACAGACGGGGTAATTATGTTGTTGGCTGTCAATTGATTGTCGGCGTCGTACGGGAAGCCTACAAGTGTTATCGGATCGTTTTGGTGAACCTTAGCAGCGTCTCCCAGGGCTAAAACCGGCGCTTCCCGTGCATTTATTTTTAGCAGCGCCACGTCGTGGGCCGAGAAGCCCTCGTTGCTTGTAGAATTTAAGGTCAGCAAATCTTGCGAGGCGTAATCCGTGGCTACGACTTCAGCCTTTTTAATATAGTCCGAATCCGGCAGCTCAAACACTTTTTGGGGGTTGTCTTCATCAACTATAAGCGGCCTGTCGCTCAGGGCCGCCAATATAATTTCCCGGCGATTTTCCAGTTTTAGCTGTTCTTCTGACAGGTCGTAAAGCTTGCGCAAAAAGGCCGATTCGTTGCTTTCGCCTTTGGCCGGATTAAGTGCGAATTTGGCATCGGCGGCAAATTTATTCAAAAGAAAAGGGTTGGCTTGCAGCTCCCTGGCCATAATATCGGCCGCGTGGTGCACCACCACGTGTCCGCTGGTGGCTATATAGCCGTCTTTAGATATCAAAAATCCGGTTCCGACAGCCGCGTCGCAGGTATTTTCACCGTAAGCTTGGCCTTGGTATTTAAGCGTTCCGCAAACCAAGTGATATATTTTTACCACTGCCGGTGTTGATTCATTGACGTCAAATTCTCGCGGCTGGATATAGCCGCCGCGGTAAGTTCCGAGAAGTCCGATCAGCAATCCCGCTAAAAACAAGGCCACATGAATCGGGCGGAAGGGCAGGTGATGTTTCTTAGGATGCGGCGGCAGCTTTTTTAGTTTTGTCATTTTTATTTTTAGTTTTTCAACTACAACTATAGCAAATTACAAGAAGAAATAAATGTGAAAGGTGAGACCTCTCACAACCTATTTGATTTTAGGTTTTGGAATTAGCTTTTGCCAGCGCTAGCTTGTTGGCGTCCTTGGCGATTAGATAAATTGTACCGAGCAATACCAATGAGCCTAGAGCTTGGGTAGCCGACAGACTTTCACCAAGGAACAAAAAGCCGATTACCACGGCCGAAAGCGGCCAGGTTAGCTCCAAAATAGTCGAGCGGGAGGCTGGGATACGCTTTAGTCCGAAGTAGTAGATCAGCAATGCTAGCATACCGGTGGAGAAGGTAATGGCTATAAGGTATTTGAACTGATCAGCTGTAATCTGGGTTAATGCAGCCGAGTCGCCGGAGAACAAAACAAACAGCAGGGCGAAGATTGGCGTGAATCCGAAGCGAAGGGCAGTTATGTGAAGCGACGAAGTGTCCTTTAAAGCGTACTTGGAGAAGGCTGTTGACACGCCCCAGGCAGCCGCGGCGCCGACCGCGAACAGGGCGGCTATTAGCGTACCGCTGCCGGTGTCTAGGTTGATTTTCATGTCGGGAAAAGAGACAAAATAGGCAGCCACCAGGGCTGTGGCGGCCAAGCCCATGAATTTTCGGCTCAGCGGTTCCTTTAACAGTAAGGCCGCTGCCGAAATAGCAAAAACCGGTTGCAATTGCTGCAACAAAACTACTACCGAAAACGGGATGAATTGGATTTTTGTCAGGGCGGCAGTGTATAAAATTGTCCCAAGAGCTCCGGACAAGAACGAAACGCCGATGATCGCCTGCCACTGCTTTTTACTCAGTTTCCGAAAAGCCTTGTAGGAGTAAATAATGAACGGCAAAAGAATAATAAAGCCGAATAAGTGTTCCCAAAAAACAATCACGGAGGCCGGCAGCGTATACAGCTCACGCCTAAGCAGCCCGTCCAGACTCCAAAGCAAAGCCGCCGCTACTACAGCGACGGAGCCAAATTTAATATATTTCATGTTGATCCTTTTCTGCTGCCTGAGCAGCACCCCTCACCTTTTCCGCTTTGGAGTAGTCCGCCGGCTGGCGGATTACGCAAAAGAGTGAAAAAGTGAGCGGGTCCCGACTATACGGTCGGCTCATGACTTTCACATGATCATTCCGCTGGACAGCGGATCGACGGCTATAACGTCCGATTGGCGAATTTCACGCCACCCACAGGTTATTTATTTACGAGTTTTATCTTACCTCAATCCACGAATTATCCAAAATTCCAATCAAAACACTATCAAAATATTCACGATCGTGAATAAAATGATAGTTTTTAATTATTGCGTTTTATAAAAGGGGCTGATCTTAAATAATTATTATTGGTTGCCAGGCTTGCCATAGCGTCAGCAACATCATTTCGGTTAATTGTTGCCCAGGGAAGGGGCGATTTAGCGCTTATTTTATAGCCTGTTTTGCCCTTCTCGCGCATTACAGGCGAGCGCAGCACGGTCCAGTCTAATCCACTGCCCTCGAGCAGGGCAAGATGCCGCTCCCCGTCACGTAGGATTTGGGACGCTACTAACTTCAGCAATGACCGGCTTAGTCTATCAATTAGTTTCGGCTTGTCGGATTCGGCTTGAACGGCCGCGCCTGTTAGGGAAACGATGCGTTTGACTTTTTGCTGCTGCATGGCCGGGATAATAGCTGCCATACCGCTTGATAAAATGTCTTTTGACTTAGTGCCCCAGCTGCCCAATGCGCTTACTACTACGTCAGAGCCTTTCACGGCCCGTTTTACATCATCCGGCCTGTGAACGTCGCCTTTAAGCAGCTCAAGTTTTGGATGAGGTTTGAGATCAGAATGGCTATGAATAAAAGCCTTGACGCTGTGTCCTTCCGCCAGCAAACGTTCCACAACCTTCCTGCCAACTTTCCCGTTCGCTCCAAAAACCGTTATTGTCATAGTCCTTTATGATATAGCTTTTATCAGATTTTAGTTAGCTAAACAGAGGTAAATATGTTAGTATATCCTATGCTTTCATGAAGCCCAACCAATTTTGCAATCCAAGGAGCTGTGCGACCGAATGTAAAATTGAGAGGAGAAACAAAGCCGTAGGCCGAAGCTTTTGCCGACTAGGCAAAACGAGGTAGCGGCGCAAGTTTTGACGAGCACCCGTAGCTCAGCTGGATAGAGCGTTGGCTTGCGGAGCCAAAGGTCGTGTGTTCGAATCACGCCGGGTGTACCACTACTTGACATATTATGAGATTCATACGATAATAAAAAGATGCCTGATACAGCCGAAGCATCTCGACAAACTTATGAAAGCCTACTAGAAGTCACTGCTAGAGGTAGTAACGACCTGCCCGTCAGCTACTACTTTATAGGTGACGGATTTGCGGTAGGAGTAAGTAATCCGGTAACGCTACCTCAACTTGAAATGAGAATTATTGACGAAAAACACACTCAAGAGGGGGGCAGAGTCTTAATTGCCAATGTAGGTAAACAACTTACAAGATTAACAGCTACTCATTCATCAGAACCCGAACTGCATGTACCCACAAGCACTTTTAAAAATATTGTACAGGCTGTTAATAAAGCAGAGCCTGCTCCTCCTAATACTGCCGATTGGGATATAGGGGAAAGAACCGCTCTTGAAACTCCGGTAGTGGAGGGATTTAACCCAGACGCCAACAGGGAACTATTGGCTTCATTTTTTATAACCCTTGGACACGTCGCTCGCACACAAGAGCTGTAAAATAGATTTCAACTTCGTACATTACACTGTACCAAGAGAACTTATGTTAAGTATTAAAACCCAAATCAAGGTGTTGCTATTTAAAGATTCTGCATCTACCTGGTTTGTTGTTAATATGATTCTATGAATTTTACTGCTGGAGCGGCTCTTCTTTCAACAGTTCTGGCAATATACAGCATTCTCCCTTATATAAGATCAATATTAAGCGGCAAGACTAGGCCCCATCAATTTAGCTGGTTAGTTTTCGCCACTACGCAAGGTATTGCCTTTTTCTCGCAATTCTTTATTGGGGGCAGAGGTTCCATACTGGTATCGCTGACTTTTTTTGTGGGCTATTTTACTATCTTTTTACTTTCACTTATGTACGGCGTAAGGGACACTTCGCGCTGGGATCGAGTACTTCTCGTCTCGGCATTAGTGACAATTATAGTCTGGGGTTTGACTCAAAATAATGTTTTAGCCATCGGGCTAGTCTTTTTAGTCGATATGGCTGCGACTATTATGCTGCTGTTTAAAATTAAGCAGGAGCCTCATTATGAAGCTCCTTATCCATGGATACTGGCAGCTGCAGCGTACGTATTTAGCTGCCTAAGCCTCATTGGTCAGCCAATAAATATACTTTATGTTAGACCGACGTACGGGCTCATAGGAAACCTCATTATTATAGGATTTATTTACTATTACGGTAAGAATGCCGTTAAACCTCATCATCGCGCAGCAAAAACTGACGAAGTATCTGAAGATATCATAAAGCCTATATAGTTTCTGACTTAATATGGTTGCAATAAGTTGCACTAAGTGTTACCCTGAAAATAGGAGAATACTATGGCTACAACCGGAATAAAACTGGATGAAAACACCCAAAAACGATTAAAGGCGCTGGCTGCTAAGCGCGACCGTTCGCCACACTGGCTTATGCGCGCCGCTATAGAGAGCTATCTCGAGCGTGAGGAGCAATATGAACGCGAAAAAAGCGAGGATATGGAACGATGGGAGCAATATCAGCTTACCGGTAAAGTCCTCGATCACGAAACAGCCAGACTATGGCTGGACAGTCTTGCCAAAGGCAAACATAAACCATGGCAGCAGTAAGGTGGCTACCAGAAGCTCTCGACGATATTGAACGACTTTATACATTTTTATATGACAAAAGTCCTGAAGCGGCGCCTCAGGCAGCAAATGCTATCCTGAAAGCCGCCGACTTGCTGCAAGCAAACCCGCACATCGGCCGCTCCATGCCCGATGAAACGGGGCGGCGAGAATTGTTTGTGGCTTTTGGAGCTGGAGCTTATGTACTGAGGTATAAATTATCGGGCTCCGACGCGATTATCATCCGTGTCTGGCATAACCGGGAGAACCGAAATAAATAGGTATAGGGCGGCTTTAGAAGCGGATTTTTTTGAACATACGGTCGACTTTTTTCTCTTGAGTTTGGTCGTTGGGTATGTGCCGGGAAATGATATCTAATATCTTATCCCCTTCATCGGGAGGAAAATAGATAGAAATCTCCGGCGTAAAGCGGTGCAGCGGCATAAAATTAATACAGCCTACTGCCTCTTCGGTGGAAAGCGAGAAAGATTTGAACTGTTCATAGGTATGGAATTTATTGCCGATGCCGATTCCCTTATTGTTGACTTCGTAGGGAAGCTGGCGCGGCTTGTGGTTGGCCAAAACTAATAGCAATATGCCCATGATGCTTATAACAACAACCGATATAACATCTCTGGTGAAGGCATAAATGAGTATTAGCGCAATTATAAGTACTGTCAGATAGCCGGCATGCCATTTGGCGTCCTTATGGTTGGACACGAATTCCGAGGCCGTCCAGTTTACCGACTCGGATAGTTTGGCCTGATCGGGGTGTGGATCGGAGTTGGAAGGAGGTTGCGGCAACTGGGCGGCGTTAGCCTGCTGGTTGGCCGGCGTGTCGTCGGGCTTGTAGCTCCAGCCGGGTTCCGGATTTTTATTTTCAGCCATAAGCTTATTGTACACGAGAAATTGCTAGAGAATAGACCCCTAACAGCTCTACCAAATATTAATGTTTACTAGCGCATGTTATAATTTACATCTGTTATGGAGGAGTACCCAAGTGGCTGAAGGGGACGGTTTGCTAAATCGTTAGGCCGGGGCAACTCGGCGCGGGAGTTCGAATCTCCCCTCCTCCGCCATGTACCGGACAGTACTTGTGATATATCTGCTAATATTTACGTATGGATAAAAATATAGACCTGGTGCTGGAAGGCGGGGGCGTCAGAGGCATTGGGCTGGTCGGAGCTATTTCGGAGCTGGAAAAAGACGGCTATAGCGTTCGGCGAGTGGCCGGCACTTCGGCAGGGGCTATTGTAGGCTCCTTAGCAGCGGCCGGATGCAGCGCGCCGAAAATGGTTAAAATAATGCAGTCGCTGAACTATCGAAAATTCCGGGACGAGACATGGCTAAGCCGGTTTGGCGCGCCCGGCAAGCTGGCTTCGTTTTTAATAGAAAACGGCCTCTACAAAGGGGACTACTTGCAAAAATGGATTGCCGACGAGCTAGAAGCTTGCGGAATAAAAACCTTCGGCGATCTGCGCCTGCACAGCTCGGAATACGGGCTTTTACCCAAAAACCAAGCCTACAGGCTCACAATTATCACGGCTGACCTTTCCAGGGGCGAGTTGGTTTATTTGCCCTGGGACTACCATAAATACGGACTTAATCCTGACGAGCAATCCATAGCGGTGGCAGTGCGCACTTCCATGTCCATACCTTTCTTTTACAAGCCGGCGCGCCTCGGCGGATCTACTTTGGTCGACGGCGGCATGCTGTCTAACTTTCCCATCAATTCCTTTGACGAGCCGGACGAGGCCCAGCCGGACTGGCCGACATTTGGGATTAAGCTGGCCGCCAAAGAAAATGCCAACCTTGTCCCGCGCAAGATTACCGGACCGATGAGCTTAATAAGCGCCCTGTTAGACACCGCCATAAACGGCCATGACCAGCGGCATTTGAACAATCCGGATACCTTGGCTAGAACTATGTTTGTCGACGTGGAGGATATTCGGTCAATAAATTTTGATATAACGAATACGCAACAAGAGAGACTGCTGCAAAATGGCCAAGAGGCCGCCCGGAAATTTTTAAATACCTGGAACTTCGCAGACTATAAAAAGAAGTTTAAAAATAGTTAAACCGGCTGGGCAAAGACGGCCGCGTCTATGGTCTGGGCACCGGCTGATTTTAAAATTTTAGCGGCTGCTTCCAGAGTCGCGCCGGTAGTAGTGACGTCATCGATCATCAATATATTAGCGCTTTTAATATTACCTTGCTTGACCGGTAATAGGGCGGATTCAATCTGTTTAAAGCGGTCTTGGCGGCCTGAACCGACCTGTCGCGAACTGCCCTTGCGCATCAAAAGCGTTTGGTATGGCCAGTTCCGTCTTTTTGCGACTTTTTGAGCGATTAATTTCGCCTGGTCGTAGCCACGGATTCTTACGCGGCTGTTAGCGGTTGGTACATAGACCACCAGTGTACCCGGCGGCAAATCTGGCAAAATATTATCTATGGCGGCTGCTATTGGCTCAGCAGCCGAGCTGGTTCTTTCAAATTTTAGCCGATGGAGTAACTCCTTGGCGGTATCTTGATAGTCTGACGCCACCCACACATGCCGCAAAACCGTATGTTTGCGGCACTTTTGGCAGACTTGGCTCTGGACACTGGCCGCATGACACCGATAACAGCGTGCGGGCGGCTCACTAAGACCAGTTAGGCGGCACGGATCACATAGAAGTCCGCCATTAATCCTGCAGATTATGCATTTATGCGGCGCAATTATACTGATTACCGTCTCGACTAAATTCATTAGGCCATTAAACACTTTAACTTAAAAATAAACAAAGGCTTCATACTTGCGCAGCTGAGACGATTCACTGTTAAAGGGGAGCAGGACCTGCTTGTAGGCACTTTTGACTGTGGTAATTTTAGTGTTGTAAATATGTACTAACTACGGTTGTATTAGCCAACAACTGAGCTATACTAGATATAAATATAAAAACTCTCATTAGTCAAAAAACCAATCTAAAAAGCAGACGCCGCAAAATTTAAGGTGTCAACCCCGGAGGGTAAAACTATGGCGCGTAAGAGCCGTGACGAAGATTTATTGATGGAAGATGAGCTAACGGCAGCCTTTTTAGGCGACGATGATTTGGCTCCAGCAACTAGCAATGACGGGCAAGCTGCGGCTGCGCCGGCCGATGACGAGTGGGAGGAAGAAGACGCTGTTCCCGGCCAATTGGCCGTCGACGTCTACGAAACCAAAGAAAAACTAGTCGTAAAAGCCCGGACCGCCGGCGTTAACAAAGACGACCTGGACGTAAGTATTTCTGATAATACCCTGAGTATTCGCGGTACGCTAAGCGCAGGCAGCGAAGAAGAAGTAGAGAATTACTTTGTACAGGAGTGCTATTGGGGCGAATTCAGCCGCAGTATTGCTCTGCCTGTTCCTGTTAAGGAAGAAGAGATAGAAGCCGGCCTAAAAGACGGCGTACTGACAATTAAATTTACCAAAGTCAAACAAGACACCGTTAAAAAGATACAAATACAATAAGTTAACTAGATATTGCAAAAGGTTTTTGCAAATATCCGGTTTGCTGGAGTACTGGTCTACTGTCTATTGTTGATTAAGGCCACCGAAAATCCTGTTAAGGTAAATAAAGGTTCAAATCAGCTAGGAGGTTACTCTGTTAAGCACGAATTTGACTATCACCTGCGCCAGAGCCACGATAATCAGGCCGACCAAAGCATAAATCAAGGTATTTTTGGCCGTGCTGATATTGCCGGACTCTCCGCCGGAAGCAACGTAGCGGAAGCCGCCGTAGATAATCATGATCACGGCTACCACGCCGACTATGATAGAAAAGACGTTGACAACCTGCCTAATCAAATTGTTAAGGGCTCTGTCGCTGCAGGCCTGGCCATCACAAAGCTTCCCCCCTTTGGTTGTGGAAACACCGGACCTAGTTTGGCAGCTTCTTTTGTTATTGCCCAGATCGAGATTGGCGCCGCTGCAAAGCTCGCCGGTCTTCTGGGCGCTGGCCGAGGCCGGCATAAAACTTATCAGCCCGGCAAATACCATTCCTAAAACGGCAATACCGACAAACGTTTTTTGAAATTTTATCCCTGAATTAAGGAAGTGATGAAACATTCTTTTTGATCCAGCACTATATAGTGGTTCTGTTGAGCACGAATTTGACGATAAACTGCGCCAAAGCCACTAGAACTAGTCCGATTATGGCGTAAAGTATGGTGTTCTTAGCCGTACCGACATTGCCCGAATCCCCGCCGGAAGTAATATAGCGGAAGCCGCCGTAGATAATCATGATCACGGCTACCACGCCGACGATAATAGAGAAGACATTTATCACTTGACGGATTAGATTGTTAAGCTGCTCATCGGCGTCACGTGTCGCATTCTGGCAGTCAACCCCGGCATTTTTGCCTCTAAGAGGATTCTCGGTAATGTTTGCTCCGCCCTGGCAAAGGCTATTTTGAAGATAGCTATCTTGAGCGAAGGTTGTTTGGCCGGCAAAAACCGGCAACGCGAATAGGCTAAGGGCAAATACCCCTGCCAGGCTGGTTATTAAATTTTGTCTAATTCTTTTTATCATATTTTTTCCTTGGTGTTGTTTACTAATTTATATATACCATAAGGGGAACGCCAGCGCAATCAAATCCGGTTTAATACGTACTTCACTATCGCTTGCGCCAAAGCGACAATTATTAAGCCTACCAAGGCGTAAATAAAGGTATGTTTGGCCGAGGTAATACCCCCCGAATCCCCGCCGGAAACCACGTATCTAAGGCCGCTGATAATCAGCATGATGACGGCGGCTATACCCACTAGTATGGAAAGGACGTTTATAACGTTAGACAGAGTTTGGCTGAGGCTTTTAGAGCTGGCGTTTAGTGCTTTCTGGTCGCAATTGCCCTTGCTGTTGGCCGCGCCTACGGCCGAGCAGGCATCGCCTTTTGAGCCTGGAAATAACTGGGCGCTGGCCAACGGCGAGAAAAAGGCAGCCATAAGCAGCAGAGCCAAAGCTAGAGCAGCCGTTAGTTTTTTAAATTGATATGTGTAATGCAGTTTCATATTTATATTCTAATCTATTTGCGTAAGCGCATACCTAATTATTAGCTGGGCAACCGCGACCAGTATCAATGCCACCAGGGCATAAATAATATATTCGCGGGCCTTGTTAACTTCCTCGGGATTGCTGCCGGAAATAATGTATCTAAAGCCGCCTACTATTATAAAAATAACTGCGGCCACGCCTACCACCATGGAAAGAATATTTACAGCTTTGGTCACTATGCTGTTGGGCCCGTAAATCGGGTTTTGTTTAGGGTCTTTGGAATTTCCAACCCGGTCCCGGCAAAGCGTCGGGTCTACGCGGGTGGCGGGCGCATTCCGGCAGACATCTCTGTTTATATCAACAGACTGAGCGATAGCGGCAGACGGCAGAACTAAAATGACTAAGGCTATGACGCTAAGAATTATCTTTTTCATTGTTTATATATTATCCAGCACAGTTAATACCATAACTTCGGCGGACAAAGCGATCGCCAGCCCTATCAGCGAAAATATAATGTTCTTGCGGCTCCTGATAATTTTCTCATGATCCGTGGCGGCCGTGGCGTAATTAAGCGCGGCGATTACAAGGCTGACCAGGGCGATGCTCGCAGCCACGCCAAATACAATACTTAAGCCTAGCTGGAGATTGGAAGTGTTTGCTGAAACCCCGGGTAAATTGGTCAGACATTCCGGATTTCGGCCGGGGTTGAAGGCATCACTTTGGCCCTCGCCGCAATTCTTAGGTTTGAGCTGACGGCCTTGGGCCAATATCTTAATAAAACCTATCATCCCTGCGTCAACCTTTCCGCTATAAAGCTTACTGCCGCTGTAGCCACAATGGATATAGCCAGTCCGACAAACGCGTCCTGGAGAGTAAACTTAGCGGAGTTAACCTTCTCGGCGTTAGCCCGCGAATTACTGTATTTTATACCGGCATAGACTATAAATGCTATGGCCACAAGTACCGCGACTCTAGTTAGAATTTCCACCACGGCCAAGCCTATCAGCCAGATGTCGTTGAGGCCTCTAAGTTCCGGCGTGCACTGGTTAGACGGGACGGTTTTTAAATATTTAAACCATGTAGGAATGCCCAAAAAACTGTTAGTGCAGGCCGAGTTAGCTTGAGCGAATAGGGCTGCGGCTTGAGTGTATAAAAGACTAAACATTTATTTAAATACTCCTCCCGGAATCAAGAATTGCAGAATCGACCAGGCGAATATATAGAGGACCAGACCGGCTACGGCGCTTTGGATATGTTTCTTGGCCTTGGTGGACGCTTCGGCGTTGCCCTCGGAAGCGCTGTATTGTATGCCCGCGAGTATCATGGCAATAGTTATGGCAATGCCGACGCCGACAGACAAAAACCTGATGATGGCGTAGGCGAAATCAAGTATCGGGCTGAGGTTTTTGGAGCTGGCCGGAAAACTGCCGGGACTCTTGGCAAAAGCCGTGCCCAGGCAGCCGAAGTCAAATTTGGTCCTAACGTTTCTGTCCGGGTCACCGTAAGTACCGCATATATAGTCTCCCTTACGGCCTGGGCCACTGCTAGAGCCGGAGCCGGCTCCGCTTTTGGCTCTTCCCGCGTCATAGCCTCGGGCACAGCGAGTCTTTTGTGCTTGGTTATATTGGCTGGAGTCGCAGGCTTGCTGCTTGTTTTTACCGCCGGCGTAACCGGCACGATAACCTTGGCGGCAAGCACGCCTGAGCGGACCGTCGCCTTTGCCGCAAAACTCCTCGGCCGCCGTTTGCGCCCTTTTTTGATCGTCCTTAAACCGATAATCCGAGCCGGCCTGGGCTAATTGGACATTTTCTGTCTTAGCTTGAGCCAGAACTTCCGGCGGTAAAACTCCCGCCAGCGCAACGCCTGCAAAGAGTGCCAGCACAAAGGCTAAAAAGCGTTGTTTAAAAAGTTTGTAGTTTATAATGTTTTGTACCATTTTGTTTTTTGCAGTTACTTGATTACATTATCAAACAAATGCCCAAAATTCACAAGCACAATTAGTACTGTATGTCGCCATTAGAAGCCGCTAGTGTTTATTTGTTGACGGTAATGTTCTAAGATAAAGCATGAAAGTATCGTGATATGAACCCAAAACGCCTAAAACAAAAACTGCTTAATAAGCGCTCTTGGATCGTAGCGGCGGCGGCCGTAGTCACATTTTCTATGTTTACCTCGTTCATCGGATTGGCTAATCCAGTGAGACCCAAGGCCTTTGCCCAAAGCAATCTAGAGCAAGCGGCCAACCGGGCTGGTGATGCATATGTTAGCGATAATGACGGCAATGACTGTCCAAGGTCTTCTCTTGGTGTTCAAAGCGACATGGATGACAAGCTATGTAAAGAGACATTTGTTGCAGGGTATTTAAACCGTCCAAAGCCAAATTATAACAAGTTTGAACAGGACTTGTGGAAGAGGGGAAACGCGAATAAAGTTTATGCTGACGGGGTGGCTACAAGGGACACCGATGACACCCGGCGTGGAGCCGAAGCAGCCTGCAAGGAAGCCAAAGATGAGGGTGCTTCCATCGATTGTTATCGTGGATATGCGGTTGGACTGAAAGGCATGAGCAAAGAAGACGCCTGTAATAACGCCGTGTACGATATACGAGCCTGCAGAGCGGGCTGGGATGCAGGAGCGGCAGCGAGAAGTTCGGAGAGAGCGGCGGCGCAGAGGGAAGCCGCTAAAGCAGACGAAGCCGATGACCCGGGAGAAAGCGAGCTGGCGAACTGCGATATTAAATTATTAAACCCGATGAGTTGGATTATCTGCCCAATTATTGATATTGGGGCCAGTTTATCCGATACGGTTTTTCAAGATGTTGTAAAGCCTTTGCTGTCAGACGTACCCGTT